>JAHDGV010001039.1 GCA_020631655.1 Chloroflexota bacterium | reverse complement strand
TAGGCTTTGATTTCGGACTTGGCTGGTTTGGGGAGAATGACTAAGGTTATTTTCAAACCGCCCAAGGTAGCGCACAACTATTTAATTTAATAGATCAGATCAAACACAAGAGGCAACTGTTTCACAAGGCTTAGTCCCAGAAACGGTTGCCTCTTTTTTTGTGAGTCTAACGGCAAGGTGATTGTGTTAGCCTCCAAGGATGATCAAGCATGGGACCCTTTTAGGTCGCTTTTGTTTCTAATTACGATTTTGGTACTTTCTTCGGTTGTCCCTTCAACCTCTTGTGGCACCATCAGCCAAAGGCTCCACTAGCACCGCGGGAGGCAAACCTATCCTCATAAACGCCGGTTGCATTATGTTTCTCGTGATAAGAGGATTAATAAAGCTAGTCGAAAGCTATTGATCACCACTAATTTTTGGCATAATATTTTTGGTTGAGCAAGCAAGTACACTTGTTCAACCCAAGGATAGGGGCAGAGAATTTTGCTAAAAAACATACCCCTGCCCTTCACCCACTACTCAAAATGACCAAAGTATTGTTCCAAACCCTCTCAATCGCTTCCCTTGGCCTACTTGCTCCGGGATCAATAACCTTAGTGATTTTGTTTCTCATGTCCGGCCGAGAAGGGAGAAACGGCATCGCGTTTATGTTCGGCTACATCGCCACGTACTCTGTTTTGGGTGCGACCTTGCTAACGTTGGACGTAAAGGTGCCGCGCATCGGCAGGGCTGAACAGAGCGCCGCCATATCGTTTCTGCTGATTGGGTTTGCCATCCTATTTCTCATTCTCGCCATCCGAAACTGGATGCAACCACCGGCGCCAGAGGCTGACCCGGACCAACCAACCGGTTTTGCCCGCTTGGTAAATGGGGTCACCCCACGCGGAGCGTTTGGGGTTGCTTTTATCTTTGCATTTGCGAATCTCAAAAACTTGGCGATTTTCCTTGCCACGGTTTCCAAGCTGCTCCGGAGCGATTTAAATCTAGGTAACCAATTTTTGATATTCGTTCCGGCCGTTCTCGTTTTTTGCATCTGCGTGATGGTTCCGGTGGGAATCTTTATGCTTTATCGCGAACAATCGGAAGATTATCTCAACCGGATTAAGGATGCGCTCGGCCGCTACAGCCGGCCGTTAGGCATCGGCCTCACCCTCATTCTGAGCCTGTTCCTGTTCTATCGCGGCGTTTCAGGATTGTTGT
>JAHDGV010001038.1 GCA_020631655.1 Chloroflexota bacterium | reverse complement strand
GCCATGGTGATGTGATCCGAGCCCAAACAGATCAGTGGCGCGATGGTTTACATCCATTCAAGCTTGTTGATGAAGGCGATAAGCTTTATGGGCGCGGTAGTGCTGACAACAAAGCACAGCATCTAATTAATATAACTGCGTTGAAAGCAGTCATTGAAACTCGCGGATCACTAGGGTTTAACTGTCGCCTAATCATTGAAATGGGTGAGGAAATGGGCTCACCAGGCTTAGCTGAGTTTTGCGAAGCCAATAAAGAAATTTTGGCGGCTGACGTTTTGATCGCGTCAGATGGACCAAGGCTACAAGCAGATACACCCACCATATTTATGGGTGCGCGTGGGGGCATTTCTTTCGATCTGTCTGTAAACTTACGCGATGGCGCTCATCATTCGGGCAATTGGGGTGGGCTGCTAGCAGATCCCGCAATGATCCTAGCACAGGCATTGTCGAAAATAACCGATGAACGCGGGCAAATTCTAATACCTGAATGGCGCCCTACAAGCTTGACCAAGGATATCAGCTCAGCGTTACGTAATTTGCCGATTGATAGCGAAAATGGCCCATTGATTGATAAAGATTGGGGGGAGAAAGGCTTGACCCCGGCAGAGCGTGCCTTTGGCTGGAACAGTTTTACGGTTCTTGCGATGGAGAGCGGAAACCCATCAGCACCGGTTAATGCTATTTCAGGATCAGCACGCGCTGCTTGCCAATTACGTTATGTTGTGGGAACTGAACAAGAGCAGATCCTCCCGGCACTGCGCCGACACCTTGATGCAAACGGATTTCAGTCTGTGCAGATTGTACCACACGCCCGAGGTTTTTTCCAAGCTACCCGCTTGTCAACCGATCATCCATGGGTTGCAGCTGTCGCAAATTCGCTTGAAAGGAGCTCCGGCAAATCGCCTCATATTCTTCCTAATCTTGCAGGTTCGCTACCCAATGAAGTATTTGCAAATATTTTAGCCCTTCCAACTGTTTGGGTGCCGCATTCCTATCGTGGTTGCTCACAACACGCGCCAAATGAACATGTGCTGAAGTCTATTTCACGTGATGCCCTTGGTTTAATGGCCGGGCTTTTTTGGGATATCGGGGATGATATGCGGTTCTCATAGGATCTTGAGCGTTAAGGGGGTGAAGATCGTGGTGTGATACCATTGTGCATATTGATTAGAGTTAGGTTTTTGCACGGCTACTTTAGGC
>JAHDGV010001037.1 GCA_020631655.1 Chloroflexota bacterium | reverse complement strand
ACAAAGTTGCAATCTATTTTGAGGGCCGGACGCTAACTTATGCCGATATGGCAGAGCAAATTGATCGCGCCGCAAGAATGTTGTCAGGCTCGCTAGGTGTGGGGCATGGGGATCGTGTGTCGATTCTTTCTTCGAACACGCCCGAATATGTGATTGCCCTGTTTGCCTGTGCTCGCATTGGTGCGATTTTCAACCCGCTCAACTGGCGGCTCGCCATCCCTGAACTAAGCTACATTTTGCAAAATGCTGAAAGTAGCGTGCTAATGGTTGAAGAAACATATGCCGAGTTTGCGGCCCATACCCGTCAAGAAATGCCAAACTGCAAACTGGTTGGATTGGATTTCACCCCTGACGGAGCGCAAAACTGGGATGAATTAATGTCGGCCGCTCCCACCACTTTTCCCACATCAGCCGGTGACTTGGATGACACGTTGATGCTGGTGTACACCTCTGGCACAACGGGACACCCTAAGGGCGCGATGCTTTCACAAAATTCCCTGCTTTGGAACGCAGTCCAGAGCCAGCACATGCACAACTTCACCAGCAACGACGTGGTTTTGATGTGCTTGCCCCTGTTCCATGTGGGTGGAATGAACAATCAAACAACCCCGATTTTGCACGTTGGCGGCACCATCGTCATGCATCGTGGCTTTAATCCAGATGATGTTTTGCGTGCGATCTCAGCTGGTGATGGGTCCCATCCAACCCCCACAATCAGCTGTTTTGTCCCTGCAATTCAGGCGGCCTTAATCGCTTCACCACTGTGGTCAGAAACTAACTTTAAAACTCTGCGGGTGGTTTGCACCGGCTCCATGCTGGTGCCGCGCCAGTTATCAGATGAGTTCCGCAAAGTGGGTGTGACCGTCGTGGAAATGTACGGATGCACAGAAACAGCACCGATTTCTGTTTATCATCGGCCGGATTCAGATTTTGATCGGATCGGTTCAACCGGCCTGCCCGGCTTGCACTGCGAAGTCAAGATAGCAGGTGGTGATGATCAAGAATTGCCTCGTGGCCAAGAAGGGGAAGTGCTGTTGCGCGGCCCAAACATCATGCAGGGGTATTGGCGCAATCCACAAGCAACGGCCGCGGCACTTCAGGACGGCTGGTTCCGCACGGGGGATGTGGGCCATCAAGACGAAGATGGGTATGTTTACATCAAAGATCGCAAGAAAAATATGATTATTTCGGGCGGTGAAAA
>JAHDGV010000266.1:3322-7392 GCA_020631655.1 Chloroflexota bacterium | reverse complement strand
CCTAAAAATGGGCTTTTTACAAAAGCTGAAAAAGGGAGTGGACAAGGGAGAAAAACCGGCCCAGTATAGGTCATGGAGCATTTTCCTAAGTTTGAAAGATGCTTCGATTTTATCAGAAATGACGGCTACTCTTGGTAAATTACTCTTGGATGAGGTTTTTGTACCTTACGGACTCGTTAAGATAATTGGGAAGTAAATGACGAACATTGCTGGTATATCCTTAACTTCTATAAAAATAGAATCACAGCCTTTGCCACCATCATTATCTGTTACACAAACAGTGATCATGAAATTACCGGACTTCCCGTACTGATATGTCGCCTTCACCTGACCATTCTGAGTAGGAACAGTCTCTAATTCAGTACCATCTCCCCAATCTATCGTCGCTGTATGTGTGTCTAAACTCCCAAAGTCTGTAAATGTTGTTTGATTAAAATTTACTGAATCTCCAACAAAGATCGAAGGCAGATTTCCCCCTGCATCAACATCCGGAGGTGCATTGGCAACATTCACAACGGTTGAGTCAGTCATCATCGCTCCATCAGAATCGGATATTTGCAAGGTTATAGTGTAGGTTCCTTCATCGGGAAAGCTTACGGTTGTTGTGATGCCATTTGAATCATTAAATTGACCATCGTCGTCGAGGTCCCACTCATAAGATACGATCTCTCCATCAGGGTCCGACGACCCTCCCCCATTAAGATTGATTGAAACCCCTTCAACCCCGTTGTAGCCCCTCCCAGCATCGGCCGTAGGTGGCTCATTTACCGTACAAAATTCCAAATCATCTATCGAGGTTTGATTGATTGTCCCAGTTACCACAACTTTTGAGATGACATTGTCTTGCGAAGCTTGCACATTCAGTTTGTCAAATTTGTCAAAATCACCTGTGGGATCGCCACCTGGCCCAGCATTAAAATTAGGCAGGCCGCTGTCGTCATCAAGCATATTGCCACTTGAATCAAAAGCGGTAAGTGTAATCGCTGAGAATGAAGCGTAGTAGAGTGAGAGTCGATTCACTGGAGGCTCAAGCAAAATTTCTCGCTCGGTGGAATTTTCGTCGTCAAACCAATAAGCAACGGTACTGGCTGATGGCTCGTTAGCGAATTGGCCTGTGCCGCCCGCATCTGAATCGATTAAAGCAAGCCATTGGGGGGTTGTCACCCCATCTATCGGTGGAATTGGAGCGTTATTTGCTATGCCTTCAAAGGTAATCAGTTGGCATGCTTCAGTCTTAACAGAATCAGGAATATGAAGGGGCTTTGCATTAGTTTGCTGCCACCTTAACAAAATGATTGCAAATATGCATAGAGTTAAAAATAGAATTTTCTTCATACTTCCTCCAAAATATCCGAACTAACCTGAATTTCGTTTAAGGGTTCTAGCCGCAAATTTTCGGCGGCTAGACAGTGTGAACTGCCCTTATCCGAACCTGAGGTTAATTATCTAATTCTCTACCGGACCCTTCGCATCGAGTACCTCAAAAACCCCTCATCCGCTCCCAACAAAGTTGGGACCTTTCCCAGCGGAGAAGGATTTTAGCTGTCTATGTTGGCAAGATTCTGTCATTTTGCACGATTTGCCCCCATCTCTCATCGGGGGAGGGGCTGGGGTGAGGGGTTTTTGCAGGGTGTCCGGTAGAGAAACTATAAATAGAAAATCGGCGTTAAAGTACGGTTTTCGGCCGACTTAAGATTTCTTTTTAGTTTTCTTTTGCCGTGTGGAGCTCTTCTTTTCCACCTTCTTCGCCTTCGCCGCTGATTTTGGGCTTTTTTCTTTTAAAGTCACAGTTTTGGGTATGAGATTCTCTGACTGAATAAAAATACCCGGCGTCATTCCAACAGGAACATTCTCATCTAGGCGCTTTGCCAAATTTGCCAGACGTTTGGCTTGGTGAAGGTGATGATAGACCCCTAATTCAGAGCGATCGTGCGCCCCATTCGTCAAATCAGATTGTGCGTTCAGTTCTGTCAATATTTTGGGACATAACTGGGCATAAGTAGGTTGAGCAAATTGAATTTTTGGATCCATAAAAAGCTCAGCAATACCTTCTCTTTGCTTGTACAAATCAGCGTTTATGTCTGGCAGACACTGGAATCGCGCGGGAGTTTTTGAATTGTTATTTGAGACTGCACAGAATCGCACACAGCCCAAATCAGTACGTAATACTTGAACCTCATCGAAAAAGATTGAGTCTTCGGCTAAATTAATTGCATATGTTTTAATCCATCCGATAACAGTTGATCTTTTTACCGTCAAACTAGCATGGGCATGTGGTTGCCTAATAAAGCTATCTTCATCCACGAGTGCGCCTACTATCGCATCGATAGCAGGAAAACTGTCTTTAGTTGAATCGATAATGCTATCTTCTATAGTTAGGTCAACTGGGTCAGTAAAAATCTGATTTTGGTGAATTCGTATTGAGCCTAAAATGCTTTTTGAAATATGAACGCATCTAATCGGCCCATATTCCTTATCTTTAGAACCATCAAACTCTTCATTGGCGGCCGGTATTATCGCTTGATGGCTATATAGAATCAGGCTCGGTTCTCGGCCGTAAGCTGGTGTATAGTCTGGTTCAAGCGTCCAGCCAGGAACAAGGGTGCAGTGACGAATGGTGAGGGTATCTAGCTCCCCCATCACCTCAACCGGCTTACCGCTAAAGATTAAACCATCAAAGGTAAGACAGCCACCACCTTGACCATTAAACTGAAATGAATCTGCTGAGCTTGTTTGCCGATTGACCAGACGTATGACCGGCCTTATCTTATTTGCTGCCCGAATTTGCAAATTTTGATAAGACAAGATTTCAACAGGACTGAAATCCTCTTCAAATATACCGCTGATTTCAATTTGAATAATGGCGTTAGCCGGTTTGTCCTCTGCCCAGCTGCGAAGGGCCTCACCCAATTTGGTAAATTGCCGGGGATCCCCATCCACGATCTGATCAACCACGCGATAAAGTGAATAAGAGTAAGCTTCTGATAAAGGGCGACGATACTCACCCCCGCCGATGTCGGCTGGAAACGGATAATAATAGGATACTTTGAGTTCGTGAGGCCGTTGACGCACCGGAAACGTAATCCGGCCGCATGCTACATCTACACCAATCTTCCCACTTTTGGGTCTTTTCCATGCCACAAGATTTGCCAGTTCAATATCAGATGGATCGATCAGTTCTGGTTCATCTCCATTTCGCCTAACTCGCCAAATAGCAAAGCTCTTATCTGGTCCATAAAAGCGATCGAGATAGTTTTTGTACCGTGCTTTTGCCTCTTCATATTTTTTCTTTTGCTCTTCTGAAGGATTGAGAACCGTTTGTAGTGGTACAGGCGGCATGCTGGGCAATGGGGTAGCAATGTCTCCATTAGGTGAAGATGGCCCCGTTTCCGGTTTGACAAATAGCTGTGTGTCGTTGCCAAACGCACTAAATGTGTACCCTTCGTTTGATCGTATGTAGTTGGCATCGGTCATTGTTACCGAATAAGGGCGTAGACGATTTAGATACACACCGACATCGATATCCTTTGAAGTTGCGCCTGCAGGCCAAATAGGCACCTTTTCCAAAATAATCGACCGGCCGCTCCCGTCATTAAACTGATCCAGAGGGTATGGAACTGCCAAGGGTTCAAACTGCTCTATTGCGAGAGCGGGCCAACCGGCCGCATCACGTGCCAAATCTTTGAGCAGTGAAAGTGTCCCTTTGCGTCGTCGATTACGGATGGCATTGGCAACTTCCCGCCGTGGGGTAAGAATGCTATCGACAGGGGAGGCGGTAGAGGAGGGGGGCGGTGCGGCCGAATTGCCCGCTTGATGTTCAAGCTGGTAGCCAACCAATGCCCCGATATAAGGAACCACCCAATCTTCGCACGTTTCAATAAACCAATTTTCGTACAGTTGTTGGGTATCCGCTTCAACCAAATGCACCTGCTCGCCGATAATTTGGGTTAGGGCGCGCAGTGGGTAGCCTTGCTCGGCGTCTCGCTGGCGATAGATGGCTGGCAGTAGGTTGTAGAGTTGGTCTTGAGTTAGTTTTAGAGTTCGGTTCATGGTGTTTGTTCCTCATCTTC
>JAHDGV010000266.1:0-3222 GCA_020631655.1 Chloroflexota bacterium | reverse complement strand
AGTTGGTCTTGAGTTAGTTTTAGAGTTCGGTTCATGGTGTTTGTTCCTCATCTTCACCCTCATCTTCTGTCGTGGTTTGTTTAAGAATAAGTAGATCAGGCACTTCAGATGTCAGGTATGCAATGGCAACCGGTTCAATACCAGCCGGCGTTTCTTCTGGTTCGTCTTTTATTTGTAAAAACTGCATCTTTTTCTTTTCGATTAACTCAGTATCGCTTCTACTTAAGTTTGCAATGATTGCTTTAATTGCTGTTTCAAGTGATTCAATGGTGACCTCACTTCCATCGGCCGGTTTTTCCGGAATGGCATCAACCCATTCGATGTCTGCATAGACAACACCTGCAACCTGTTGGATAGTCGTTAGCACATGGCTCCATGAAACGCCTTGCCCTAAATGCCTTTTGGCAAATCCAAATTCATCGAGCAAGCGCTTCCTAATTTGTGGTTCAACTTTTTCCCATAAATAATCTGGATGAACAGATACTTTTGCCTGAATAAAAAGCAGATTCATTTGGCGAATGGCTAATTCGATTTGATTATCGGGCCAATTGCCATGTTTTTTCAGGGCCGCTTCAAGATTGTTGAATAGGTCTGATTTTTCTCGAATCGGAATATCATCAGCCCCTGCGATTGTGACATGAATAATGCCACTAGAGTTGTCTTGAGGTACGAGAGCTGCAAAAGCTTTGTCGATTCCGGCAAAGTTACAGGCAAAGTCTGCATAATCAGTTAAGGCGACTAGCCTGTCTAGCGTCTGTACGGCAATGGGAGCATTGCGCCTTGCCTGGATCAGCGTCTCGCGATCAGCCCCACCGGTTGAGGCGATGGGGTTGGTGACCGCTTTGACACCTAGCGGCTTGGCGGCTAAAAGCGAAATGCGGCCGGCCGCAACATTACCCACCTTGCCAATACCTGATCGATAGACCGCTTTAATATTTTCGAAGCCGGATGGTAAGCGTGCCCCATACTGGCCGTCGCCGAAAATAATGGATAGGTTGCTCTCGTCGTCCGCTTTGGTGGCGTAGCCGCGCCCGTTAGGCTCAAGAAACACGAGATTCTTCGTTTCGTGCCATAAAATATCGTTTACCCTTGCTTCTAATGAGCTTTGTGCACCGTTTGCGGTTGCGGCCGCAGTATGGGTCAGCGGTTTTTGTTTGAGCTTAAAGCTTTGACGGGACAATGTGCCATCCCCGTTACCCAAAATCTCTTGACGGGTTTCACCGTGAGTAGCCCGCACAATGTTGCCATGAACGGTGACGGTGTCGCGCAGATAGGTAAATGATAGCTTTTCAGTAAGCTGCAGGCGGGTAAACGGGCGGTCTAATTTGATGAGTTCAGACTCTCCTTCATCAGTGGTTTGAGTTTGGCTAAACTGGACAATATCGACCCCTTCGATAACAATCAGTTCAACCCCTTGAATGCCAGGGGTTCCTTCGATGTCTGTACGCTCACCAGACACAATCAGCCATCGGCCGGGCTTGATCCCTTCAAACAGGCCGTTTAAGCGGATCGTATCCCCCGCGACTTCAGCTAGGTTGGGTTGGCGGGTTAGTCCTAAATGTTCGCTTTGGAAGTGAACCGTTGCCTGCCTGTAAATCGCAAAATGATCGGTTATATTTTCGCCCGTTGCCCACTCCATCCAAGACTCTTTAAATACCAGCCGGGTAACTTGCCCAAAATCTGGCATAGAAATCGTATCGACCGCATTAATTTCCATAATGAGTGGGTTTGCAATATTATTTAAAGAATCTGCGTTTACCCCCAACTCAGCTGCTAGATTGTCTATATCCGGCCATTCGATAACGGCCCAGCTACCTGGCTTCACCTCTTTGTAAACCCCATCAAGAACTAAACTGCGGCGCAGAAGATTCTGTTTATCCCCGTCATTAAAAATATTTTCAGACTCATCAAGATTAAGAACACTTGAGAGGGTCCTTAGTTTGTATTTGATGTCCTCTGCATCGATAATCGCCGCACCTAGGGTAAAATCCCATTCCCACTTGGGCAAGCGTGCACCAAATGGTGCAGCCGTTTTTCTAAGTGCATAGGCACTCTGATGATCTAGGGACGTAATCTTTTTCTCAGCTAATGCTTGGAAATAAACTCCTTTCAGATCAGGCTTAAATGTAGTCAATAATTGGTTGAGAATGTCTGATTGGGATTCATCATCGCCGGTTTTAAATAGATCTTCTATATTCCGTTCGAGGTTGACAAAACTATCGGCCGGAATCGATGGTAGGGTGCTAATGGCGTCTAAAAGCTGGTCTTTTGGCTGATCAGGAATTTCAAATGAATTCTCGACTTGCGTTTTAAATGCCTCAAGCTGGGTAATTAGCGCATCCAAATCACCTTTTGGGCCAGCAACTACATCTCTCGACTGCTCTTCTAAGTTTTCTGTGGCATCTTTATCCAGCACATCCTGTAACCCTTTCAAGCGTCTGATTTGGCTCAGTAAAAGCGCAATCTTTTCATCCTGAGGTTTGCTTGGGTCATTGAGTTCGGCCGAAAAATTAATCAGACCACCCAAATTATCTGGATCGCCTAAATCATGCTCGATTAGGTCTAAATTTGTTAACTTGATGTCATCGAACAGCGATGTTTCTGGTGGGTCTACATCGTCATTCGCTGGCAGTTTGCCCACCAACGTCTCAATTGTTGTATCTAGTTCACTAATAGCATCTGAGCTCATGATTAAGTTTCTTTCTGGAAAAAGTCGATTTTGAGCACTTTGATTTGGGATTAGTCCGATCTGACTTTTTACATTTTTGATTACTTCATCAATCTCTTTCAACCAGCTGCCTAATTCACCTTCATGATCATAGTTTGTAGCTGGGTAACCCAGCATCTCATCAGATGGGTTTTGCCACAGCCCCCCGTATGCATCCCTCAGTTGAATTAGCGCTGGCTGCTGAATGGTAAGCATGGCATACAATTGTGCGGCCGGGTTGTCTTGGTTCTCAAGAAAAGTAAGAAGTGGTTCAATTAGGCTTTCGAGTGATTGCTCAGTCGGTTCAGAATCGAAAACATGTTGATAGGCATGTTCAGCCATCGCTTTGGTACGTCGAATACGTAAGTCGTCCGCGGGGAGGTCACCGGTTGTTGTAAATGACCAACGGGGAACGACACTGTAAGTTACCCCATTGTCTAAGTTAGATGGCCTGACTTGCCATGAATATGCAATTCCTGGGTCAAGGTTTGTATCATTTGGTAAATCCGCTAAAT
>JAHDGV010000265.1:1783-7415 GCA_020631655.1 Chloroflexota bacterium | reverse complement strand
TTCAACCTGCTTCAGCAGGTTTCCTGTCTTAGCCGAGGAGTTCACTCCTCGCTCGCCGTATTCAAAACCTATGACACGCGTTGATCGTTTAATGGCCTACTTGGTCATGTTCCAAAGCCGCGGCCTCATTCGGGCCCAAGACCTAGCCGAACATTTTGAGATCTCCGAACGGACCGTCTACCGCGACATCGATGCGCTGTGCCAAGTTGGGGTGCCGCTGTACGGTGTGGCGGGTGAAGGGTATCGGCTGATGGATGGGTATTACCTCCCCCCAGTCACCTTCTCCCCCGAAGAGGCGCAGGCGTTGGCCTTGGCCCTTGCGATGTTTATGGGGTCGGCGGCCGAGGGTGAAACGCGAAAATCGGCCGAGCTGGCCCGGGACAAAATCCAAACGATTCTGCCTGCGCGGCAAAAAGAAGAGGTCGAGGCATTAACAGCCGTGCTCAGCTTCTACTCAAGAGCCATCCCCCCTATCAACTTCGATGATCAAAAACTGCTGACGTTGCAAAAAGCGATCCAAAACAAAACCCTGATCGAGCTGACCTACCACAGCCTAACGGGCAACGAACAAACCCAACGGATTGTTGAACCGATGGGGTTGACTATGATAAGCCGTGCATGGTTGTTAAGCGGCTACTGCCACCTGCGCCAAGATGTGCGCAGTTTTAATTTGGCCCGCATCGACCAATACAAGGTGCTGGATCAAACTTTTTCCCCGCGTGAGAGTGCCAAGGAGCGTCCGGCCGAAGAAGAGTTCGACATTCGGGTCCGGTTTGACCATGCCGCTGTCCGCTGGGTGCGTGAACAACAGCATCTATCGTTTATTCGAGAAGAGGAGCCCACCGACGAAGGGATTGTCATGGTCTATCAAGTGCCGTCGTGGGGCGTTATTGCCCCGTGGCTACTGGCTTGGGGGGATCAGATGAGCCTGCTGGAGCCAGCCCATCTGCGGAGCCAACTTTTGCGAATGGGGCAACGTATAGCTGAAAAGCATACTAATTAGGCATTCAACCGGTGTAAGTTCACCATCATAATGATTGTTTCAAACCGGCACAGCGGTTTAAATCAATGTTGGTTGCCTCAAAATCGATAAAGACTGTCAGGAATAGGTTTACTTAAACCAATCATTGAGGGAAGATTAGGACTGACCAGTGCAATCATTCATTTACCAGAGACATTCATGAGCACCATTTCATCAAGTTCACCAAAAACCAGTCCAACTGGCTCGACCGGCCGTTTTGGCATGTTTGCCGGGGTCTTTGTCCCCAATGTCCTCACCATTCTTGGCATCATCCTGTTTCTGAGAATCGGCTGGGTTGTGGGGCAAGTTGGGCTGTGGGGCGCGTTGGCCATCGTCATCTTAGCCAATCTAATCTCTTTCCTGACCGGCCTCTCCCTGTCGTCGATCTCGACCAGCATGAATGTCCGGGCCGGGGGAAACTACTATCTTATCTCCCGCACCTTAGGGCTTGAAATCGGCGGTGCCATCGGAATCCCCCTCTTTTTGTCTCAGGCTATCTCCATCGCTTTCTACATCATCGGGTTTACCGAAGCGCTGTACACGATAGAAGCGGTACAGGCGTTTGATCCCCGCCTTGTTTCAACCGCCGTAGCCCTACTTTTTGGGGTGATCTCGTACATCGGGGCTGACTTTGCACTCAAAATTCAATATTTTATTCTAGCCATTCTAATCGCATCCCTTATCTCATTTTTTGCTGGGGGATGGGATTCTATTCAAGCACCGCTGACCGACTTTGAGCTAACAGATGGGAACACATTTTGGGTTGTGTTTGCCGTCTTCTTCCCGGCCGTAACCGGCATCGAGGTAGGTGTTAGCTTATCGGGCGACCTGCGCAATCCCAGCCGAGACATCCCACGGGGCACCCTACTTTCAATCGGCGTTACCGCCATCGTCTATATTTTGGCGGTGATTTGGTTTGCCATCCATTTGTCGGCCGAGACCCTCGTAACCGAAAGCATGGCGATGCAATCAATTGCCGTATGGCCCTTCTTAATCCTGCTGGGCGTTTGGGCCTCTACCTTATCCTCAGCGTTAGGCAGTATTTTGGCCGCACCCCGCACCTTGCAGGCGATTGCGCTCGACAATGTGGTCCCAAAATTTTTCGCCCAGCAAATGGGTAGCCCCACTGAGCCACGGGTTGCCGTTATTTTATCAACCATCATTGCGGTTACTGTAATTTGGATGGGTGATTTGAACGTTGTGGCCCCCATCATCGCCATGTTTTTCTTAAACACCTACGGGATGGTTAACTTAGTGGCGGGGCTTGAAAAGTTGGTTGGCAATCCTAGCTTCCGCCCTCGGTTCAAAATCCACTGGTCGCTCTCGTTACTGGGGGCGATTGGCTGTTACGGGGCGATGTTCTTGATCAACGCCACCGCAACCATTATTGCGCTCATCATCACCTATGGCATTTACTTTTTGCTCCGCAGGCGTCAGCTAACCCGCACCTGGGGAGACATGCGCAGTGGTCTGCTATTTTCACTGGCTCGGACAACCCTGCTCCGGCTTGAGCAGATGGATTTGTCGAGCCGAAATTGGCGGCCGAATCTGATCGTATTTACCGGCCAGCCGCACAACCGGCAAGAACTTGTCGAGCTAGCAAAATGGCTCACACTCGGCCACGGCATCGTCACCTTCTTCCAGCTGATCATCGGTGATCCTGACAAAATGATCGACGGCGGATTCCGAGAAATCGCCAAGAAAAACATCAAAAAATATATCGCTGAGCATGAGCTAGAAGCGTTTGCTCAGGCCGAAATCGTCAGTAGCTTTGAAGAAGGTGCCTTGACCGTTTCCCAATCTCACGGGATTGGTGGTTTGGAACCCAATTCAATCGTGATGGGTTGGAGCCGCACCCTGCCGGGGTTAACCAATCAGATCGAGATTATGCGCCGCTTGCACGGGCTGGGTAAATCGACCTTGATCATGCGTACACATCCTGAACACGGCTTTGGAGACAAAAAGAAGATCGATATTTGGTCGCGTGGTACGGAAGGTGCGGGTGGGAACGCTGATTTAATGTTGTTGCTGGCCTATATTTTGCTCCAGCATGAAGATTGGGAAGGGGCTGAAATCCGGTTAATTCGTGTGGTGAATACGGAAGAGGGTATCTCCCAAGTTAAAGCGCACATGATGGGGATGATTGATCAGGTCCGGTTGACTGCAACCCCTGTGGTGCTAACACCCGACTATCCGGGAGAGCCGTTCAAGTCGATTATTCAGCGCAATTCGGCCGAAACTGACCTAACATTTTTAGGGATGCAGGCTCCATCAATCAGTAACACGGGTGAGTATGCGGCCCAGCTAGAAGATTTAGCCGCCGACTTAAACGCGGTACTGCTCGTGCACAACGGCCGGCCGTCGGACAGCGTGCTCACAGAAGACTAACTGATCAAACAATCCGCGTCATTAAAATTGAGGATGCGGATTATGTCGTTGGGGTAATCGCCTCCTTGTTGCTAAACTCCGTGCATGAAGCAACTCAAGCCTACAACCGCATATTTTCTTATTCAATCTATCTACGGCGCACTGTTTATGGCGATGGTGCTCGTCAGCACCATCTACCGGGTAGACATTGTGGGGATGAATGCGTTTCAACTCCTGCTGGCGGCCGCCGTGTTTCGCTTGGTCGCATTTTTGGCCGAAATCCCAACCGGAATTGTGGCAGATGCCTACAGCCGCAAACTATCCACCTTAATCGGTTACTTTTTAATCGGCTCAGGTTTCATCGTCGAAGGCTCAATTCCACAGTATTGGGCCGTGCTGGTCGGCCTGTCAATTGCGGCCGTAGGTGACACCTTCATCAGTGGGGCGTTGTGGGCTTGGATCGCGGGTGAAATCGAAGATTCGCAGGTTCAAGATGTGATGATTCGGGGGGATCAAATCGGCCGCTTTGTCGGCATCGTTGGGACCGTGGCCGCGATGGTAACCGGCTCATTTAACCTCACTCTTGTCTATCAGGTTGCTGGAGCCGGATTTATTCTGTTAGCCCTATTGATGCTGGTGCTGATGCCGGAAAACAATTTTGTTTCGGCCGCAGATGATGAGCGTGACACATGGGGCAAGCTCAAACAAACGTTAAGTGCAGGTTTTGGCTACGTGCGGGCCAGCCGCTTTTTGATGCTCATCTTTGCCATTGAGCTGTGTTACGGCTTTGTTGACCCCGGCGTTACCTCAAGCGGTGGGCTGAGCGAAGCCCATCTGTTGGAAGATTTTGAGTGGCCCACCTACAACAACTGGGAACCGGTCGTCTGGCTTGGCTTGATTAGTATCGCAAACGGCCTGCTCAGTTTAGGGGTGATGGAGTGGGTCAAACGGCGCTTTGATGGAGCTCCGGCCGACACTGTTGCCCGTGGGATGCGGCTTTTTACAATCGGATTTATCGTCTCGATTGTCCTGTTCGCCTTTGCCAACAGTTTTGAGTTGGGGGTCTTGGTATTTATCATCGGCCGACAGATTCAGCGGGCCAACTTTACCCTTTACGATCCGTGGCTAACTCGCCAAATCGCCCCAGAAGTACGGGCCACGGTTTTATCGATGTGGTCACAAACCAACGCGATAGGCCAAGTCATCGGCGGGCCAATTATCGGGGCAATTGCAGTTGCCACCACCTTGCCAATCGGCTATGCGTTTTTAGCCCTCTTTTTGCTCCCCGTTCCGATTTTATTGACGATGATCCTGCGAGAATAACTTCAGATGAAAACAACCAGCACCCTGACAATCCACGATGAATTTTCCCCGCTAAAAACGGTCATTATCGGCCAAGGGGCCCCGTATTTGCGCGACAAAGAAAAGGTTGCGGCCGAGCTTCAGGAGTTTCCCCTCATCCCCAATACCGCTTGGAAAGAGCAGGTGCTGGCCCTGACCTACCCCACCGAAGAACAGCTCGTTACAGAATACGCTGATTACGTTGCGGCACTGGAAAAATACGGGATCGAGGTCCTTTTGGCAGACACCTCGGCCGCCTATTCATTCGATTACACCTGCCCGCGCGATATCGGTTTTGTGATCGGTGACACCTTTTTTATCTCAAACATGGCGGTCCAAAGTCGGGCCGATGAGATCCAAACGGTGATGGCCCATTTGCACAACATCGATCCCAACAAAATAGTCCGGCCACCTGGAGAAGCCATCATTGAAGGGGGTGATGTCATCGTTTTAAACGATCAAACGGTGCTGGTCGGTATCCATCAGCGGACCAACCAAGCTGGATTTGAATTTATCCGTGACTACTTTGAAAATACAGCTATTCAAGTCTTGCCCGTCTACCACAGCCAGCTTCACCTCGACTGTTGCCTAAACCCTTTGGGGATGGGTCATATGTTGATCCACCCAGACAGCTTGCCCGGCAACAGCGATGCAACATGGCAGGTTTTAAAGCGGTTCAACTGGATCGAAGTCGACGCTGAAGAACGCGAGCATCTGGCCACCAATGTGCTCTCAATCAGCCCCAAAACGATTATTGCGCGCAAAAGCTTTTCAAGTGCGCGTGTTAACGGCTTGCTGAAAGAACTTGGCTATACGATAGAGGAAGTTGTGTTTGATGGGGTTCCGGCCACCGGCGGCTCGTTCCGTTGTGCGTCTTTGGTTTTACTGAGACAATAAGATCCA
>JAHDGV010000265.1:0-1683 GCA_020631655.1 Chloroflexota bacterium | reverse complement strand
ATGACCAACGATGCGGCCGAAATCGAACGACTGCACGACCTGTTCCAAGCACAAAAAGAGGCGTTTAAACAAAACATGATGCCGTCGTATCAGCAGCGGATCGAATGGCTGACCAAACTCGAAAAGATGATTTTGGCCAATCAGAAAGAGATTGCTGACGCGGTAGCGGCCGACTTTGGCACCCATCCGCCCGAACTTACCCGCATCGCTGAACTGCTCGGCCCGATTTCACGAGTTAAGTTTGCCAAGAAAAACCTGCGTCGCTGGATGCGGCCGAAACGACGCGCGGTTGAGCGCACCCTGTTCGGACTGGCGCAAAACCGACTCATGTATCAGCCTGTCGGCGTGGTTGGCAATATGTCCCCATGGAATTTCCCCATCGACATTTCGTTTGGGCCGCTGGTTGACATTTTGGCGGCCGGGAATCGAGCCATCGTTAAACCGTCTGAAAGTGCGCCCCACACGGCCGAGCTGATCAGCAAACTGCTCACCAAAACGTTTGACCCCACCGTGGTTGCCGTTGTCACCGGCGGTGTTGAGCTGGCGCAGGCCTTCACCCAGCTCCCGTGGGACCATCTGCTGTTCACCGGCGGCCCTGAAATTGGCAAACGGGTGATGGCGGCCGCGGCCGAAAACCTAACGCCGGTCACGCTTGAGTTGGGCGGCAAAAACCCAACCATCATAACGGCCGACAGCCTGACCGAGAAAACGGTCACTTCGATCATGGCAACCAAAATGGTCAAAGCGGGGCAGATGTGTATCACCAGCGATTATGTGTTTGTGCCTGAAGGGAAAGTCGATGAGTTTGTGGCGCTGTGTGAGCAAACCCTCGCTAAGCTTTATCCTAAGGTGATCGATAACCCAGATAGCACCAGCATTATCAACGACCATCATTTTAGACGGCTGGAAGGAGTGCTGGCTGATGCGGCCGAACACAACGCCCGCATGGTTGAGCTTAATCCGGCCAAAGAGGCGGTAGACGTCGACGGCCGTAAAATGCCGCTGACCCTTGTGCTTGATCCCAGCGATGATCTGCTGGTGATGCAGCATGAGATTTTCGGGCCGATTTTGCCGGTCAAAACCTATAAAACGTTGCAAGATGCGATTGATTACATCAATAGTAAAGATCGGCCGCTGGCCCTGTACGTGTTCTCGAAAGATCAGCGGGCCATCGACAAGGTGATCAACAATACAATTTCCGGTGGGGTGGCGATTAATGCGGTATCGCTCCATGCGATGCAGGCATCTCTGCCATTTGGCGGCACCGGCCGGAGCGGCATGGGGCACCATCACGGCTTTGAGGGATTTGTGGCTTTTTCAAAAGCGAAACCGATCTTTAGGCAGGCTCCGATTGATGGGAGTTCGTTGCTGTTCCCTCCCTATGGGAAAGCGGTCAATCGTTTGCTCGACTTCTTGCTAAGATAAAACAAAAAGACCTCGTAGGTTTTAAAAACCTACGAGGTCTAAATCTGCAAACACTAGATTTACTTACGGCCGATTAACCCACGGCAAAAAGCTAACCACATCAAAATCTTCGGCCGGGGGATTAGACGGAGTCTGCGGCGGAGGTTGAGCCACAGACCCATCACTATCCATCTGAATCTGCAACGCCTTGACCGAAAAGCCATCCCACTGATAGTCACCCGTTACACAGCCGGGACGCGGGCCGATGGTCCATTTCAG
>JAHDGV010001036.1 GCA_020631655.1 Chloroflexota bacterium | reverse complement strand
GTGTAATCTTCAAACTGCAAGCCGTTTAGCCCACGCAAATAATAAATCCACTCATAGGCCGTGTGGCGGTTCACCGGGGCGTATGAGATACCGTCGGCCATGATCACTTCGGTGGTAAATCCTTGCCCCGTTTTTGAGAAGAAGTTCGGCTTTTTCAAATACCAGCCATCGGTGTGAGTATGCACATCGATAAAGCCGGGAGACACAATTTTGCCCGTGGCATCAATACTGTGCTCGGCCTCGGCCGGATCGAAGCTCCCGATCCCAGCAAATTTGTCACCCTTGATGGCAACATCGGCCCCAAATCGCTTGCGGCCGGTTCCATCAATCACCGTCCCGTTTTTAATGAGCAGGTCGAACCGCTTAGTCATTCAAGGCCTTCCCCCACAGTTTTCGCGTGGCAAACTCCAGCGAATTCCCGGCCGGGTCGCGGAAATAAATTGAAAGATGCGGCCCAAAGTGAACCTTTTTTTCAATTTCAACGTTATGGTTTAGCAGATGTTGTTCGTAAGTTTCCTCTTCGCCCGGCTCAATTTGAAAGCAAACGTGCCCCGCCCCCACTGCCCCGTGGCGTGGAACCATCCCATCGACCTCATTTGCAGTGATGGCTGGATTAAAGAGCAAAAGCATCCCGTCTTCACCAGCTAAAAATACGTGGCGATTTTCTTCACGCGAATAGAGGCTAAATCCTAAGACTGAGGTATAAAACTCCGTCGCTTTATCAAGATCATCAACGTAAAGGCAAGTCTCTAGAATTTTCATGCCGGTAATCGTAAGCTAAATTCAGGCTCAGGCAAATCAAGTATGCGCAACAGAAGTTTCATCGTATCCCTTCTACCATTTTTCCTTGTAATTGGATTAGGTAGTTTTCTCTCAAGCCTTTACAGCCAAGGCCGGTTTGTGAGCTGGATGAACATGGGTAGCCCCACAGATAAGCCCCTGCGGTTTAATGCGGTCCGCTATGACGAAAACAATCTGTATACCCCTCTGGTTATCACAACCGATTCAGACGGAACCCATCACATCGGATCGGTCAAAGATTGTGCAGAATCCGGAGACTGCTGGTCTCAGCGCGAAAATAGCTCGATTATTGAGTCTTGGGGCGGGGCTAATGTGGCCGAGCGATGCCAGATCAATCGTAATTTGAGGGTGACAGAGCCACCAAACTCCGTGTCCTGCATCTCCAGCTCTGATGTAGCTTCAGGTTC
>JAHDGV010001035.1 GCA_020631655.1 Chloroflexota bacterium | reverse complement strand
TTGCTGTTTGCAGGCATTATTTTGGGGCCGCGAATTATGAACCGCAATCATAATTAGCCGATCTTGGCAGATTTATTCCAGCCCGAACCAATCCGCAATCTGGGGACCGATACAGCTCACCCCCAAGAAAAACTGGGTTCCCGTTGGTTTTCCACACAGTCCTTTAAATACAAATTAATCAATGACTGGTATGGAATCCCTTTTTCATTTGCCAAATTTTTGAAATAGGTAATTACATCGTCATCTAACCGAATTGTGACAGGCTTTTTTAGTTTTTTAATGTAGGGGTTCTTTACGCCATTTGAAAAATCGTATTCATCTCTCATAATCTTTCGTCATATTGTCTTTGCTCTGATTTAGTCGCTTTTCGAGCTGAGATTAACCTGATCACATCATCCTGATCGCGATAGCAATGGCTAACAATCAGGATTCTCAACTCACGACTCATCCCAAGCAAAATAAACCGATCTTCATCAATTGAGTGATCAGGATCACCAATGATAACCGCATTCTCATCGAAAAAAGCTGTGATTGCTTCTGGAAATGAAATTTTATGTTTTTTGTAGTTTACGTCGGCCTTATTCTCATCCCAATCAAAATGCATGATTAAATTGTACGTACAAAATATGTACAGTCAAGTTCTTTTATCCCTAGCCTTGGTCCTCTCTCATTCCCCTGATCGGCTTTTTATTTAAAACACCAGCAAGCTGGCGTTCTACATCTCGGTTTAAACCCCGCCCGCGCCCCGCATTTCTGACTCTTCAGTCGCCTCAACCAAAATCCCTGTGCCCAGATCTTTTAGCTGATCCCACAAAGATTGATTGATCTCAATCCCAGCTTGGAGCCGATGCTGGGCGTTGTTGTGCAAAACAGAATGCGCGTCTACACGAATTACTTGTGCCAACTGACTGCCCCCTTCAATCCCCTGCTGACTCACAGTTAAAACGACCTCTCCAGCTTCAGCGTCATCATGTCCTATGCCCCACGTTACGTTGGGTAAAGGGGCATCGGCCGCCCCATTGACCATCATCATTGTGTTTGGGGCGCTTTTCCAAACCAGCTCAAAGGCTAAGCTCCGGCCGTGAATTCTGGCAAGATAAGGCCACACGATGCCAAAGTCAGTCAAGTTTTGCACAATCAGCCGGTGTGACTGATGCTGGTTCGCCAGTGCGGCCGCATAATCGGCCAGATTGGGAAAGATATGTATGG
>JAHDGV010001034.1 GCA_020631655.1 Chloroflexota bacterium | reverse complement strand
GACCGGGTTACTGCTGATTGTTGCCGCAGCCGTTTATGCCAAGCGGAAGGGCTATCCGAACGGAGAGCCCTGGAAACTTTCCCAGATCGTAAAAGACTTTCTGGGGGCACTGCCGAGCCTGTTGCTGCTGGTTGTTGTCATCGGTGGCATCATTGCAGGTGTTTTTACCGCTACCGAGGCAAGTGCCGTTGCCGTTGCTTACTGCCTGGTCCTGGCATTCCTGTATAGGGAGCTGAGTTGGAAAGACCTTCCCGGCGTTTTTGCGGAGAGCGTCAACACCACGGCCATCGTCTTATCCCTCGTGGCTACTTCATTGGCCCTGAGCTGGGTGATGAGCTACGAGAATTTACCACAGGCGATTACCTCTGGTCTGCTGGGCATTAGCAACAATCCAATCATCATTCTGCTGCTCATTAACCTGATCTTACTGGTCGTCGGCATTTTTATGGACATGACCCCCGCTGTTTTGATCTTCACCCCCATCTTTTTGCCCGTGGTTATGGAGCTGGGTATGGACCCCGTTCACTTCGGTATCATGATGGTGCTTAACCTGTGTATCGGGCTCTGTACGCCTCCGGTGGGTTCGGTACTCTTTGTAGGTGTTGGGGTGGCGGAGATCAAACTGACACAGGTATTACGACCGCTAACGCCACTTTTTTTAATGATGCTGATTGCCTTGCTTCTGGTCACGTTCGTTCCGCAATTAACGCTCTGGTTACCGGGCGCTCTATTAGATTAATCTCGTCGGGCAACTATCTTTTGTCGCCTTTTTTTGAAAGCTTGTCGGTGGTTTGTTGCGGGAAAGGTGTATTTTTTTGCGGGATCGGTTGTTTTTGGCGCGAACGCGGGTGCTGGCTTTTGTTGGTGGCAAAGAGGTTCCAGGGGGCAATGATTTGACCTTGCGGCAGAATAATTGATTCTCATGGCCAGGCTAGAAAAGAGGTTTAGCTTTTGGAATTTAGTCCCTAGATTAGTTATGTTTGTAACCTAATTATTCCAATCGGGCTTACCCGAACAGGCGATAAAGCTTTCGCCCACACACGTTTATTACACTTACACCTGAGTAAAACGGATCTAGTTGTTTATCTGCGTTCATAGCCACCGGCTATGCGCGCTGGCTTTGTATTGTATTGGATTGAAAACCAACGAACAACCACAAGAAACATCAGCTTCGGCTGTCTATACCTATTCCATTAATCGCTTCAACCCA
>JAHDGV010000264.1 GCA_020631655.1 Chloroflexota bacterium | reverse complement strand
GATATTAATTTGAACGATTCGTTGGCGTCAGTGGGCTACCCTGCTTGCAACTAACGTATTAAAAGCCAAAAGACTTCGGAAGTTTCAAATTCTCATTTGAACGCAGGCTCGACTTACTAAAAACTTCCGAAGTCTTTTTTCTGAGAGCATACAATTTGCTTAATTAATGGAGCTTTAGCCAGTAGATTCCGTAAGGCTTGACATCAAACTCATCATCAAAAATTTCATTGTTGATGATGTTTCTATACCAGTTGGTGTTGGTCTTGAATATCTGTGATGAATCAAGTTTGACCCGTATTTTTTCGTTGGTCACATTCTGAATACAGAACACAGCATCTTCTCCACTGCCCCGCAAAATACAGAACAGCCCCGGATTCAGTTGGAATATTTTTTGCTTCCCGTACGGGTTAAATGCGGGTTCGGCCGAGCGTACCGCTATCATGTGCCTAAAGCGGTAAAACACCTGAGATCGGATGGAATTGATGTCGTTTAGATCTGCACACAGATCAACATATCGTAGTTTCTCACGGTTAATCGACCGCTTGTTACCTGTTTCTGCAATCCCATCAATCCAATTCTCAGAGCCAAACAAGCTGTGGAAATAGATTCCCGGCACACCTTGCAACGTGAGCATAATCGCCTGAGAGGCTAAAAAGCGGGCAGATTTGTCACGAGAAGTCTCTTTCTCACCCGGCGTACCAAGCGCATCCATGTAGTTGATGTTTAGTTCGTACGGGCTTTGGGTCCCGTCTGCATTGGTTTTATATGACACTTCACCACCAAGCGCTGTGACACGGTTCGCCATCGCCAAGATTTCATCATCATTGAGCAACCCTTTTGCCGGAGTCACCCCGATACCATCGTGCGAAGACAAGAAATTGAAAAAGGTGACCTGATCGCTTGGCAATCGTAAGTTACTTGCCCAATTGCTTAGCAAAGTTGCATTACCGGTATGGAAGGCATGTAGCGTGAGGGGTGGAAGCGAAAAGTTATAGACCATCTGGGCTTCATTGGTACCGTCTCCAAAGTAGGAAACGTTTTGTTCATGAGGCACATTGGTCTCAGTGATTAGGCTGACATGCGGCGCCATAATGCCCAAAATCGACCTAATAAGCTGGATGGCAGAATGGGTCTGGGGCAGATGCAAACAGCTGGTCCCCACTTTTTTCCACATAAAGCCGATCGCATCTAATCGGATGAAATCAGCACCATGGCAAACATAATCTAGTAGCACATCTACGATCGCCAAAAACACTTCTGGATTACTGTAATTCAAATCAACTTGATCTGAGCTAAATGTGGTCCAAACATGCAAGGTGCTTCCATCCGAGGTGTCAAAGGGAGTGAGTAGTGGCAGAGCCCTCGGCCGAAAAACATCGGTCAGATCAGTAGATGGATCAACGACATGGAACCAATCTACAAACGGCTGCTCTTGATTCAAAAATGATTTAAACCATTCACTTTCAGATGAAATGTGGTTAATAACCGCATCAAACATCATGCGAAAGCTTAGGCTCATACGCTTGATATCTGACCACTTACCCAGATTTGGGTCCACCTGACGGTAATCGCTCACAGAAAAGCCATCATCAGAGGTCCAAGGATAAAACGGTAGAACGTGCACCGAGCTAACTGTGCCTGCAATGGTGCTCTCAAGAAACTTGGTCAACGTGATGAGCGGCTTCTCATCTCCCTGTCGAACCATATCTCCATAGGTGATCAACACCGAATCTTTTTCGCTGACATCGGGTGTCACATTGGTTGGCACCCTTGTCCGGTAGCTGGCCATTAAATCGAGCAAACGCTGACAAACTATTGGCCCTTCTTCTTTGCCGTAAAGCTGTGTTAGGTGATAAAGCAAAGCCGGGCGTTCTATAGCCGAATCGTATATCGCTTTTTTAGATGGTCGTTTGCTTATCATTAGTGGTTCTCGAATAAATTTAAAGTCTTTAAGTCCTGTGTCGTTAGTGCTAATCATATGCGGTATTTTCACGGCACTCAATCGCTCATTTATCCCAGTACAAAAGTCAGCGTCGGACTTCGGTACTTTATTTGTTTGGTCCTGTTGAATCCCGTAGTACAAGCTGGGGGCTCAGCAGGGCTTGATAGGGTTCCGGCCGGCGACCGGCCAAGATGTCAACCAACATACGGCAACAAGTTCGGCCGATGTCATAAATTGGCTGACGCAGCGTTGTAAGTGGTGGATTGGTAAATGCTGAAACAGGAACATCATCAAAACCAGCGACAGAAATGTCCTGCCCCACTGTTAGCCCACGTTCTTGAATCGCATCCATCACACCAAGGGCCATCATGTCATTTCCAGCGATGATGGCCGTCGGCCGATTTTTGCTGGAAAGCAAAATGTTCATTTGCTCATACCCACTTTGACGCGTCATGTTTCCTTCGCGTACAAAATCAGCTTTCCACTGAATATTATTGGCCGTCATCGTATCGAAATACCCTTCACGACGGAGCCGAGCAAACATCAAATTGGCCGGCGGTGCCAAAAAGGCAATCTCTTTGTGACCCAAATCGATTAGATGTTGCACCATCTGGCTGATTCCGGCCTTGCTGTCCTCATCGACCAATGGGTATTCAAATTCATAATTTGTGCGACCAAATGCGACAAACGGGTAGTTGTTTTCATACAGATAGCGAATGCGCCAATCATCAACGCGGGTACGAACTAGGATCACCCCATCAACCCAGCCGCCCCCAACTGCGCGAGTGTATGACTCGTGTTCCCCACGGCTTTCAGGGGAATGGGTTGTAATCAGCAGATCAAAGCCGTGCAGGGCGGCCTCATTACCGATACCGGCCAAGAAATTGCTAAAAAACGGATCACCCAAGCGTGAGCTTGTATCTGGGATAATAAAGCCCAAGGTGCCTGTCCGGCCGGTTTTTAAGCGCCTTGCCATTAAGTTAGGAATGTACCCCAATGCATCGGCCGCCCGCTCAACCTCTTTGCGCGTTTTCTCCGCGACATCGTCATACCCGCTCAGTGCACGCGAAGCTGTAGTGATCGAAACTCCCGCCTCTTTGGCAACTTCTTTCAGTGTAATACCCATTTTGAACGTCCTCGTTAGACTAAGAAAAGAAAATGCGAAACGATTGCAATGACTTGCAAAAATATAGTAGACACTCACACAAGCGATATTAAAAAGGTCTATAATCTTCAACAAGTGACTTTCTTCCCGTCCTAGTACTAACGGCACCATCATTCACGCCACATTTACAAAACAATTTGCCAGACGGGTGCTATAAACCAAACATTCGATTTTTTAGGCCAGTGGCCTTGGGGTATCTAATGATTAACTTTCTTGAAAAACGATCAAACCTGCTGAACTGGATCGCTCTAATCGGCATGATTGTGCTGATGGGCATGATCTTTATTTATGCGCCAACAGAACGGACCATGGGATATGTTCAGAGGATTTTTTACTTCCACGTAGGCACAGCTTGGGTGGCATCTATCACGTTTTTAGTGTCATTGATATGCGGGGCGTTATACCTCTGGAAGCGCAATCCCAACCTAGACACCATCTCGGCCGCGTCGGTTGAAATTGGGGTAGCGTTTGTGACCATGACAATCGTCAGCGGTGCGATTTGGGGGAAACCGGCTTGGAACACCTACTGGATTTGGAGCCCTCGCTTAACCTCTATCACCATCATGTGGCTAGTCTACATCGCCTATTTTATTCTTCGTTCGGTTATTTATGATGAGGAGCAAAAGCGGCGATTTTCGGCCGTGTATGTGATTGCTGGCTTTATTACAGTCATCATCACCTATGGCTCTATTCGCATCTTGCGAGACATTCATCCTGTGATGTTTGGTGGCGCACTTGAATCTGCGGCCGGGTTAGAGCAAGGGCTTCAAGAGTTTTCGGGGATAGACTCACTCCGAATGGTAGTTACGTTAAACACGGCTATCGTCAGCTTCACCCTGCTGTACATCGCATGGGTCGCAAATCGTTTGAAAATGTCCAGAATGCAAGAACGGATTAACCGAGTACGCTCTTATATCCTAGCTCAGGATTAGTCATTTACTCACGCACTGTTTGTCGTGATGTCAACTTGTCATAACGTTGATTATTACCAGCAAATTACAAAAATTAATCTGGTCCAAATGTTGTCGTAAGATGTAATCGGCCGCTAGCGTCAAGTAACGCATAAACGAAAAAAATTATTGCTCTGAATAACTAGGAGGCAATTTTGCAAGACTATATCGAACCAAACGACATAAAAGATAAAGCGACTTCCAGCTTATGGAACACGCGCAACCTGACCATTGGAGTCATTGGGCTGATGGTGATTCTGCTAATCTACGGGATCATCAATGACATTGGGGCAGAAACCAGCCCATTTGGCCCTCAACAATCGTTTGGCATTTTAGCCATATTGGCGTTTACCGGTGGGCTTCTTAGCTTCTTATCACCGTGTACGCTCCCGATTTTGCCCGCTTATTTCGCTTTTGCATCAAAAAGTAGCCGGTCACAAATTGCAATGAACACCATGGTGTTCATGCTCGGCGTAGCCACAGTATTTAGCTTCTTTGGTGCCAGTGCCTCAGCATTAGGGTCTTTACTCCGCAACAATCAAGATCTTATCCTGTTATTCGGCGGTATCTTAATCGTCATTTTTGGCACGATGAGTTTGATCGGCAAAGGCTTCACTGGAATGGAAGCTGACACCGGTGGCGGGACTGAAAGCATGACGGCCGGTGGTTCGTTCTTGTTCGGGATTACCTTCGCGGCCGGATGGTCCTCTTGCATCGGCCCCATCTTGGGCATCATTTTAACGATGGCGGCTACCACTGCATCAGTTGCTCGTGGAACCATTCTGCTCTTTATTTTTGCGATGGGTCTTGGCCTCCCACTTATCCTTGTTTCAACCTTCATCGGCCGGGCTAGCCGTCAGAGCTTAATTTGGCGCATCCTTCGCGGTAAAGGCTGGTTCGTCAATGTGCCATCGATTGTCATCGCGCTTATTTGGGGTCTAACCGCTTGGTTGATTTTGTTCGGGCTTCTCCGCTACACAACCATCAACTTTGATTTCAACATCGCCAATTCAGCCAGTACGGTTATAGGGCTTGGCGTTCTCGCAATCATCGGTGCGATTTTGTACAACTACACCATCGGTGGTGGCAACACCAAGCAGGATTTACACCTGCACTCAACCTCAATTTTCAGCGGCGTCCTGTTTTTGGCGATGGGTTACTTCATGGTCAACGGCCGCCTGTCTCAGATTACCGCATGGTTCAACCAACTCACGGCCGAGGCTGAGTGGTTTGCCAACATGGAAGAACGACTCTTTATGCTCTTCCAGTAACAGGGTCCAACTTTCTAGTTTAATTTCACAAGGAGCTAGGCATTTCCAAATGTTTAGCTCCTTTTTATTTCCTCCAGTTATCACCTCAACTATTATCAAACGACCCCGCCTGCTCAGCAGGTTAGGTCAAGGGATTACGAATCATGGAAGATAAAAATTCAACAAACAACAGTTTAGGCAAAATATTGCTTTTTGTTTCTGGCATGGGGATTTTGGCTTTAGCCGCTTACTTTCTCGTTTTTGCACAAGGGGCGTCAGGTGGCACTGCGCCTGGAGACCTAGTTGCCAATGTCCAAATCACACCGGCCGTCGCAGATTCTCAACGAGTCAACCAGATCATCGATGAAGAGGCGCTGTCGGGTGCAATCCAAGTTGGAGACGTCGCCCCCGGCTTTTATTTAGATAACAAAGACGGTGAACAACAGTCGTTGGAATCACTGCGGGGTCAGCCGGTAATTGTCAACTTCTGGGCCACATGGTGCGCCCCCTGCCGGGTAGAAATGCCTGAGTTTGAAGAGGCCTTGAACGACTATGCTGACGACAATTTGGTCATCATGGGGCTAAACCGTGAAGAAGGGCCAGAGGCGGTAGAGACATTCTTCACCGAAGAAAATCTGTTTGACACAGAACTAGACACTTCGTTCCTGTCGCTATATGACACCACAGCAACGGTGGCCGAAGCGTATGGTGTGTTCAACATGCCAACCACCTACTTCATCAATGCTGAAGGGGTTGTGACAGATGTCCATCGTGGGCCACTCGCCCGAGTACAGCTGGATGGTTACATGGAACGCGCCCTCGAATAGCCTTGCCAATTTCTCAACTTTTAAAGCCCCACCTGTTCAGGATGGGGCTTTTTGTTTTCTACCCCCTACTGCCAGTAAAATTAAAGCATGAAGATAGAGATCAAAAAAGAACGGCCGGACACACCTGAATCGATGCAGTTGATTCAGGAGTTGGAAGATGTTTTAAATCCGCTTTATGATGCGGACAACCGCTTTGGCTACAGCGTGCAAAAACTGATCGACCAAGGGGTTCACTTTTACGTTGCGCGGGTGGATGACCAGCCGGCCGGATGCGGAGGGGTCCAAATATTTGCAGACGATGATCCACCCTACGCCGAGCTAAAACGGATGTACACCAACCCATCATTCCGGGGGATGGGTTTAGCCAAAAAGATGCTTGAACAGCTCCAACAAACAACTCAAGAGCATGGTGTTCAGCTCTTGCGGCTCGAAACCGGCATTTACCAAAAAGAGGCGATTGGGCTTTACGAAAGCTGGGGATTTGAGTCTTGCGGTCCGTTTGGAGAATACACCGGTGTAGAAGTCAACCTATATTATGAAAAACAGCTATGAACCTACTTGAATCCTACACCACGTACGACGATCAAACGCTGGATGGCGTTGAGTTTACATCGGGACAAGTTTACGAAACTGAGTTCGACAACTGCGTTTTTAAAGGGTGTGACTTCCAAGAAACTGAGTTCATGGCCTGCCGCTTTAACGACTGCGAATTTATAGACTGCAACCTCAACATGATCACGATTAAAGATTGCTCCTTTCGTGAAGTGTGGTTCAAGCAAACAAAAGCTGTTGGGATTAATTGGTTGGCGGCCGATTGGCCCAAATTAATCTCAGCGTCACCCATCAATTTCCAGGATTCACAGCTCGATTACTCGACCTTCATCGGCCTAACACTTAAGAAAATCAAATTCAACGGTTGCTCGCTAAAAGACATAGAATTTTCAGACGCAGACTTAAGCGAGGCCGATTTTCGAGATGCTGTTTTGACCTCCAGCCGGTTCAACAACACCAATCTGACAAAAGCACGATTTGATGGGGCCACAGACTACAAAATTGACATCACCCGCAATCGGATCGGCAAAACTAAATTTTCTGTGCCAGAAGCCTACTCACTATTACACAACATTGAACAAATCATCTTGGTAGATGATTAGAACCTTCGGTTGAAATATATGATCAAACTCATATTCTTTGGTCATCGTTTGCCCTTCCTATCTCGTAAATTTATACTCTAGAAATGCGTGCTTTATTACAACGAGTATCAAGTGCGGCCGTGCGTGTAGACGGCCGAATAGTCGGCG
>JAHDGV010001033.1 GCA_020631655.1 Chloroflexota bacterium | reverse complement strand
GAGGCTGAAGCCATCGTTTTATCATGCACCGACATGCGATCGGTTGAGGCGATTGGAGAGCTGGAAGAAAAGCTGGGAAAACCGGTAATTACAAGCAACCAGGCGCTCATGTTTGCGGCCGGGCAGGTTTTAGATTTACGGCCGGATGAGATGGTGGCGGCCGGAAAGCTGTTTGAACAAATGAGTTAATCGTTTACCCAATCGTCCTACAGGCCTACTATTTTCTCACCTCTATACCTTCGGACTGAGCACATCCCCCCTTAAACTGAGCATTTCACAAGTACAAAACCGCTTCTCTCGATTGAGTTGATTTCAACATGCTCGATTAAGATTAGCAGGCTAGCTAAGCCATAAGCTGCGGCAAAAAACGAGCGTGTCATGACTCTATCAAAAGACAAATTACGAAAGGTTCTATCAGAGCGATTTGATTTGGAAGAGGTGAAAAATATCTACTTCGATCTCGACGCTGATATTGAGAATCAAAAATCCACGACTAAAGACGGCCTGATACGGGGGCTGATAAGGTATTTAGAGGATCGAAATCAGCTAAAAGAATTAGTTGATTGGATTGAAGATCATCGGGATGATGTGCACACGGCCGATTTTTATGCTGAAGTGAATATCGAAGAGCCTGAAACATCAAGTCCGGCCGAGCAAACCACTGTTGCTACAAAAGCTCAAGAGCCTAAGAAACGTAAACACGTGTGGTTATGGCCTGTTTTAGGTGGACTTTTTATTTTTGGATGTGTTTTTGTAACTTTTTTGGCTTTTGTTTCCGGCGCACAGGTTGGTGCTGTTTTCACTGGGGTCACAAGTGGAACAACGGTTGCCCAAACAAATAAATCCAATCTGAACGTATCTAATCCCATAATAGAGGTAGAGCCTGCGGCCCAAATAGAGATGCCGTATTTTACAGATTGGCCCAGTCGCACCTCTGCAACCATGCCAGTAAATTATTCTTGCCCGCAATCGCTAAAAAGTGTCTGGCTCCTTGAGAAGGAGATCATGTACAGCCTTCACAAAGAACTTGGGCATGTCTATCAAATCGGTTTTGATGATTATCAAGTTAATGGTGTCTCGGCCGGAATTCCGGTTTGGCATAAATTCAGTTTTTCTGATTATGTCGCTTATCAATGGTATGACATTCCCAATACGCCGTACGGATTTTGTTTCGATCAAAACCACTCTTTCTACGTCACTCTAAATTAAGCCG
>JAHDGV010001032.1 GCA_020631655.1 Chloroflexota bacterium | reverse complement strand
ATAGGGTAAGCTGAGCTTGTCGAAGCTGGGGTTACAAGAGTCGGTACATTCATTAGGTTTGGGAGCCAAACCATTCCTCGCGCAAGACCCCCATTTTAATCGAATCGTAGTACACCCCTTGGTAGAATCGCACTTTGCGCAAGGTCCCCTCAACCTGCATACCAATCGCCTCGGCGCAGGCGATCATGCGCGGATTGCCAGACCAAGTGGTTAGCCCAACTCGCTCAATTTCGTGTGTTTCAAACAGATGGGTGATCCACGGAACAAGGGCTTTTCGGCCGATTCCCTTACCCCAATCCTGCTGAGAATAGATCACAATCCCGATCTCTAGCCAGCGGGTTGCCTCACTTTCCCAGTGAGAGCTAACCGTGCCAACCGGCTTGCCTTCATATTCGATTACCATGTTCTCAGGGCTATCTCTTAAACGGGTAAAGAAGCGGCTCCCAAATCCTTCAAACGTTGGGGTCTTATACGGAAAATAGGGTCCATTAAATTTTGTCCACTCCTCATCTTCGGTCATGAGTCTGAACAAGATTTCTTTATCCGCTTCCACCGCATTCCGAATCACTACGCCGTCGTGTTCAAGCATTCTTTATCCTTGCCTACCACAGATTATTGATCATATCGATCGGTTGATTCCATCATCTTTGCCAATTTGGCTAAGGACCGTTTGCCGGAGCGGAAAAAGACAAAACCAAAGCCCCATTCACCCAACCGGCCGAGCGGGCCACCCCACTCATACGCATAGCTCCATGCCAATTCACAACTGGTGTCGCTTAGCGGAGTTAAGGTGTAATCTTCAGCAAATGCGGCAAGGGGTAACGAACCACGCAAAAAGTAAAAGCCCATCCGATGGGGCTCATCCCAAAGGGTAAATACCTCATCTATTGTTTGACCACTTGCTATAACAGTACGAGTAGTCCCAACCCCAAATGGCTTTTCGCTGGTCCATTCCACATCCAAGCCCAGCCATTCTTTCCACGCGGCCGCATCTTCAAAAGACGCAAAGACGGAAGCGGCCGGTTTATTGATCACTTGGCGGATTGTGGTTGAGTTTGGTCCGCTAAGCGGATAATCGGCATCAACCTGCTTATACTCTCGCATAATTTTTCCTTTTGCCTTAAAAAGATCCGGCTTTGTTTAAATATTTCACAAATGGATCATGACCCGCATCGCTGTTCCATTCATATTCTGAGACGATACTGGCCCACTC
>JAHDGV010001031.1 GCA_020631655.1 Chloroflexota bacterium | reverse complement strand
CAAGGGATTGAAATTGTCCCGCTGGCGGAGCTAATGGATGCTGAGGAGCAATATCTAAATCAGCTTGAGGCGCTGTATTGGATATTTGTGAATGATGAACCGCACGTTGAACCCCCAAAGCGATTGTCGGTGGAGGAGTTGAAAAACTACTACATCAAGTCGCCACATTTTTACCCGGAAGGGTGGCTGATAGCGGTTCACAATGGCAAGTTTATCGGTTGGAGCGCCCTGATTTTAAACAAGGGCCGAGATGACACGATGGAAACGGGTACGACGGTGATTGACCGGCCGTATCGTCGTCAGGGTCTGGCCACAGCGATGAAGGTGATCGGCTTTAAACACGCTTTGTCCATCGGCCGGCCGCGCATCGAAACGGCGAACGAAGAGTCAAACCCGATGTTGGCGCTCAATAAGCAACTTGGTTTCCGGCCGATCTACCAAGCGCTTGATTACAAAAAAGAAGTGGCAACCTAATCGCTCTTGCGAAAGACTTCGGAAGTTTCAAATTTTGGAGCAAGAACCGGAATGGTTCATTGAAAACTTCCGAAGTCTAGTGAAGCGTTACGTTAGCTAATAAGTGATAGGAGGCAGTTTTGCTTAAATTTAGAGAATTCGACTACAGCGAATCAGATTATCAAACGATGTACGACATCCATAAAACGTTATGGCCAGATTCGGGTGCAACGATTGAAGGGATGAAAAGTGGAGACAACCACGCGCAAGATGAGAAGTATGACTTTCAGCGGCAGATGGCGGAACTTGACGGCCGGGTTGTAGGCTATGGGCAACGCGGCCTGACTTACTTCAGCGAGACACCAAACCAGTACTATATTTCATTTAGTACGTTGCCTGACTTCCGCAACCAAGGCATTGCAACCACCTTCTTTGACAAGACAGAAATCGACCTAAAAGAAAATAAGAATGCCGCTAGCATCTTATCGTATACCCGCGATACACAGCCTCAATCTGTTTCTTTTTTAGAGAAACGAGGGTACGAGCTGATTGAGCGAATTACTAACTCAGAAATCGATCTGTCAGGGTTTGACGTTGAGAAATATGCCCCGTTGCGGCAAAAGCTGGCTGGGCAGGGGATTGAAATCCGGCCGCTGTCTGAGTTAATGGATGAGGAGGAAACCTATCTGGCTAAGCTTGAAGAATTGTATTGGGTACTGGCAAACGATGAACCTCATGCAGAGCCGCCTAAACGGATCAC
>JAHDGV010001030.1 GCA_020631655.1 Chloroflexota bacterium | reverse complement strand
TCCTGATGGACTGGCCAATCAAGTGGAAGGTGGGTTTGTGCAGGCGGCCAGTTGGGCTCTTTTTGAACAGGTTACGTTTGACCAAAACGGGGTCAACAGCCTTGATTGGGACGACTACCCGATTTTGCGTTTCCCTGATGCGCCTGTAATCGAGACAGTGATTTTAGACCGGCCGGGCTATCCGTTTTTAGGGGCTGGTGAGGCAAGCTCCGGCCCGGTAGCAGCCGCCATTGCCAATGCGGTGTTTGATGCGACGGGTAAACGGCTCCGAAAGATTCCGTTTAATTAACTTGAGTTTCGAATAAGCGATCAACGAACATTAATCCCTGTCAATGGCCGAACCAATTACTGACTAGAAGATTAAAACTGGTCATTGACTGGGATTTTCAGTGAAATCGACGTTGTTAAGCTATAAAATCCCAGTCATACGGCCTGTTCTTGTTGCCTTGAGAAAAATTTTCGGCCGTATGACTGGGATTAAAAGTCACTTTTACTAATCCGAAACTGAGGTTAATTGATAAAAGCAATCTCATCAAAATTGCAACCGACATCTTCAAGATTCTACAAATCAAAAAAGGCTTCTGACAAAAATCAGAAGCCCATACATTTCAATTGTACATTAGCTTAATTAAGCGTTTGCGCCGCAAGAAGTTTACGGCGTATCCCACGCTTCTCGCTCAGCATCGGCCGAGGTTGCCCATTTATAGCAACCACCACCAGAGAGTCCTTCGCCACCATCACAAGAGTCAAGCTCGAAACATTCTGTCTTAGACATTTTTTCGGAGCTAAAAAACGCTTCTTCAACTCGAATCCAGTCAAAATCCCCACTGTCATTTTCCATCCAGAAACAGCCGAGTTCACCTTCTTCTGACTGATAGACAGAGCCCAGATCAAATTGAAAGGAGTCAACCTCTGGCAAAACTAATCCATCAGGAAGTAGGACAATGTACAAAGTTCCGCTAAGTTCATTGCTAGTCCATTCTGTAGCAGAAATCTCATGGTCCCCAGGTTCGGTCAGGAATGCCAATTCTGCTTCCCCTTCAAAATTGCTATCAAGGGTTGACTCCCCATTGGGAGATGTAACTGAAAGCACGAGGTCAAGTTGCGGGTCATACCCAGCTACAGCATATGCCTCGCCCTGATTCACCGTCACTGTTTGTGGATTGTTTTCCATCTGGGCCGCTTGCAAGACGGTTAAAGTGAGTGGGCCGGTCCCTT
>JAHDGV010000263.1 GCA_020631655.1 Chloroflexota bacterium | reverse complement strand
GGTCGCTATCAAGAATGGATCCTTCGACGTCCGACCACTACCATTCTTGACACCGACCCCACCTCGTCGGCTTTAGTTGATATGGCCTTTGTCCCAAAGTCCTCTGCCAAAGCAAAGGACTCAATCACCCCAAACTCCTTCATCGTGATAAAGCGGGTGGCGGTCGTAGGGGAATGGCTGGCGATTGATCGATCCTCCCAACGCTTCGGACCTCCATATCTCTCAAAGACTTCTCTGCAACATCTCCCGAACCCCATTCCACCCCCTCCCTTCGGCCATGGTGGTGTGGTCTGCGCTTCGCTTGCCCCCACCACAAGGACCCACCCTCGATAAAGTCTTTAGCCCGGCCATCCGCGCTTTTGGCTCTCAATCCTTTGAGCTTTGAAGAACTGTATCCAGCATCTCACTAACAAACTTTTGCTTAGACTTAGGCAATTGAATCACTTGTTCAATTTGACGCTGTAATTTTGGGGCCGGGCCTCTTCTGCCTTGTTGTTGCGGTTCTTCAACCAATTCAGAGATCGAAACTCTTAAGATTCGAGCTAAAGGGGACAAAAGTGAAAGTGGAACTCTACGCCGCCCAACCTCATAAGAAGCAATAGCCGTTTGATCCAAACCAAGAGCCTCTCCCAAATCTGTTTGAGTAAAACCCAAATTTTTTCGGAGTTTGGCCATGCGCTTTCCAAAAGAGTGGAAGAAATCTGTATCTGTTGAGGTCATGAAATTTCGAAATGACATAATAGCATGATGTTGTGTCAAAAACGTATTGACCAAAACGAATAATGACAATATGACGTATTTTAAATGTGCAGTTTAATTTCTTAAATCGAACTTGACGCACATTTGAACACAAAAAGGCCAGCAGTGCCCTTTCCTGCAAGAAATTCACTGCTGGCCAAAACAAAGAACCAGCCAAAAGGTCCGGTGCTTCGCCTTCCACGGTAGCGCAGGTGGCCTCTTGGCTCAAAACCAAACAAGAGAAAACCAACTACCATGTCGAAAATACCAGAATCAGAAATCAACCGCATCAAAGCCACCACCGACATCGTGGCCCTCATCCAATCACGCGGAGTCAAACTCAAGAAACAAGGAACCAACTGGATTGGCTTTTGCCCGTTCCACAACGACACCGAAACCCCAAACCTCATCGTCACACCGTCCAAAGGCCTCTTCCGCTGTATGGCTGACGGATGCGGTAAAACCGGAAACGTCATTCAATTCGTCCAGTGGTTTGATGGTCTCAGCTTCCGCCACGCCTTCGAGTTGTTGGCCAATGGCGGCCAAGCCGCCTTTGAAGCCCCACCCAAAGCCACCTCCAAGAAATCCACCACCGCCCGGCTTCCGTGCCCACTCGATCCACAAGGGGAGGACCACAAACTTCTCAATCAAGTCATCGACTTCTACCACACACGCCTCACTACCCAAGGAACCCCAGGTCTCGATTACCTCAAATCCCGAGGCCTCGACGACCAACACCTCATCACCAAATTCAAAATCGGCCTCTCTGACCGGACCCTTGGCCTTCGCATCCCACACGGACGAACTAAAGACGGCAAAGAACTACGTCAAAAACTCCAGTCCCTCGGCGTCTACCGCGAGAACGGCCGCGAACATCTCAACGGCTGCCTCACCACGCCCATCTTCAACCTCGAAGGACAACCCACCCAAATCTATGGCCGCCGGATTGATCCCAAAGTGCCCAAAGAACTTCGCCACCTCTACTTGCCCAAATCCCTCACCGGAATCTTCAACCCCGAGGCTTTAAAAAACCGAGAAATCATCCTGACTGAAAGCATCATCGATGCTCTCACTTTTTATCGCCACGGCATGGAAGCTGTCACCTGCACCTACGGCACCAAAAACTTCACCGACGAACTCTTTGAAGCCATCAACGAAGCGAAAATCGAAAGCGTTCGCCTCGCCTTTGATGCGGATGAATCTGGTGAACACGCTACCGCCAAAGCCCTCGAAAAACTCACTTCCTACGGCATCGAATGCCATCAAATCAAGCTCCCGTGGGGATCAGACGCCAACAGCTACGCTCTTGATCAAGGCCCCGAAGCTCTCCGCCAAGCTGTCAGAAATGCCCACTGGCTGGGCGCATCTTCTCACACCACCTCTCAAAATTCCGAAAACTCCCATAACCATAGTACAAGTACAGTAGCTTCTTCTTTAGCTGCTAACTTAGCTGCTGAGGTGGCTAAAAAAGAAAATTTTCCCAAGCCTGAAAACTCACTCCAACGCCTTGGCGAACATCATCAAATGACTTTCGGTGAGCGACTTTACCGCGTCGATGGACTCGACAAAAACAACTCCCTGGGCGTCCTCAAAATCACCTTGCGCGTCACCCACGAAGGACTCCTCCACGTTGACTCACTCGACCTCTACCGCGATGGAGAACGCCGCAAATTTATCGAACGAGCCGCCGAAGAAACCCTCCTCGAAAAAGACCTCTTAAAGCGCGACCTCGGCAAACTCCTCCTTGCCCTCGAACAAACCCAAGAAGAACGCCTCAACGGAGACCCAGAAGAAGAAACCCCAATCGAACTCACCCCCGAAGAAAGACACCAAGCCCTCGACTTCCTGCAAAAACCCAAACTCCTCGACCGCATCAGCAAAGCCTATGACGAAGCCGGAATCGCCGGAGAAAAAACCAACCTCCTCGCAGCCTACCTCGCGTGTGCGTCGCGCAAGCTCCACAAGCCCCTTGCTGTTATCATCCAATCCACCAGTGCCGCCGGAAAATCCACTCTCATGGAAGCCGTGTTGAGCTTCTTCCCCGAAGAAGACCAAATCAAATACTCTGCCATGACGGGGCAATCGCTCTACTACCTCGGCGAAAAGAACCTCAAACACAAGATCCTCGCCATCGTTGAAGAAGAAGGAGCCGAGAAAGCCTCCTACGCCTTAAAACTCCTCCAATCCGAAGGCGAACTCACTATCGCCTCAACGGGCAAAGACAACCACAGCGGCCGCATGGAAACCCAAGAATACCATGTCGAGGGCCCGGTCTCCATCATCCTCACCACCACCTCAATCGACATCGACGAAGAACTCCTCAACCGCTGTTTAGTTCTCACCGTCGATGAATCCAAAACCCAAACCGAACTCATCCACCAGCTCCAACGCGAAGCCCGGACTATTGAAGGAATCATTGCCAGTGAGAAACGAAAAGACATCCAACACCTTCTCAAAAATGCCCAACGCCTCCTTCACCCCATGCAAATCGCGAACCCATATGCTCCTCATCTCACCTTCACCGCCAACCGGACCCGAACCCGCCGAGACCACGAAAAATACCTCACCCTCATTGAATCCATCGCACTCCTTCACCAACACCAACGAACCACCATCACCCGAACCATCAACGGACGAGAAATCCAAATGCTTCCCGTCACCTTAGAAGATATTGAAGCCGCCAACCAAATCGCCCCCGAAGTCCTCGGCCGTTCCCTCGATGAGTTGCCCCCACAAACCCGCCGCTTGCTTGAAAGCATCAAAGCCCTCGTCCGCCAGAAGATGGTCGAAAAGTCCCTTGATCAAAACATCTCCCTTTTTAGTCGCCGAGAGCTGCGAGACTTTACCGGGTGGAGTCACATGCAAATTAGGCGTCATCTCGAACGCTTGCTAGAACTCGAATATATCGCCATCCGAGGCGGCCGCAATGGCCTCACCCTCAAACACGAACTCCTCATTGATGCTCACGAAACAGGCGAAACTTACACCGTTGGACTCCTCGACGTCTCCGAACTCCGCGAACTCGAAAAGAAACAACAACTCAAAAAGAAAAAAACAGATCCTGACACCGACGAAGCCGCATAAAACCACACCTACACCGACCACCTTGTCGGATTGGAAGCGCACCTTGTCTCCCCTTGGTTCCCCACGGGGGGACAAGGTTGCAAACCAAGCAACCACAACGAAAAACCGCTCTAAAAGACCCCACCTTGTCACCTTGTCACCTTGTCAAAACGCACATCAGGACCACAAAAAAGAAATCCGTCGTAGACGCATCACTTCAACCAAAAACAAACCGATCCATGAGTGGCAAAAAAGGCATCCGAAACATCCCAGGCATGAAACACCGTCGCAAAGGCGGACTCAACCAAACCCAACCCGATCACTTCGACCGAAGCCACCCCGACACCCTCGCCAACCTCATCGACAAATGGCAACAACACCTCACCGAACGCAACTACTCCAAACGCACCCTCGAAGCCCATCAATGGGCTCTCAGCACCTTCCTCACTTGGACCGATCAACGAAGCCTCCAAACTCCCGAACAAATCACCAAACCCATCCTCGAATCATTCCAAAGCTGGCTCCATCGCTACCGCAAACCCAATGGCAAACCTCTTGCCGTAGGAACCCAACGCTACCGCCTCGGAGCCATCCAACGCTTCTTTGCCCATCTCTGCAAAAACAACCATCTCCTTGCCAACCCAGCCGCAGACCTCGAACTCCCACGCAAACAACCGCGATCACTCCCCAAGGGACTCAATCAACAAGAACTCCAAAACCTCCTCAACCAACCCGACACCCGCGACCCGCTGGGCATCCGAGACCGTGCCATCCTCGAAACCTTCTACGCCACCGGAGCCAGGCGAACCGAACTCACCAACCTTGATCTCACCGACCTCGACCCCAACGCCCAAACCCTCCACATCCGAAAAGGCAAAGGACAAAAAGATCGTCTCATTCCGATTGGAAAACGTGCCCTCTACTGGCTCGAACAATACCTCGAACAAACCCGCCCTAAACTTCTCCTCTCCATCAAAGAACAAGCTCTCTTCCTCAGTGGCTACGGCGAACGAATCTCACCCGGTTACCTTGGCAACTGGGTCTCCAAAACCCTCAAACAAGCTGACATCAGCAAAACTGGCTCCTGCCACCTCCTGCGTCACACCTGCGCCACCCACATGCTTGAAGGAGGGGCCGACATTCGACTCATTCAACAGCTCCTCGGCCACGCTAGGCTAGACACCACCAGCATCTACACCGAAGTCACCATCACCCACCTTCAATCCGTCTACCAATCGACCCATCCCTCAGCCACAGATAAAAACCCACGCGACAAACCACCCAATCACTGTTAAAATGTCCTTATGATCGCAATCGCAAAAACCCTCAACCAACATGCCGAAACGTGGGCACCCGATGTTGCATCGCGGGTCGAAGAGCTTGTTGGCGAAATCATCGAATTGGCCGATGCTGATGCCCTTGACATCCTTGCTTCCCGTGCCGTTCAACAAGAAGTTTTAGACGCCCTCGATGACGCCTAAACCCGGTGAAATCTGGCAAGCAGACCTTGGGATAGCGGGTAAAATTCGCCCCGTTGTCATTGTCTCCCGAGAAGATCCCGATCCGCCTCGTGTTCTTTTTGGATACGTCCCACTGACCTCTCAATATCGTGAGAGTGAATACGAAGTTGAAATCGGGAAGTTGCCGACTCTCCCCAAACGCTCTTACGCTAATGTTCAAGGTGTTGGCTCACTCGTTCGCTCACGGCTTCTCCACAAAATTGGACGTCTGACTGAGAATCGAATGGAAGCAGTCAAGGAAGCCTTGCGATACTTCTATGACCTCTAAACCGCTCTCTCTTTAGCCGCAAAAAGCCGCTTCCCAGTCGCACCGAAAAACCTATTCAACTCGGGCTTGAACTGGTAGAACCACACCCAGCAAATGGGCTTTACCGTCACAGAAACGCATCAGCGAAAAACACACCCCACCGCGAAAAACCGCGTCTGGGGATTTTTTGGTGAAGCTTCAAATTTGCGTCTCCAAAATCGGCCACAGCCCCTAGAACTGCACCGGAAAAATCCACCTGCACCTACAAAAACCGCGTCGGGTGTGCACTATTATGGATATCGTTATTACGATCCCCTCACAGGTAGATGGCCATCCAGAGATCCCATCGAGGAAAGGGGTGGAACCAACCTCTACGGGATGGTTGGGAATGATGTGGTTGGGAAAATTGATAGGTTGGGACTATATCCTGTTCACGACCGAATTGGAGGGCCTTCAGAAGCCTTAAGACGAATGGTTTCAGAATTTGGTTTGACCGCCAATAAATTGCAGGCAGGAAAAAAGAAGACTCCTGATTGGCTCAAAAAGTATATTACAGGAGAAATTCAGGCATTTGCGGTTTTCAAGAAAATGTTTGACCCTGGTAAAGCGGATGATGGAGGAAATATGTTTATATACACTTGCCGATGTGGGTGGATTGATGTGGGGCACTTTTATGGAACTGCATTTTTTGGAGCCTTAGCTAATAACATATTGGGGAATTCAAAATTAGCAGCTGAGTTAGCATACCAAGGATCAAAGGCCATAGAGCTTCACCAAACTCTCGCAAAACTGTCAGGCGGATCGGGTGCAACTTGGAATATTGTTCAAAGTTTACTTCAATCTATGGGTGGTCCTGGACTGCCTTTTGTTGACGGAAAGGATGGATGGTCAACAAGTGCTGCTACGCTAGAGGACCTCCCATCCAATCACTACGGAGCTCAATTTGGTGCTAACTATGATGGTTCGAACAATGTTCTCTTGGCTGCTAACCAAATAAGATCAAAATTTAGAAAATTCCTTAAGCAATGCGGAGGTGTTGAACCGAGTAATAATGTTGGAGGAGGGAAGACAGCGCGATCGTATTTAGAAGCCGATGCAAAATTTTACGCCAAGGTATCGCTAGGCTGGAATTTCGCAACTGGGGGTTTTGCCTTAACAAGGAATCCAGTTAAAACCAAATCTCACAATTGTGTTTGCGATAAAAATAATGATCCTATCAATGTATCTAAATAAGCTTTGGATTTTCGCTGGTCTTATCTCATTCCTATTTGTGGTGAGTTGCGAGGAGAAAATCGCCGATCAACCAAATGCTGGAGTTCAACCAAACGATCTCAAATCAAAATATCAAGTTAGAGTTATAGATCAAAAAAATATAGGCATTGAAGGTGCTGAAATTTGGGTTTCTTATTCATCGTCTTCTAAGGCAATCAAATTTAGCTCAGATTCGAAAGGGTGGGTTGACCTCGAACTTGATCGTATAAAGCGAGAAAAATTTCATTCTATTGTAGCTATTGTTGGAAAACAGAAACAGTCAAAGCAAAGAGGTGAAATTCAGTGGCCACTAGTTTTTAAATTTTAAAAACTAGTGGTCGACAACATGAGAAAAGTTGCCAGGCAAACTATCTCACCTATCCACCCAAAACCCCGGTACTTCAACGACTTCGCTCATTTCAGATCATTTCAAAACGGAGAGGATCTCGGATCACCCCAAGATCTCCTTCCTTCAGTCAAAAGTCCCTTCAAGGTCAATACGATCCTCGATCGTATCACAACTTTTCAAAACGCGGAGAACAAAAGACCCAATGGCCGAATTGATGCCGCCTTTGATCTAAACCGACCCGATGACAACTTGGAAAACAAAAACCAACCTCCTTGCAACCACGGCAAAAACTCACCCAAACCGCTCAAAAATTCCCAAGCTGACATCGTAGAAAAAACTTCAAATTTCCACAT
>JAHDGV010001029.1 GCA_020631655.1 Chloroflexota bacterium | reverse complement strand
GCCCGCAACGCACCCGCATCGCCCGCACCCATTAGCGGATTACTGTGGCGAGATGCCTTTTTGACCGGTTGCCTAGACCTAATCCCATTCCCCGCGCCGGTCAAAGGTGCCGGTGGCACCATCATCAAAACCGCCTGAGCCGCGACCATTTTCGCCTCGTGCTCAATACGCCGCTGATACGCGGCTGCCATCATCAACAACTCTATTTCTTTTTCCCGCGTTTCTTTTTCGGTCCAGCCCCATTGGCTTTGGGCGAGTTCGATGGCGTCCCAGTAAGTGCCTGAATCCCACCCACCGCTGCCGTTAGCTTTCCCACCGGGAACACCTGCCCCACAACCCACATCAACGGTGGCAGATAATCCTCAAGCGGCACCTCGTCCAGCAAATAATCAGCATCCTCATCTGTTGGCTCTAACCAAGCCAACATCGCATTTGCAATTGCTTCCGAACTGTCCAACAGCGTCATCACAACCGGCTGCACCTGCCCCAATATCGCGCCTAAATCGCCCAATTTCCCATCATCCCCCACTAGCTCAACATCAAATCCAACGTGCTGCAAATCAAATATTTGGGTCACAATAGGCATTAGGTGGTCATCTTTCCATCGGCCGATTTTCCGTATACCGCCGCGTGGCATTGTGAACACCCGCTCACCCATTTTAAATTCGTTTTCTGCTAATTCGTTTTCTATTTCTTCGCTCATGTTGTTGTTTGGTTCCTAATTAATCAAACCGAGCTGTCCGACATAACCGGACAGCTCGGCCCGTTGTTCCACGCCATCAGTCAACTAAAGCTGAAAGCTGTCCGCTTGTGCCTCAATCCAATCTTGCCCCGCGTCAATCTGGCCGTTTAGGCTGCTAAAAACCTGCTTAACCATCCCCTCCCACTCTTCAATGCTAATTAACATCGAAATTGGGCCCGGCAATTCGGTGTACAGGTCAATTGCCATTTGCAATTTGTCTGCACCCAGCAACCTTGCCTGCCCCGTGTCAACCGTCGCCTCGCTCACCTTATACGCCTTGATAATGGCGCTCATCGCGAATGGCTTGATCTTTTCGTAAAGGTCTAAATCGGCCGCTCGGCCGCTGATCCATGCGAAAAATTCAGGGCCGTGTGCAATTAGGACATACCCAATCGCCACGGCTGTGATAATCACTGCGCTGTTTGCTTCAATTAATTCAATCATGGTTTACCCCTTACTTAGCTAGTAGCGACCGCCGTCAT
>JAHDGV010000262.1:3088-7526 GCA_020631655.1 Chloroflexota bacterium | reverse complement strand
TTCAACGGGAGCTGAAAAAATAAATTTAAAGGTTGAACCGCTTCCTACCTCACTCTCTACCTGAATCTCTCCCCCCAACTTTTGCGCGATCCCTTTGCTAATTGCCAGCCCTAGCCCGTTTCCTTGATGTGACCGGGTGAGTGAGCTATCCGCTTGGGTAAATGACTCAAATATCCGCGCTTGCTGATCTAATGGAATCCCGATGCCGGTATCAACCACGCTGATGGTAAACTCTTGCTCGGCCGTTGAAGTTGGGGTTGCACTTAGGGTGACAGCCACTGCTCCTTGATCCGTAAAGCGTATGGCGTTGTCGACGAGATTGACAAGAACTTTGCAGACCATTTGAGGGTCACTACGAATTTCGGCCGGCAAACCTGCTTCTGGCTGGAACGAAATGGGGAGCTCTTTTTCGGCCGCTTTGTGCTGATTTTCATCCACAACTTTTTGGACAAGCGCAACCAGATCAAACGGCTGAACGTCTCTTGCAAGGTCATCTGATTCAAGGGTTGAAAGGTCCAACATGCCGGTCACTGTTTCGAGCAAATTGTTTCCGCTTTCCAAAATGCTTTCCGCATAATCCTGTTGCTCCTCATCCATATCCGTTGTTAGTAGCAGTTCTGAGAGGCCCAAGATCCCGTTTAGTGGGGTTCGGAACTCATGACTGATGTTAGTTAACAAATCAGTTTTGATCTGGGATGTTTGTAGTGCTAAATCTCGAGCCAGCATCAGCTCATTCTCACGATCTTCTTTTTCGACGATGGCCGTCTGCAACAAGTTGGTTGATTTCGAAAGCTGTAACCATTCTTGTGATTGATTTTCGGATAGGGGCGCTAGCGTCTTGATGTCATTGTTTGGGTCACCAAAGGCAATAATCCGTTTGTTGAGCGCCGAGAGCGGCCGGATAATCAAGAACTGCACACCAATCAAAATAATGATGCTGATTGCGGTTAGGAAAGAATCTGTCAGCGCGCGTGTCCGCGTAATCTCGGTTGCAATTACACCACTGATAGCTCCTTCTCTCCATGTGATATTGACCCGTCCATAATCCTGCCCGTTGTGAATGATCGAGTCTGAGAAGTCGATGAAGCCAGCCATGCCGCGCGATTTTGGGTTGCCCGAACTCATGAGCAAGGTTCCTTCTGAATCAATGATTTCTACATAGGCGATATAGGCGTCTTGTAGGATCGTTCCGTTTACAAACTCGTTAAGCCCAACAGTGTCTTGATCTTCGATAAGCCCGGCCAACATAGCAGACGTGAGAACGACCGTGTGATGACTCCGCTCCATGAGGTTCTCTTTTTCTGAGATTGTGACTGTGCGGTTAACAACTTGGGTCGCTATTTGGGTCATTAGCACAAGGGCCAGAATCAGCCCTAAGATGATCTGGACGCGTAGGGGCCACTGTCTTGGAGTGATGATTTTTTGGATAAATGATTGCATAGAAGCTTCTTGATGCTTACATAAGTTTCCGCGTGAAACTAGAACACAAGATAATTCTCGATATTTGCTGGTTGAGTGTAAATGTGAAATTAGTTCCGCTTTTGTCTCGCGGTATCATCCAAAGGTAAGAGGTCAAAAGTATAAAAATCGAGTTAGTGTGATTGAATTCAGGGGAGGTAGTGAGTAATCTTTAGCTGGCTAACTATTAATCGGCTAAGTACTATGACCCTTACCCAGACCCAATCTCAACTTAAAGTAAAAAATGAACTCGAATCCCTATTTTTTAGGGTAGGCAAAACCCACCGTAAGCTGGCCGGCCGCCTGATGGACGAACACTGTTTCCATCGGGGGCAAACGCCGCTTATTTTTGCGCTTAGCCATCAAGACGGCCGGACAAATTCTGAACTGGCCGAACTGCTTGAGGTAACCCCAGCCACGATTACCAACATGGTAAAACGGATGGAAAAAGCCGGTTTTGTGCAGCGCAAGGGTGATCCCCGCGATGAACGGGTAAAACGGGTTTGGTTAACGGATCAAGGTGAGGGAAAAGTACAGGACTTACACGAAGTCGTCGGCCGATTGCAGGCGGTTTCCTTTGGGAATTTTAGCGAGCAAGAAAAAGAACAGTTTAAATATTTAATGGAGAAAATTCTTTCCAATATGGAGATGGAACTTAACAGCCAATCAGCTTAATCAGCACACTCGCTTTGCTCGTTTTCAGCGTATCAGCTAGCAAGACTGACACGCTGAACTGCTGACATGCTGATTGGCTAAAAAGCTGACATGCTAATCTATGAACATAATTAGACGCATACTTAACCACATGAGGCCCTACAGGCTTGATTTGATACTGGCCGTTTTGGCGCTGGTGATCAGTACCGGAACACAGGTGATGATCCCGGCCCAGATCCAGCGGATGATCGACGACGGAATCATAGCGCAAGACAGCGGTGTGATTTGGCAGGCATCATTATTTATGATCGGCCTAGCCTTGGTCGGTATGATCGCCACATACGGAAATGCCTATTTTGCGGTCAAAGTCAGCGAATACACCATTGCCGACATGCGTGAAGATGGGTATCGCAAAATTCAAAGCTTTTCGTTTGCGAATTTAGATGAACTAAACACGGGTGAGCTGTTGGTGCGGATGACCAGCGACTTGAACCAAATCAAGACGGCCATCATGATGACGATCCGCATGTTGCTCAATGCACCGCTGATGCTGATTGGGGCGGTTGTGGCTGTGGTTATCACCAGTCCACGGCTCTCGTTGCTGTTGCTGGTAACCATCCCAACGACGGCCGCATTTGTTTATTGGTTCGGCCGTAAAACCCAGCCGCTATATGCGCTGGTTCAAGGGCGATTGGACCGAGTGAACACGGTGATGCAAGAAAACATTGCGGGTAGCCGTGTGGTTAAAGCGTTTGTGCGGGCCGATTATGAAAACAAACGGTTTGGACAGGCTAGCACCGATTACGCCAACGAAAATATCAACGTAGCGATGATTACCGCCATTATGTTCCCGACCATGATGACGATCATCAACTTTGCTACGGCCGCTGTACTTTGGTTTGGAGGCAGTATCGCCATCACCAATCCGGCTTTGGTTAGCACGGGTGAAATCGTGGCGTTCCTCAACCTGCTCATGCTGACCGTATTTCCGGTTTTGATGCTGGGGATGGGGTTGCCCATGATCTACTCAGCCATCGCATCGGGCGAGCGGCTGTATGAAGTGATTGATACTGATCCGGCGATTGTTGATCGGCCGGATGCGTTTGAGGTGGCTCCTAACAGCGTTGATGGACGGGTAGCGTTTGATAATGTCTCCTTCGATTTTGACGGAGAAGTAGAAGAAGATGCGGTGTTGCGCAATATCACCTTTAGGGCGATGCCGGGCGAAACGGTGGCGATTCTGGGAGCAACCGGCTCCGGTAAATCGAGCTTGATTAACTTGATCGCACGTCTGTACGAGGTGACTGAGGGAGAGATTCGACTCGATAGTAAAAATATCCAAAGCTATACCCAAGCGTCACTGCGCCAGCAAATCGGATTTGCTCTGCAAGAGGCGATTTTGTTCTCGGGCACCATCCGTGAAAACATTGCGTACGGCCGACCTGATGCCACAGAGGAAGAAATTATCAACGCGGCCAAGGCGGCCCAAGCGTGGGATTTCATCCAAGATAAAGAAGGCGGCTTGGATGCGACGGTAGAACAAAGAGGTAAAAACTTCTCGGGTGGGCAAAAGCAACGTTTGGCCATTGCCCGGGCATTGTGCGTGCGGCCGAAGATTTTGATTCTGGACGACTCAACCAGTGCGGTTGACGTTGAGACTGAAACGAAGATCCAGGCGGCATTGGCCGAGCTGATGCAACACAGCACGGTGTTTGTGGTGGCGCAACGCATCTCTACTGTTTTGACGGCCGACAAGATTTTGGTGCTAGATCACGGGAATTTGGTTGCTGAAGGGAAGCACGCGGAGTTGCTCGAGAGTAGCCCCATCTATAAAGAAATTTTTGACTCACAGCTCGGCGGTGGCGTTACAAGCCCCGTGGCGGCTCAGGAGGTGTCACATGGCTAGGAGAATGGCAACTGTTGAAGACCGCGCCGGGGTAGCCGGGCGGAATACGTGGGATTCTTTGAAACGATTATTAAACTACATGCAAGAGTATCGCATGCAGTTGGTGATTGTGGTTGTGATGGTGATTGTGTACACCATTTGCTACACGCTTGGCCCGTATCTGCTGGGTGTCGCCATCGACGAATATGTGCTGGAAGGGGATCTGCCCGGCCTAGCCCGCATTGTGTCATGGATGGTTGCGGTGTATGTGGGGATGTGGCTGTCTGGGATCATTTCCGGCCGAGTCATGGCTCGTGTGGCCCAACGCACGCTAGAACAGATGCGCAAAGATCTTTTTGGGCAAATGCAGAAGCTATCGCTGAAATATTATGACCAACAGTCAGCCGGAGACCTGATGAGCCGTTTCACCAACGATATGGA
>JAHDGV010000262.1:0-2988 GCA_020631655.1 Chloroflexota bacterium | reverse complement strand
ATCGCCTACGGTCAAGAAGGCTCGAGCATGGACGATTTCTTGAAAGCCAACGAATCTGCCCGGGACACGGCCGTTAATGCCAATCTGCTGGCAAACTTGATGGGTGCGATTCTGTTCGTTTTGGGCAACGTGAACGTGGTTGTGGTGGTTGCCACCGGTGCCGCTCTGATGTTGCTCGACTCGCCACGGCTGATCCTGTCAGTCACCATCGGCCGGATCACGACGATGATCGATTACACCCGCCGCTTTAGTTTTCCGCTGATGGAAATCGGCAATACGTTTAATACCATTGTGTCCGCCCTAGCTGGTGCGGAACGCATCTTCGATGTGATCGACATGGAGCCAGAGGTCAAAGACAAACCAAATGCGCTTCCGCTTGAGCAAATCAAGGGGGAAGTTGTGTTCAACGACGTTGACTTTAGCTATGTGTCAGGTCAGCCGATTTTGAAGAACATCGATCTAACGGCGAAGCCGGGCGATATGGTTGCGCTAGTTGGCCCAACAGGGGCCGGTAAAACAACTATCATCAATGTATTGACTCGCTTCTATGACATCGAAAAAGGGACGATCACAATTGATGGGAACGAGATTCGGGACGTTCAGCAGGACAGCCTGCGTCAGCAGTTGGGTATTGTGTTGCAGGACACCTTCTTGTTCTCTGACACGGTGATGGAGAATATCAGGTACGGCCGGTTAGATGCCACAGACGAAGAGGTGATCAAGGCGGCTAAGTTGGCCAACGCTCACAGCTTTATTTCTCGTTTGCCCGATGGGTACAAAACAGAGCTGTCTGAACGGGCTGAGAATATCAGTCAAGGTCAACGCCAGCTGTTGGCCATTGCACGCGCCATCTTGGCCGATCCACGGATTTTGATCTTAGACGAAGCTACTTCATCCGTTGACACCCGCACGGAGGTGCAGATTCAGGAGGCGTTGCTGAACCTGATGGAAGGGCGCACAAGCTTTGTGATTGCGCACAGGTTATCGACCATTCGTGAGGCGGACCAGATTTTGGTGCTGAAAGATGGTGAGGTGATTGAGCGGGGTAATCATGATGAGCTTCTTGAGCAAGAGGGCTTTTATGATCACTTGTACAAGAGTCAGTTTAAGGGGACGGCCGTGGTTTAGAATTCTAACGAGTTCCAGTTAGGGGATAATCGAGACAGATTCTAGATTTTCAACTACAAATCTGGATCCTGTTTCGATTAAATTCCAGTGGAATATAGTTAACTCTGTCTTGCCGCTCAGATAATCAGCAACTTGTGACGAATTAAGTAGCAAAGATTGTCCCACTCCAATTGGATCATGTTCACAATTGTCTGGATGTTCGCATGGTCCCCACTCAATGATTGAAAGTTTACTTGTTTCAAATATAGCATAGTAGACTAGTGATTCAGTTTGGTTATCAATTAAAAGCTCTCCCGAACTAGTACTTACCATCACGTTTCCTGAGAGATTGTTTGAATCCAAGTTTTGGACCTCCTCGACTGTAACTGGTGGATTTTGAGTTTCGACCACTAGATCAGGAGATAATGGAGTAGCAGTCGAAATTGGCTCAATATTATTGCTTTCTTCAATGTGTTCAGAGCTAAGTGGTTTAGATGAGGGCGTTGATTCGGCTTCGTTTAATAAGGCGCAACCACTAGTCAAGTAGATAACAAAAGTGGAAAAAAGAATAAACTTTAAAATCGAGTTTGACATTAGATACTTTTAAACCTGTTGCTTAAGATGAATCAAGCGGGATCTGTCTTTAACCAGACCCCGCTTGATTGTTTTGTTCAATCGATCTTACTTATAGATGATCGGCAGATAAAGAGTAAAACTTCTGGTTGGTTCGGAGGGCTCGTTTACGGTCACTGGGACAGTATCGCAACTTTCACCTCCATCATCATCTGTAATGCAGATTTCAATTACAAAATTACCTGCCGAATCATATTGGTGAGTACCTTCAACTATCGAAGTTACTGGAACTGGTTCACTTGGCACACTGCCATCACCCCAATCAATTGATATAGAATGAGTATCTAACGAACCACTGTCTGAAAATGTTCCAAATTTAAAATTAGATAGAGATTCACTTTCAACTGGCGTTAAAGTAACTAACTGCAAAATTGGGGCCGCATTGCTTACAGAAACTGTTGTTGTAGCCGTAGCGCTAATACCGGCAGTATCAATGATAAGAAGAGTGACAGGGAAATTTCCATTGTCTGGGAAGCTTACGGTTGGAGTAATCCCAATTGCATCAGTATAGTCTCCATCCCCGTTAATATCCCAATTATATGAGATGATCTCTCCATCTTCGTCAGCGGAGCCACTTGCATCTAGTTGAATTCCTTGACCTTCAATGCCTGTGTATTCAGACCCTGCATCAGCATTAGGAGCTTGATTTTCACAAGCTGTTTGGATAAAGAATTCTTCATCAGCTGTAACTTGATGACCTGCATGGTCTGTTAGGCGGCTCACAAAATGGATGAGACCTGTACCGGGAACTGTGAAAGTTGCTGGCAAAGCTGTATGATCAATTATCTGCCAGCTTTCTCCTCCATTTGTGCTAAATTCTGCTTTAGAAATCATCCCACCTTCATCTTGCCCGCTGATCGTAGCTTCGACACAGCTGGCCGGGGTCCCATCTAAAATGATGGTTAAGTCAATTGATGGAGGCGATCCATCCACCACAATGTTGAAAGACTGAGAAACTCGGTTGCCATCAGAATCTTCGGCCGAAATTGTTATCGTATGCGAACCAGTGGATAAGCTATTTGAGGTTAAATAAGAACCGGATCCTATGAAACCATCAATGTTGGATTCCCATAATGTGTTTTCACCCAAGTTGCCATCTTCTTCATCTATGACTTTGGCTTCAAATAACACATTTTCTGCTGACTTATACACCGCCTGATTTGGTGGAGCTAAAACCTCTAAAATAGGTTGTTTTTTATCAATACTAAAAACAGTACTTAACGCCTCTGCACTGTTTACTCCGTCAGA
>JAHDGV010001028.1 GCA_020631655.1 Chloroflexota bacterium | reverse complement strand
CCCAAGCTTTGGAGAGGGGAGCAGGTAAACGGTAATTAGTAGGCCAGTATTCGGTAGGTCGGTGTAACAGTCATCGATCTGCCGATTTACTGGCCTATTTTTGTAAATTTAGAGCTAAACAACTTGAGAAAACAGCTCCAAATTTTGGCCCAAAACTGAAGGCGCATTTACTTGCCAATATGAATTTTTTGGACCACAATCCGGCAGGCAAAACTTCTTTGCTCATTTAGGATTAGGAAAAATGGAAACTTTAAAATCAATCGGCCGTCGATTACTTAACGCAGTGCTTTTGATACTTGTTGTAATCGTGCTCAATTTTTTGCTCATCCACATTGCGCCGGGGGACCCGGCCGAAGTGATTGCTGGAGAAATGGGTGGCGCAACCGAAGAGATGTTGGCCTCAATTCGGGCCGCCTATGGGCTTGACCAGCCGTGGTACACACAGCTTTACGTATACTTGGTTCGGGCCACGCGGGGAGACCTTGGTATTTCATTTTTCTACAATACACCTGTTTTAGACTTAATTATGGATCGCCTCTGGCCGACCCTATTGCTGGCATCGACAGCCTTGATTATGGCCATCGTTGGGGGAACATTTTTAGGGGTGATGACGGCCCGCAAACCGGACGGATTTTTTAGCAATTTAGTCACCGTGTTTTCTTTGGTAGGCTACTCATTGCCGGTTTTTTGGTCCGGCCTGATGATTGTGATCCTGTTGGCGAGTTGGTTTCCCATCTTTCCGGTAAACGGAATGCGAGATATTTTGCTGGAGGGGAACTGGTGGGAGCGCACGTTAGACGTCGCCTATCACCTTGTTCTACCTGCATCAACCCTCGCAATTATTTTTCTGGCTCAGTACAGCCGCTTGGCCCGCGCCAGTATGCTCGAAGTGCTTGAATCAGACTATATTCGCACCGCCCGTTCAAAAGGGTTGAGCGAGGTAAGCGTTGTAGGAAAACACGCGCTCCGCAATGCGGTTTTGCCGGTGGTAACCATTGCAGGTTTGCAGTTTGGCTCGTTGCTCTCCGGGGCGATTTTGGTCGAAACAGTGTTCAACTGGCCCGGAATCGGCACGCTTGCGTTTGATTCGATTTTGCGCCGCGACTTCCCAACCGTGTTGGGCATCCTGCTCTTCTCATCGATCATGGTGATTGCGGCCAATATTTTGACCGATATCGCGTATCAGTTTATCGATCCGCGGATTGATCTAGCACAAAGTAGAAAGT
>JAHDGV010000261.1 GCA_020631655.1 Chloroflexota bacterium | reverse complement strand
GCCAATGGGTAGGGGGTGTGGGTTTTGAACCAGTCCCCCATGTGCAACAGGCTGCCATCGGCCCGCTGGTTATGGATCGATTGATTAAATCCGGTGACACTTTCGGCCAACATATCAACGGCCGCATCGGTGAAAATCGGCATTTGCTCTGCCAATCGGCCGGTTTCAGCCAAGGCCGCAGTTGTGTAAGCGGCCGCAGAGCCGGTTACGCCATCTTCTAAAAGCGTGTAGCGAGCCCCTTCTCCGGCCGCGTCGGCCGCAAACATAAATGTTTGAGGCAACTGCTCAGAATAGGTTGTGAAATAGTCGTCGTTGGCCGATTGCAACTCTGGTCGCCACGGAGCCATCAAAACGCCGTCTGTGCCACTTTCGTACGGGAAATCAAAGCCGCGCAGACTGCTGAGCGTGGCTGACGGTGGGACTGACGCCCGCAATGTCGGATCGCTCCACACAGTCCAATCGGTGGACGGCATACTCATAAATCCTTGCTGTTCTAACGCTTCGAGCAAACTTGCCAGATCAATTTCTGGACCATATTTGTCGGTCCAAATTGGCTGTGAGCCGGGCAACCCGCTGGTAGGATCAGCACTTTGTTGCCAGTGGTAAAACTGTACAAGCCCCGGCGTCTCAAGTTCAGGTAGCCATTCATCAGCCACAGATTGCCATAACAGGCCGGGGGCCGCTTTTTCCCACTCAATCGCTTTTGAAGCATCTAGGAAATAGATCGGGCTTTGCGCTAGCGCATCATAAGTCCCCCAAGGGGCCAGTTTTTCGGCCAAGGTTGGGTTTTGATCCAAGCCGTTATCGGCCGCATACTGCTGGGCAACCTGTTGGAAGTTTTTGTTGATGTGAAACTTGAGCGTGCCGCTTTGCCACGTTTGCCCTGATGGGATGAGGGTGAGCATCTCAACCTGCATAAAACCATCATTGTGGGTGCTACCGTAGCTGAGCCGGTTTGGCTGGAACACAGGGTCGGCCAAATTGTGACCGGTAATCAAATCAGCCTGATATAGACTGTCCTGCACCATGGTGATGGCTAGATCACCGCTGTCTGATTCAACCGCAAGCAGGTCTGCAAACAGCCCCGGCCGATCAAAACCGGTACTCCGCTGTTCTGCAAAAAAGGTTGGGAGCAGGGTTAATCCTTCACCCAGCGGCAAGAGGGCATGGCGGAGCCCCGTCTGTGCAAAGCCAAGCTCGTGCGGCAAGGCAACAGAGCGTATCGGCACCCCGGTTTGATTGTTGATGGTGGCTTTGAGTGCAAAGGATTCTGGTCCATCGGCCGTGATGCTGACCTGCATGGCCAATGATTGTGGCCCCTGTGACCAGTTGTAGTTTAGGCTGGGCGGTTCGGCCGTAAAGCTAAACTGGGCTGACTCAGATTCTGGCGAAAAATCGGCCGCAGATAAGCTGGGCAAAGTCGCTTCATCAAAAAAGTTGATGTGCCAAAGCGCATTTGCGAGTGAGCCGGTGCTGTGATTTTTTCCAGTGGTGGTGTCACGAATGTACAAAATCGCCCCGTTGACTGGCGAGATGGCAAGCTCGATCTGGCTCCCTTCGGGGCGAATAAGAATTTGATTTTGTGCGGCTGGCATTTGTCCCATTTCACTGGTGGCGAGCACCGCTCCCTCTTGCAATGGGAACACGCTGTAAAACCATGTCTCACCCGGATTAACCCCTTCATGAACGCACTGCCCAATCGAAGCGACGGCCGAGACTTGGCAGATTTGGGTGCCACTGCCCACGCTCAGCGGCGCTCCTGTGGTGTCGCCGTAAACGGCTACCGATCCAATTTCAGGTTTATTGGGATTGGTCCACTCAATCTCGTTTTTGCCAGCTAGTACACGGGTTTTCACGTCATAGGGTTGACCCACGTCCCGGACCAGTACAAGCTCATCGATGTAACTTTCTCCTTCTTGGAAAACAGAAATATCTGCCACAAAAATTTCGAGCTGGGTGATGGCGGCAAAGTCGATCTCCGCCTGTTTAGGGATTGGCCAAGCCACGGCCGTCCAGCCCCGGCTGAGCGTGCTGTTGCTGGGTGGGGTGGTTGCCTGATTTCCGGCACTGTCGGTTAGCCGCACAGAAAATGGGATTTCTGGATTATCGACCCATATCTGCGCCTGCACATAGTTGAAGTTGGCCCAATTAATCTCTGGACTAAGTTGAGACGTGCTGACGATGGCTTCGGGATTGCTACCGCTGTACTGCCAACCTAAATAAAGCGATCCAGCGCTGTCGTTCCAAGATTTATTGTGGGTGATTCCGGCCGTGGTGCTCGCATCACCGGCCGGTTTCCAATCGGTGCTGGCCCCTTCGAATGTATCCCACGGAGTTGTTCCATTAAGCTTAAAATTGTCTAGATGGACGTTTAGCTCACTTAAAGTTAGCCCCGCCTCCGCCTCGGCGTCAGACTGGGGGAGCGGCTCGTTGTACCCCACAATCCCGATTTCAACCTGTTTTACGTCTGTTAAAACAGTGATGGGGGCTGGCTCAACCAGACCATCAACCCCTTGAATGGGAAATGTGATTTCCCGGTTTTCCCAGCGATTTAGGGTGCCGGTGTCGTTGTGCAGGGCAAAAGTGGTAAATGTTTCACCGGCCGAATTGATGAGGGTTAGTTGTAGTTCTGGAAAGTCGGCCGGATTTTCTTCTAGGTAGGCATCTAGGGTCACAAACTTAACCGATGACCAATCCTCAGCCTGAATCAGCTCTCGAACAGGGCTCAGAATTACTTGGTTTAAGGCTGGGTTTTCTTCCACCAGAGGTTGGATCGGAGCAGAAACTTTTAAGGCTTGATTCCCTTGAAACGCTCTTTGGGAGGTAAATTGGTAGCTTCCTACCCTCGTATTGTTTGCTCCGGCATCTCCCCACGTATGGCCGTCAAATTGATCGATTACGAGAAACCCGCTTGATTGAGTCGCAACGGCCGCTTGGCCCGCCGATTGCTGGGTGACTCGTGAAACAAATCCTTCAGATTGCCCTAAATCACCGGCACCAATGGCGGGCAACGACATGACAATGGTGACGGTTGCTAACACCGTCATTATCCAGAGCCGTTTCCAAAAAACGGCCGAAAATTTTGATTGTGCGGATTTGTTTTGATCAATCATAGGATATGCCCCTTCCGATAAAGTTTATAAATGTGGGCTCACTAAAATTCTGTTGATACAAGCATGAAAAGCCGAGGGGACAAAATTGCCCCCTCGGCTGTTAAATGCGGTCGTGTCAGGCGTTAGTTGCCATCACCTTCTGGTGCTTCGGACTCAGATCCTTCTGCTGGATCTTCAGTTCCGTCACCTTCACCCTCAGCGCTTTCGCCGCCAGGGCCGTCTTCATCTGTAGCACCTTCTTCAGATGCGTCTGCTTCTCCAGAACCATCACCTTCAGTTGTGCCTTCAGATTCTTCTGAGCTGCCCTCGCCATCGGCTGGTGGGGTTTCGCCTTCAGGGGATTCATCGGCCGTTTCTGGCGGAGTCTCACCCTCTGCTGGTGTTTCAGCAGTTTCTTCGTCAGAACCTTCAGCTGGAGTCTCGGCGGTTTCTTCTTCAGAGCCTTCGGCTGGTGTTTCAGCCGTCTCTTCGTTCGAACCTTCAGCTGGTGTTTCAGCTGTTTCTTCGTCAGAACCTTCAGCTGGCGTTTCTGCTGTTTCTTCATCAGAACCTTCAGCTGGTGTTTCGACCGCTTCGTCAGCAGTGCCTTCACCTTCGGCCGGAGTTTCCACAGCTTCATCGCCTGCGGCGCTTTCGTCATCCGCAACACCTTCACCTTCAGCAGGGGTTTCGGCCGCTTCATCAGCTGCGCCTTCGCCTTCTGCCGCTTCAGGAGCTTCTTCAACAGCTTCAGTTTCAACCACTGCGGTTAACTCTTCGAGTGTCGCAACAATATCAAATCCGCCGTCTAGCTCGTTGTAGTAAACGATGAAGCGATCGGTAGCTAAACCTTCTAACTCGTTGGCATAGCTGATCAAAATGCGGTTAGGCAATACATCGGTTACTTCAACCGGAATCGCCCGGCCGTTTTCCATCACTTGAACCATTTGGATCAAGTCAGCGTTACGCCAGTTACGTGGACGGTTTAGCATCAAGTCGGTGTCTGTACCAAAGGTTTGGCGAACTTCGATGGTGTTATCGAAGTGCTCAACCGTAATCCAGTGGCGACCACTGCTCAAACCGTTTCCGTTGAATTGACCAAAGTAAACGCCACCTACCATACTTCCGTCGGCCGTCCGTGCGTGGAAGCCATCGGGAGAAACGGTGTAGCCGCCAAAGTCGGCCGTTGCACCGGTTCCGTCTAGGTCGAAGTTAGCTGAGATAGTGATTTTGTTTCGGCCGCTGCCAAATACAGTCTCTACCTGCTTGTTGTCTTCGGTTAATACTTCGTAGCTGGTCATTTCTTCACCAAAGGTACGACTGTTAATCGTCTCTTGGAAAGAGCTGATCATTGGGACCCAGAATTCCCGGCCGCCGGTTAGCGTGCTGGCATCTTCTGCTAGGTTGTAGCCCATTAAGGTGTAATAGGTGAACTCAGCGCGGCTAGCGGTTGGACGAGCATTTTGAGTTGGGTTTGGATAGAACGCCACTTTGTCATGCATCATCATGGCCGCTAATGGATACGCGTTCCATGCGTCATATTGAGCACCCAGATGACGTAGCAATCCGGTGGTTTGCTCTTGGCGAAGCGATCCAGCAAAGCCGGTTGCTCCACTTGCTAGCTGATCCATCATAGATCCGACGATTAAAGGCTGACCTGCCCCGAGGCGGTTGGTTTCGTTGATAATTCCCTGTGTAAATGCACTTGCAGAGGCTTGTTCTGCATCGTCAATATAGGTGTAGCGCCATCTGTCTGCACCGCTCATTTCTGAGTAGAGCAAGTCGAGCGTTACATCGCTAGCGAGCTGGCTTACGATCGCGTCGTTGCGTGCACGTAGGTCATCTGACCAAGATTTGAGCACATAGCCACCGTCTAAAAGAACCGCTTGTGACGCGGTAGAACTGCGCAATGCATCTGGAGAATTATCCAAGGATGGCAAGTTGCCAGTTTCTTCAACAAGCTGGGTCCAAACGGTCCAGTCGATATACGGAGCGGCAAAGATTCCGTCCGCATTCATCGAATCGAGCAATGCTTGGAAATCTTCAACCGAACCGTGTTGTTCGGTCCAAATTGGGGCATTTGGCAAATCTTGGTTGATGTCTGGTGTTAGGGCGTTCCCTTCTGCATCGACACCACCATTTTGCCAGCGGCTGAACTGGACGATGGCGTTTTGTGGCAGTGTGGCCAACACATCATCGCGAACAGTTTGCCAGGTTTGACCCGTTTCAGCTTCGATGGCTGAAATGTCTAGGTTCAATAGGGCGCTTTCAGCAATTTGATTAAATTGACCAAATAGCACATCTTTTTCGGCTAGGGCTGGGATCTGATCAAGGCCAGAATCAGCCATGTAACCTTCCATCACTTCATCTAAATCAGCACCGATATGGAAGCGTACGGTTGCACTGTCCCATGACTGACCAGATGGAATCGCTGTTCCGATTTCCATTGCAACGTAACCGGCCCCATCGTTACCCCAAATGTGGTAGTCGGCCGGTTGGATAACCGCTTCTTCAGCGTTGTGGCCAGGGATGATGCCAGCTTGGTACAGGCTGTCTTGAATGGTGTAGAACGCCATGTTGCCTGCGTCATGTTCGATGGCGACCATGTCAGCAAACATCGAGCCACGGCCGAAGTGGGTGCTACGGTTCTCTACAAAGTAAGTTTGCTCGAGCGCCATACCTTCCCAAACAGGGACGTAAACACGGTCTAGACCGGCCGCTTCGAAGCTCATGCCGTGTGGCATGATTACTTTGCGCACCGTCAGTCCAGAGTTGTTCTCAACTGTCATATTCCAGTCGAACGTATCTGCATCAACTTGAGTCAGCTGAACTTGAACGCTGACCTCGGCCGTAGCCGCATCGCCGTCCATGTCATAGCTGTAAATCAATGTGCCGGTTTCTTCGTCTAGCGTAAACAGGGCGGTATCAGAATCTGCGCTGAATTCGGCTGAGGAAAGCATGGGCATCGTAGCTTCATCGAAGAATTTGAGGGCCCAAACCGCTCCACCAGCATTGCCTTGGCTAACCAATTCACCCGTAACAGCATTTGTGATCGCTTCGATCGCACCGTTGTCAGGATTAATCGTGATCTCAAAATTGCTACCGGCTGGGGTTAGCATAATTGGTGCCGCTTCTGGTGTAGCCTTGCTTGTATCGCTAAAGATTGAACCTTCAGCCGTATTAGCCAATACGGTGTAGTAATAAGCCGCACCCTCTTCAAGGTCTTCGTGTGTACACACACTAGGTGCGTCGATGGCTACTTCACAGACTACGATGCCTTCATCGGCCGAAGTCGCAAAATCATTGACGGCCGCAACCACGGTATAGCCGGTTGCATCACCCGCAATCGGGTTGTTCCAGCTAATTTCGTTGCCGCTTTCGTCTGCCATTACTTTGACATCGAACGGGGTGTCTGCGCTAACTGCTGCTTGAAGGCTATCGATAAAGACGGTGCCTTCTGGGTAAGTGGCTAGATCCGCTACTTCAACGGTCATGCCGCTGACGTTAGCCAGGTTAATCTCTGCGTCAGCAGGTAGTGCCCAAACAACAGCGCCCCATTCATCAGCAACACCGGTTGAAACGGCATCGGTTGAGATGGTGTTTACCCCATCTGTAATCGAAAGGGCGAGTGGGAGTTCTCCATTTGAAGCGTACACCCAACCGCGTACGGCCGTGATCCCGCTCCAATCTTGGCCCGTTGCCGCAGAAATTGTGGCGGCACCGTTACCCGCTTCTCCACTGCTCCATGAAAGAACGAGTGAGCCGGGGTTGCCAGCGTAGTTTGCGTTGTTGGTGATTCCAGCAAGTGTGGTTTCAACCGTTGCTGACTCAACTGCATATGGCGAAGTTTCGAAACTTTCCCATACGACTGAGCCATCTAATTTAATGTTGTCTAGATGGATGTTTAGCGAGCTTTGTGCTGGCCCAAACAAGCCATCGTTATAACCGGCCGCTGTAAAGGTTACAGCTGTTACATCGCTCAAAATCGCATCATCGATTGAATTGATCGGGATGATCATGCCAGGGTTTTCCCATTGAACCAAATCACGGCCCGGAAGCATGGTTACTGTTGTTCCGTTGCCGATGCTGTTGCTCAAGGTCAACTGCAAAAACGGCATGTCGGCCAGTTGATTCTCAGAATAAACGTCCACCGTGATGTGGTCGAATGCGGTCCAATCCTCAGCCTGGTCGAGCGTACGGGTCCAACTAACTGTGTTTGGATCAGTTTCGGCATCGGCCGCCAGTGGGGTCACCGGCATAGAGATTTTTAGTGCAGAATCACCTACTGATGCATGGTTGGTATCGATTGAGATGGTCGCGATACCACCGCCTTCAGCTGTAGATTCTGTCCAAGTGTTTGTTTCGAATCCGGTGATTGCAACAATATTTTCGGTTGCACTAAAGGCAACGGGCTCTTCAGCCAAAACGAATGTGTCAACGGCCGCTTCTTC
>JAHDGV010001027.1 GCA_020631655.1 Chloroflexota bacterium | reverse complement strand
TGTAGTTGACCATCCGGTCGATGGCGTCCATCAATTGCGGGACGGTGCCATATTCCCGGAACGCGCCTGCTTTAATCGCATACTCGAGCGTCCGTTTGCCCACTTTGCGCAGGTCAACCCGCTCGCACAAATCCTGCACTGATTTAAACCGGCCGTTTTCCTCACGGTCATCCAACATCATCGCCAGAGCCGCATCACCGGCGTTTTTGATTGCACCCAATCCAAAGCGAATCAGCGGCCTGCCCCCCTCTTCCTCAGGGTCTTCAATCGAAAAGTCGATCTCTGAACGGTTGATGTCGGGGGCACCGATATCGATGCCAAGATTTTTCGCCTCGCCAAAGTAGCGTTGAACTTTTTCAGTGTTGTTCCGCTCCACGCTGAGCATGGCGGTCAAATATTCAACCTGATAGTGCGCTTTCAAGAAAGCGGTTTGGCAGGTAACTTTGGCATAGTCAGCCGCATGTGCCTTGTTAAATCCGTAGCGTGCGAAGAACTCAATGTCCCCCCAAATCGCATCAATCGCCTCTTGGGTGATGCCGTTGTCCAAGGCCCCGGCCGTAAATTGAGCCTTATGCTGATCAAGCAGTTTTTGCTTCTTTTTCGATACCGCTTTCCGGATCATGTCCGCTTCGCCCGGCTCATAACCGGCCAAAACAGATGCGATGCGAATGATCTGTTCCTGATAAACGATGATGCCGTAGGTGTCCTGCAAAATCGGGATGAGCGCGTCTGAATGGTAGGTGACAATGTCTTTGCCATCGTAAATTTCAGAATGCATCCGCTTAATATATTCAGGGATGTTTTCCATCGGCCCCGGCCGGTAGAGCGAGATCGCCGCGATAATGTGGTCGTACCGGGCAGGCTTCATCTCCATCATCAGCCGACGCATCCCCGCACCTTCAACTTGGAAGACACCGGCCACTTCACCACGGGCCAGCATGTCAAAGGCTGCCTCTGGCTTTTTGTCAGGATCAGGCCCCTCATGCCCCTGATCATAGGGGATGTTGTCCATCGTGTAGCGGGTGCCAAAGCGTCTTTCAATGATGCGGGCCGCCCGGCGCATAACGGTCAAGGTTGATAGACCTAAAAAGTCGACCTTGAGTAGCCCAATCCCCTCAACAATTTCCATAGGCCATTGGGTCACACGATCAACGCCGCCCAGCCCCTCATCCCCAGATGTTGGCTTGTTGAGCGGCACATATTTTTGCAACGGTGCATCAGAGACGAT
>JAHDGV010001026.1 GCA_020631655.1 Chloroflexota bacterium | reverse complement strand
GGAAAAGGGCCATGCCTGGGATGTTAAAGCGGATATACGGATCTCCCTGAAAAAACAACATGCTGGCCGCACGCTGAATTCCTTCCCAGCGTGAGATTCCGGCCGAAGTGTTGCCCACTTGCTCGATACGCACCCAAAATGCTTCAGGGTGAATCGTAAACCAGTAAAGTAGCGGGAATAGCGTGATGACCCCAATTAATCCAACTAGCAGATAATGGAGAACGAGCGGTTTTGTTTCGGCCCATGTTTTACCATGTTTGAACCACAGCCCCGCAAAAATTAGGAGCGGGATGGCAAGCACAATGGGGAATAGCCGTGCGGCTAAGTAGGTATGGGCCGTTAGCCCTAGAAAAAATCCGGCCGTGGCAAACCATTCCCAAGCTGATTTTTTGAGCCGCAGACGCCGCATCCCTTCTATCAAGAAAAGGACCGTTAGCCCCTGAAACAACGGTTGGCTGATGGCACGAAAACCAAGGCGGCTAAAAAGCAGATGTGAAAAGTTGGCTCCTAATAGCAGGGTGGCGATGAGTGCATCACTTTTGCGTTTAAGCAGCTGCAGGCCCAAGCGATATGTAACTGCTAAGGTGATCAGCCCCATTAAGCTGGCGGTTACGCGTAGTGCAAACACGGTCCCACCGATCCTGTTCATAATGAGTCCTGCTGCGTAGAAAAACAGGCTCTCTTTACCCGTGTAGCTTGAAATAAAGATGGGTCTGTACCCATCAAAGGCGATATCGCGGGAAATAATGGCGTTGGCGGCTTCGTCAAAGTGCAGTCCGGCCGGAAAATCTTCCAATTTGTAGACCCGTAGCCAAAAAGCGGCTAGTAGAATCACCAGTAAGATGAGGTGCGATTGCCAGCGAGCCATCTTAAACGTCATGGTTGAAGTGTAGCAGGAGTGGGGGCACACCGTCGAAAAGTGTCATTTTTGCTGAATTTTGTGCAAAAAACCTATGGTTTAGATCAGTAGATAGTTAGTACTGGTTCTGTAGTGCTACCTCTGGGACCAGCTTCTTATAGATCTGTGAATAAAATCACAAGCGTAGGTTGTGCGTAGGGTTTGCGTATTTTGGACGTACAGAACCATAGGCAAACCTACTCTATACTTTCATTATCAATTCTTCTCCTTACTTTGGGTAAACAACAACTTGCCCAAGCAAAGTAAGAAAACAATCTTCTTCTCCTCCTTAAACGAGACCCAATCCCAACGGATTGGGTCTTGTTGTTTT
>JAHDGV010000260.1 GCA_020631655.1 Chloroflexota bacterium | reverse complement strand
ACCCCCCGCTCGCTTCGCTCACACAGAAGCCAGTAATCAGAAAACAGGACTTCAGGACACAGGGGACACAACCCGAAAACCAACATTATTGAAACCGAGGTGCGGAAGATCCCAGTAGCGATACGAAACACGCGCACTAGACTGATTGTCGTGCCAAGAACCGCCAGCCAACACACGGACGGACTGTACTTCCCAAACCCAATCTTCTTGCTCAGACACCTGATTTCCTTCCTTATCTACGAATTGTCCATTTTCATTCACCAAAGGGTAATTATCCTCAATCTCATCACTCAACCACTCCCAAACATTACCGGCAATATCCAAACACCCATAAGGGCTAGCCCCCTCAGGAAAAACACCCACAGGCGTTGTATCTTGCACCCCTAATTCCTCCGTATTACAGCGTGTTTTTTCAAACGTTTCACCCCATGCATACTCACGCAGTTTTTGTGCTTTTTCATCCCATCCGGCCGCTTTTTGCCATTCTGCATGGGTCGGCAAGCGCACCTCTTTCCCTAGCTTACCGCTCAACCACTCACAATAAACTACTGCGTCAAACCAACTAATTCCCACAACTGGGTGGCTCTCTTTCCCCTTTAACGGCTTGTCATCCTCCCAAAATCTCGGTGCCTTGTACCCCGTATCTGTGATAAACAGTTCAAACTGTGCATTTGTGATCGGCACCCGGCTTATCTTAAAATCGGGCAATACTACCGTCTTACGCTTTTCTGAAAAGTACTTATTCTCATCATCATAAACCGTCACTTGGCTCTCACCACCGCCGACCATGACCCATTCCGGCTCACCAAACACCCCACTCCAATACCCAGCCCCACTCTGCGCCAAAGCCTCCATCGCCTTTGCCCGCAGCTTTATCCACCCTTCAACATCCCCCTCACGCTCTTTTTTACGAAACCAGCGCTGTTCCCAAGGGGGTGGTGCCTCAACCCCATCTCTCAACTTTCGTTGAATCACACCGGCAATCTTAGCACTGACACGTCCCTCTCCCACATCGTTCAAACAATTGGCCGCCAATACCAAATTATGGAACTTCTCATGCTTATCTTCATGCTCGCTAATCGCTTGTATCAGCCGGTTCGCCCTATCACGTCCCTGCAAACTCAAAAAGCCCGCCTCCAGCAAAATCGTCTCTTTCCACCACGCTTCCCCGCTCACCTTCAGCGTATACCCTATGTAATCCTCACGGGCTGCAATCGCGGCGGCCGCCAAATATTCCTGAAATGTCAAGTGCGAAAAAGCAAAAACACCCTTTTCCCGCTCAATCAGCAGCCCGGCCCGTTCCTCAATCATCCCCACAAATCGCTCCGCCAGCTGGTCCGCATCATCCACCTGCCCCAGTAGGTCACTCATTTCACTTAACAGCAATTCCAGCAGCACCTCTTTATCAATGTCCCGTCGCTCACTTTCCATCATATGCAGGGCAACCGTTTGCAGCATCAACCGTTTATCCGTTGTATCCATTTGGCGGCCGCCAAAATTATCATCCGTCGGCAACCCTTTCGCCTCATCCCATTTACCCAGCAACACATCCACTGCTTCTGCATACAGCTCAGCCCGTCGGTCCGGCAGTTTCACTTGGTCCTTGTGCACCAGCGCAATCACCGTCAACATCAGCGGATTAATGGCTAAATCCTGTATCTGCGCCTTCGCTTCTATCGCCCCCATCAGCTTATCCGTTTGCTCTTTCGCCTTATGATCGGCCACACCCCCTTCACTGGCTTGTCCACCCACAATCACCCGATGCCACTCCGTTAAAAAGTGGCGTACGTCCGCCAGCGTAAATTGGCGCACCGTAGCCGTATGGTAGTCTATCCCCACCTCGACACCTTCGTACCCAGCCACCCGACTCGAAAGCACATACCGACAGTCTGTAAAACGCAAGGTAAACGACTCAACCAGCTCAGACACCCGCTGACGCATGGGGCCGCTCGCCACCTCATCTAACCCATCTAGCAGCACAATCGCTTTTCCATTTCCTAAATACCCTTCTAAAAACGACTTAGGCAAATCGATCCCTTCCCCCTTCAGCTGACTCAAATACAAATCAAGCAACAGTGTATACCCCTCAGTCCCGTCATCCTGTGCATGATGCGTCTTAATAAACTTCCCAAAATCCCTTAGCTCAATTAAAATCGGCAGCACCCCACGTTCATCCAGCCCCAACCGCGCCTGCACCAAACCGGTATCGCTCGAAAAGTCTCGGCCGTAAATAAGGGTCAAATAGCGCAGCAGCGTCGTCTTACCACTCCCCGGATCACCCAACACCACCAGCCGTTTGTGATCTTCCAAAGCTTTATTCACGCTGACGGTCGCCGTTTCCGTCAGGTTTTCAATCCGTCCCATCCGGCCGCGCACCCCAGGCCCCAGTTCAGCCTCCATTCCCAGCCAGCTTCTTTGATTCTCGGCCGGCCGTTCCTGTTTCGTCTGCATCCGCAGCGTCACATAAATCTGATCTAGTTCAATATGCACATTCCGGCCGCCGCTCCGTATCCCCTGCAGGCGCAAATACCGATTATGCTGAATCACATAAGCCAAATACCGCTCTTCCAACGACCCCTTCTCAACAGCCGACATATCCCCAGGATCCTCTAAATCACGTTCCTGCCAACCATCTTTACCCGCCACAATTTGGATATTGGCATTGTCTCCCACGTTTTCCAGCTTAACCACAATCGCTCCATCTTCCGCAATCACCCCATCGCCCGAAATCGCTTTTGCGTCTGGCCCCTGTGCTACAGCTGCTTTTTTCCCCACCTTTCCAATCTTAAATTCACTGTCCTGCAAAATATGATCGGCAGTCAGTTTGTCACCACCAAACTTATCCCCACCCACATAATCCCCTTTGATCTCGTAGTTATCTCCTCTGATTGTGTCGAGGCTTTTTGAGATTTGCTTGAGCTGACGTTCCAACTTCACATTCTGCCCAGACATAACGATCTGCAACCGGTCAATCAGCCCGGCTAAAGCATCATGTTCGGCCGTTGCTTGCTCTTCTAATTGTCCGATAAGTCCTTCAAACGCCTCACTCTGAACCACATCGTTAACCCCAGCCGTTTGTAACGCCTCCGCCACCCACTCCGCAATCTGCTCATCGGTTACACCCTCACCAGCGTCAGCCACTTTCCCCAGCAGGCCGCCGAGCACTTCCCCCTTCAATGTCTCAAACAGCATGCCTACCACGGGGCCTAAACCAGCAAGTGCGGCCGGATTCCCTTGCCACAGGCTAAACAGCTCGAATATCGTCAAGCCAGCCACGCTCCATTGTGTCAGCTTCGCGGCCGGGGTCGCCACCCGGCCGAGTGCGGCCGTAATCCGCGTCATCAACGTTCTTTTTTGTTCAATTGGGTCCTTATTCTCATCTGTCATAGCCAGCTTCCTTATAATATTAGGATCTTCGCTTGCAGGGAGCCCTGAGCTTGTCGAAGGGTGACTTCGCAGTTGCTGAACACGTACGAAGCGAAAGCCCTAAATATGTAAATACCAAACAATGTAGCCGAGGAGTAACACCCCCGCTAATAGTTTAGACACTTTCCGCAGTCAAGCAAAACCCACCTTTAACTTAACGCCTCCTTTCCCATATAATGCAACAAAAAAGCCGACGATCAAAAGACCATCGGCCGATAAAATAACAAACCACCTTCACCCCCTCTGAGCCTCAATATCCAAAACTCAATTAGGTGGCGGATAACTCTGCCCAAACCATTCCTCACAAATCGGCCCCACAGCATCATACAACTCACCCGCAAACCCAACTGCATTTCCCTCAACCCCATCCCACACATGCGCCGCCTCTGAATTCCACCGACAATTCAAGACCGCCCTCATGTACCGCTTCATCCCGCTATGTTGCGGCCGATACACCCTATTCCCATGCCGCTCCTGCCGTACATCAATCAACCGCCATCTACGATCCTCCCCATACTCAAACGTATACCACACATCAACCCAACCCGTATGGTCGGCCGGTTCCATAAACCCATACACCGTAATCTCCTGCCGATAAAACCGATACTCATAATCGTACTCACCTTTCAACTCCCCCACCTCCCACATTTCCGGAAAGAAAAAGAAATCATCAACCTGCGCAGAAACAGGGACGGCAACCAGCAGAGCCGCCAATAGAACACCAAAAACAAAATATATTTTCTTCATGTTTTCAGTATCTTATTTAGTCACCCCCAAACAACCCTTCTGCTCCTAAAGTCGTAACTGAGCTAAGCCAAACCGATATGGCCAAGTTACGACAAAATAACCAGCGTCACCCATCGACGCCCGTCAGCACCTGACGCCGTAACCAAGCCGGGCACAGTTACACCGGCCGTGTTACGGTTTACATCGATTTCCTACGCCGCATCGCCCGCATCCGGCAAGCCGCCCGCGCATACGTCTGGCTCTTCGAAATCGGCCGACCACAGCAACACTCACACAAATCCACCGACCCGGCCGGAACCATCCCCGCCACAATTTCAGCCATCCCCCTAGCCATCGGCAAAGGCACACCATTGCCTACAGCTCGTCTCGCTTCAGATCGTTTAAATGCTGGAATATCAAATCCCACGGGCAACCCTTGCGCCTCGCAGAATCTACCCCAAGTCGTCTTGCTCCCCCGCCCACTTGCCGTCACCACCGGCTCACACCCACCAGCCCCACCCCGCCGGAACACCAATGCCATCCCATGCTTACTACCAAATTGAAAATGACGTAACCGCCTCTGCTTCAGCCCAAACTCATGCGCCCACACATCCAGCCGTTGCCAGTTGTATCCATCAATTTTTACATCCGGCACCCGCTCCACATTCTCCATCAGCCACCAGTCCGGTTCAGCCACTAAAACCACCCGCTCAAACTCAGCCAGCATCTCCCCACCATAATCGCTTCGCACCATTCCATTCTTAGCTCGACTAAACTCCTGACACGGTGGCCCCCCAATCACCCCCGTAAACCGTCCGGCCGGAGGAGTGAACCCGCGCACATCACCGCCAAAAATCAAATCAGGCCCACGCACTACACAAAAACCGACTTCTTCAAACCCACGCCCTAGCAAATCAATCCCAGGAAACAAAGACAGCACCAGCTGACCACTCACTCGCATATCCGGCAACTCAACGACACCCGGCAAACCCAACTGCTGTAACCTCATTATCTTCCAAACCTCCGCGCCCTCTGCGCCTCAGCGTTCAAACAATCACTACCCAACAACTCACCCATTAGCCGCCCCCCCAACCTCAACCCCACGATGGCGCAAATACTTATAAAGCGTCGGCTTCGAAATCCCCAACTCCCCACAAATCCCCATCACACTCAACTCCCCTTCCTTATACAAACTCTCCGCAATCACCGCCTTATGCTCCGCCTGCTTACTCAACCCCTTCTTCCGGCCCCCTACTCGCCCCCTCGCCCGCGCCGCCGCCAAACCCGCCTTCGTCCGCTCACTAATAATCTCACGCTCAAACTCCGCCAAAGAAGCAAACACATGAAAAATCAGCTTACCCTGCGGCGTCGACGTATCAATACTGTCATTCAAACTAATCAGCCCCGCCCCCTTCTCCTGAATCTCATTCACCAGCCCAATCAAATCCTTCAACGACCGCGCCAACCGATCCAACTTCCAAACCACCACCACATCATCCGGCCGCAACTGATCCAACAGCCGTTCCAGCTCCGGCCGGTTCCGCTTCGCCCCACTCCGCTTCTCCTCAAAAATCCGTACACAACCGGCCGCCTCAAGCGCATCCAACTGCAAACTCAAATTCTGATCCTTCGTACTTACCCGTGCATATCCAATCTTCGTCAACATAAACGGTCAAACCTCCAAAAACTTAACCTAGAAAAAATTAACCACAATCCTTTACCAAATAACCCACCAAACCAGCCCTCCACCCACAACCCAAAAAGTAAACCCAAACCACCGTTAAAATTAACCAACCCTCAGCGACTCAGCGGTTAATTCCATTCATTACATCTACTCATCCTCGTCCGGCAAAACCCACGCCACCACCGGCATCAACAACAAAATCACCAACAACACCCAATCCACTCCACCACTACGCACACATTCCGCACAATCAAAAACAGTCTCCATCACTCACCTCACTAACATCCAACATCTAATATCTAACATCCCTTCCTCCCACCCCCCGAATCACCGCCCACACCGGCCGACACAACAACCACATCTGCAGCGGCGAATACCTCGCCTGAATCCGCAAATGACACCGCTGGCACAAAGCCACCAAATTACGCCAATCACAATTCCCCTTATCCATATCCAAATGATGCACCCCCAGCATGTACCCGGCCGCCGTATCATGCACATGCCCACAATGCTCACACCGCCAACCCGCCTCCGTCTTCACATTCCAAGCCACACACCCCCAATCCAACGGATAATCCCCCGGCCGATCCAATTGATAACCATTCAAACCCATTAATTCACCTACCTTACTCATTCAAAATCTCCGCTTGCAAGGAGCACTGAGCGTCGCTACGCTTACATGAAAAACAAAGTTCTTCTAAGGCCAACTTGTTGGCACAGCTTGTCGAAGTGCGTTCTCACAGTCTTGCGAGAGACTATGAAGTGAAAGCCTTATCATTTAAAAAAAATCAACGACACAACCTATCCGTATCTGTGAAAATCAATCCTTCCCATCAACAACCTCCCAACCCCGTTCATTTTTCACCAAACGCCCCTCCCCCTCCAACCGTTTAACCTGCCCATGCGCCCAACCCTTAGACCGTCCAACCGCCTCCCCCAGCTCCCGTAAACTAGCCTTCGGCCGTTCACCCAAAACGTTCAACAACAACCGCTCCATATCCCCATCCACTAAACGTTTACCCCCATCTCCCCCACTCAACACCCCATTTTCGTTCAACCCAGCCCCATTCCGCTCTTTTTTCTGAACCCTCGCTTCCCCATTTATCTGAACATTAGGTTCAGATCCACCACGTTCATTTGAACGCCCAACCCGTTTAGGCAAACGCCTCCCTAAACGGTCAGACCGTTCAGCCTCACGCCCCTTCTGCCCATTCCGCAACGCAATATTCAAACCACCCACCAGCGCCAGCACCGGAAAAATCGCCGGGGCCACAAACGCCAAATCCGGATAAACATCCATCAACACCGTCAGCCCAATCGTTACCACCACATAAACCCCACACACCGCCAGCGCCAACTCAAACGGAGCCCGCCGATCCCCCTTCTCACCCTTCGCCTTCGACCGCATACTATTCCAATCCCACAGCTTCAGCGCATTCACAATACTCGTTACACCAATCGCCTCAATCGCAATCGCCGCCGCCACAGCGACAGCAGGATGCCACTCCAAACGCTCAACCGCCGCCCGATAAACCAAATAAGCACTCGGCACAGGGGCCAGCCACGGAGCCAAAATCGCCACCAAATCAACCGCCACACCCTCAACCTGCTCCGCTTTCGCCACAACACGATCAGTCCACTTCAAACCTTCCATCAACACAATCCCTACCTCAACCGAAGTCTAAATCTCAACCAAACTATCCCCGTATCAGCGAGAATCCTCA
>JAHDGV010001025.1 GCA_020631655.1 Chloroflexota bacterium | reverse complement strand
CATCCACGAGAACCTTTAAGCTTTCCAGGGGAATACATTGAAGCCTTCGAAGCCTCTTGAACGTAAGACAAATTAATAGCTCATGTACCACTTATCATCGATAGACGGCAGTTCATAATGATCGGTCCACGGAGTGCCATACGTCGTGGCGATGTTGACCAGCTCTTGGAACCGGCTCCGGCCGTCAGTCTGCAAAAACGCAATCCGTGCCTCACCCTGCAACGCCACAGCCTCACGCCATACCGAACGGCCGGCCAAAAAGCCGGAACAGCCATTTTCACATCCAACCTGCAACTGACGACGGAAGACTTCGTGCGTCACCCCGGCCGAAAGCAACGCCCACGGCACATCAACCGCATCATTCAGCTCAGCACAGGCATCGGCCCATTCCCCCTCATCATCGTTAAATTTTGCATCGATGGGAAACTCCATCTTCAAAATATCAGCCCCTAAATCAGAGAAGGTTTTGGCCGTCCGTACAACGATGTCACGCCGCAATGCCGCAAACTCCGGACTGCTGTACGGCATGTCCGGGTCCAGTGGATAGCAAATCGGCTCCAAAAACAGCGGCAGTTCATACCGTGCTCCTTCAGCCAAAACCCCAGCCACCAGCTCACGCTGTTTCTCCGCCACCTCACCCGAATCTGGATGATATTTCATCAGAATCTTGACACCGGTTGCTCCTAATCGCTTCGCTTTTTCGATTCCCCAACCGTTAAGCATCGGGGTCTGCGGTTTGTACGGATCACCCAGATACCCTTGATCTTCAATCGAGCTAATCCAGCCGAGGCCGCGGGGCAGTGCGCCGCTCATAATCGCCTGAGGGCCGCCGTAAACCGGGTCTAGCAACGTACCAGATGCCAGCGGCACAATCTCACGCGTGATCGCCAGCTTGAGGTCTGTCACAACCTCGGCCGGTACCGCGTTCAAATCATCCGGGTTAATCATCACCTTCATCGAGTCTCGATGATCGGCCGCTAAAATCGTAAAAATCCCTTCGTCGTTTGCCGTGGCACGTAGCGCACGGACTTTTCCTGGTTGTATCTCTCTTTTCATTTTTCATTTGAGACCTCGTAGGTTTTAAAAACCTACGAGGTCTTTTTAAATCTCTATTTCCTGTTAAACAGAAGCATCCCACCAAACACCAAAGCCATCCCCACAAAGTGATACCACGCCAATCTTTCTCCCAAGAAAAATATCGCTAGGATGGCCGCAAACACCGGCAACAAATT
>JAHDGV010000259.1:5266-7586 GCA_020631655.1 Chloroflexota bacterium | reverse complement strand
TTCGGCGTTGTCTACATCATCATTTTGGTGGGATGGAGAGTGTTTGCATGATCAAAGCCCCGCTACTTGTGATTCTCGGCCCCACGGCCGTTGGTAAAACCGAACTGTCCTTGACCTTGGCAGAGCAATTTGACGGCGAAATTATATCGGCCGACTCGCGCCTTTTTTACCGTGGGATGGACATTGGCACAGCCAAACCATCGGCCGCGGAACAGGCCCGGGTGCCACACCACATGATCGATCTGTGTGAGGTCGATGAAACGCTGACCTTGGGCGAATATCAAGATCGAGTCAAAGCGATTGTGGCAGACTGCCATCAACGCCAAAAATTGCCCATGTTAGTAGGTGGCACGGGGCAATACATCAAAGCGGTTGTTGAGGGTTGGGGCATTCCACGTGTGGGGCCGCATCCTGAATTACGCGTTGTTTTAGGCCGATACCCTGTGGCGGAGCTAGCACGTTGGCTGGAGCACCTCGATCCTGTTGCTAGCGAGCGAGTTGATAAGCAAAACCCGCGCCGTGTCATTCGTGCGCTCGAGGTGATTCTTGTATCTGGCCAGCTTATGTCAGATCTGCAGGCCAAAACTCCGCCCAGCTGGGCTATCTTTAAACTAGGGCTTTTTCGTGATCGCGAGCAGTTGTATCAACGGATCGATGATCGAGTTGATTTGATGCTGGAAGCGGGCTTAGAACAAGAGGTTCTGGACTTACACGAAGCAGGCTACGGTTGGAATTTGCCAGCGATGAGCGGCTTGGGTTACAGGCAGTTTGCTCCCTATTTTGCCGGGGAATCAACTTTAGAGGAGGCGGTTGAGCGGATTAAGTTTGAGACCCACCGATTTGTTCGCCATCAAAACAATTGGTTCCAGCCAGATGACGAAACAATCAATTGGACCAACGCCGCGGCCGATGATTTGCTAACAACCGCCACCGACATGGTTCACAATTGGCTTTACCCTTCTGATTCTAAAACAGAATAGTAAAAATCTAGCGTTTGTTTGGCGATATTGGGCCACGAAAAAGAGTCGGCCGTTGCTTTGGCTTTATCACCCAAGGTTTGTGCCAAATCTGGGTTACTGGCAAATTGATTAATGCGTTCAACCAATCCGGCCGTGTTGCCCACGGGGGCCAAAAGCATATTTTCCCCATCTTGCAGTAGCGGGTTAATCAGCTCTGCTTGGGTCGAAATAATCGGCATCCCATGAGCCATTGCTGTCATCAAACTCCCTCTGCGAGTTGAAACCCCATCCTGATAAGGCAAAACCAGCATATCGGTCGTTTTAATCCATGCAGAAACCCGATTGGGTTGTAGGTAACCGGTCCAATGAACCCGATCGTCTAGCCCTTTTGCGCTGATCATTTGTTTGATCTCTTCTATATAAAGCTCATTGTTGATGGTATCACTCGCACCGGCCGTGCCGCCGATGATCAACAGATGATACTGATCATCAAGTTGCTCAAGCGCTTCGATTAGATGATCGCACCCTTTACTTTTGTTTAAAAAGCCAAAAAAGCCAATTAGTTTGATCGACTCATCCACACCCAACTCTTTCCGGTTTTCATCAATTTCTAGATGGTTCACATGAGTGGCCGGGGTGTTGTTGCCAATCGGGATCAGGGTTTCAGCCTTGGTTCCAAAACCGTCCCGGCTAAGCTCGTGCTTGTTGGCCGGATTGGTCAGAATCACGCCGTGGCTACGTTGAGCCAGCTTGTAGACAACCCGTTTACGCAAACCGCCTGCTTTGGGAAACAGAAATGGGGTGCGTAAATCATGGAATGTGGTGACAAGTTTGGTGATCGCATTGACCCGCAGGGGCAAAAAGTTGACGGCCGGGTTGCGCATGTTAAAGGCGGCCGGTTGATATTGCAGGTTCAGCAGATCAAGATCCTGACGAATGGCGATATCTGCGATATTCGACATTTCTCCCCAGTTCCAACGGCGGAATCTAGGATGAATGGTGGCATAGTCTAAAGATTGTGGTTCCCAAACAGTTCCCAACCGTTGAAACGCCTCTCCAACAGTTTTGGATGGTTCACGTTTTATCGGCTGTTTTGCCTTGCGGTGGGTCAAAATATGAACATCGTGCCCCTGCTCTGCCATCTCTTGTGCAAGATGATGCGTAAAATCCCCGATTCCCCCCTGCATAGGGGGGAACTCGCCCGTTATTAAACCGATTTTTAGCTTTTTTTCCTGTGACATGCAGGCTGATTATATCTGCCCCAAATAATTTGTCTGAATTTGTAATGGGCTGAATATTTATACCCAAACAAAAACGGCCGCCGGTTTAAAACCGACGGCCGTTCGAAAAAAATAAAGAAA
>JAHDGV010000259.1:0-5166 GCA_020631655.1 Chloroflexota bacterium | reverse complement strand
AAACAAAAACGGCCGCCGGTTTAAAACCGACGGCCGTTCGAAAAAAATAAAGAAAAAATAATTTAGTTAAATATAAACTCCGCTGGCGTTGGAATCGGATGCCCGCGCCACTTTAGCAGAGAAAAAGCGTATGCGCGGCGCATACTTCCAAAGTGCTCAACTTCTGATGCCTCATCTTTCTCTTTGATCCCTTCCGGCCGTTTTTTCGGCTCCGCGATCACGTCCCATAATTCTAAATCGCCTAAGGCATTCAGGGATAAAAGATCTTTATGGAATTTACCGGGGATTTCGCGCAAGGAGGGGGGCATGCCTTGACGCAAGGTTTGCAAAACCACGTCGTCAATATCTGACTTTGATGCTTGGGCAATAGCCTCAAGCTGGTTTAGAAGTCTTTCTGGAATCTCTAAGGTAAAAGATTTTTTTTTCATGGTAATAGTTTTCCTGAAAAGCGCCTGAATGATGTGCTTGAGATCGAGATTTTAATAACTGTTTTTACTCAAATCCTGATCTTACCTAACTGAACTTTTGTGTTCAGCCTGTGGTACCAAAATGTAAAATAGTTTACACAGGCCAACTTGGTGCCGTTACGCTTCTCAATGTAACTTGTAAAAGAATTTTATTTCGATCTCGCTTACGAGACTGTCACCTAGTCAACAAAAAAGGCCCTTTTCTCGGTAAATTTACTAAGAAAAGGACCTAATGGTTATTTTATTTAGATTTCTGTAATCTTCCGACCAGATTAGATTTTTACTGACTTAGGATCGATACCTGCTTCTTTTAGCGCTTTTTTGTACGCTGACTTCGCTTTTGAGTTGGCGATACGTGCCGCACGTTTTTCAGATGGATCCATATCGTCGGTCATCTCGATCAGGTCAGGTTTTGGAATATCGTCCAATCCTGCTGGGGCTTCTTCCACGACGGGTGGAGGTGCGGCCGCTGGAGCGGCATCTGCAGGTGGCGCGGCTGGTGCTGCTCCGGGAGCAATGCCTGCCGCCTTGAGGGCTTTTTTGTACGCTGATTTTGCTTTTGAGTTCGCGATGCGAGCTGCCCGTTTTTCTGCTGGATCCATATCGTCGGTAAGTTCGATCAATACCGGTTCTTCGATGCCAGCTGCGGCAGCTTGATCACCGGCCGATGGAGCGGCCGCTGGTGCTGCGGCAACAGGTGCCACTTCAGCAACTGCCATATCTGCACCAGATGCTTTCGCCGCTTTGTAAGCTGCGTATTTTGCTTTACCGTTTGTGGCCCGGGCGGTCCGTCTTTCTGGACCAGACATCCCTGCGGTAATTTCAATCACTTCAAAATCTTTGCCAGGAACCAATTTGCGTTTAACCATTTTGGCACCGCTGGCGGCCGCGGCAACAGGGGCGGCTGATCCACCAATGGCTGAAGCCTGTGCTTTGGCAAATTCGCCTAAATCTTTCCAACCTTGGATAGATGCGATTTTGAAAGCTGAAATTGGATCGATGGCTAATTCATCGCTGGTAGTTTTACCATGCTCAGCACCTTTACGGCCGATGCGCATGTTTGAACCGCGAGTTGACCGTGCGGCCGCTTTGGCAGCTTCTTGGCGAGCATCTAAGAATTGTTCAGTTTTGTCAGCATCCTGAGCAATTTTGAAGCCCATGGTGTTGGCTGGTCGATAGCGAGTTTTGCCCGCTTCCATATCTTCATGGTTTTGGATTACGGCAGCATCAAGGCGGGTAACCAGCAGGGCGAATAGACCTGTGAAAATAACCATTCCTACGCCGACGATTCCGATAACTGTGAATAAGTTCATGGAAAAATTCCTTTTGAAGCAGTTTTATGTCTAATGACTAACCCAAATATTATAGCGATTTGCAGTGAAATACTCAAAGAAAATAGGCCGTTTTTGCGTAATGGGATAGTAAGAAGGAGGCAGAGAAAGGGGGAGATTTTGGCTAGAAAAAAGAAAAAGCTCGAGTGTTTTTTCTCGAGCTTTTGGTCGGATCGACTGTGCCGAAGGTGGGATTCGAACCCACACGAGCGGTTGCTCACTGCACCCTGAATACAGCGCGTCTGCCAATTCCGCCACTTCGGCAATTTCCCAAAAAGGGATCGGAATTTTACCCACTATTAAGAGCTTGTCAAAGATTCTTGTCTCTCTTTGGGAGAGAGGAAAACAAGGGCGCCCAAAGCCAAAATCAGGCAGAGAAAAGCGGTGAGTTGGTTGATCTGCCATCCACCTAAAATGGTAGCACTGCCACCACGAAAATTTAGGGTAATCAGAAACCCAAAAGCTAACACGGCGGCTGTCACCAGAGACAAATAACCGTCAAATTGGCTAAAGGGTCTGCTTTTTTTGTGTACCCAAAAAGCAAGTAGCACTACGGCAATCTCATAAATTTGCACCGGATGTGTAGCCAACCAGCTTAGGTTAGAAGAGGTCCCAAATCCCGGCCCGCCTAAATAGTCTCCCATGACCCATGCGGCCAAAATGGCAAGCAAGGGGGTGACAAACGCATCTAGTATTTGAATCGGGTTGATGCCTTGTTGACGGCTGTAATAGATGAGGGCCAACAGTCCAATGAGCACACTTCCCCACAAGCTGTAACCAACGGTAATGGGCCAAATAACCGATACAGGATTTGCCAGTGTGGCTTCCCAGTGGGTGAGGGCGAAAATTATCCGGCCGCCGATGAGCCCCGCAACCAACGAGTTAAACCCAACGCCGCGCACCCATTCCGGTTCAGCATCGATTTGCCCCAAAACCTCATCAACCAGCCACAGAGCTACATAAATCCCAATGATAAAAATGAACGGTTTTGATGGGATGGCGAATGGGCCGATGGTGATGAAAGGGAACATGATGTTTAACTGGACATACCTACGAGGTTTTCAAAACCTCGTAGGTATTGATGCGTTTTATTCAAGACTCCGCTGAAATTGATCTTCTAAAAATGCTGACGTAATACCGCCGGGGGCAACAGATACCAACACCCCATCTGGATTAACAAACCATGTAGTTGGTAGCCCAAACACTTGGTAGTCGTTGTAAACTCGGCCGTTTTCGTCTAAAAGAACAGGGTAAGTCATGCCAAATTCGTCTACAAAACCGGTGATTGTTGCCAACGACTCTTTTTGATTAATGCCCAGCATCACGACTTCATCTTGGTGCCTTTCATAAAACTCTTGGAAGTGGGGAGTTTCTTGGCGACAGGGGCCGCACCATGTGGCCCAAAAGTTGACGATAACCGGCTGACCACGCAGGTCAGACAAGGTAATTTCGTCACCCTCAAGGGTGGTAAGGGTGAAGTCTGGGGCTAGGGCACCGGGAATCGGGGCGGTGGCAAGATTGCTTGTATCGGCCGGGCCTATGTCGCGTGAGTAGGCCATCCAGCCAATGCCAACTACGGCCGCTAAAATTAGCACCTTGAGCCAGCCCTGTTGGGTTTGGGGAATTTGATATCTGTTCATCGTAATTCTGTAGTCGGTATTGTATGATGACGTTTTGAATTCGGGAATGCTTTCGGGAAACGTTAAATGAAAAGATACACAATCTTAATCAGCCAAAACAGTTGGGATCAGACTTTGGAGCCTTATCGGCTAAGCATCAAGAGTGGGGTGGTACCGGGTAAGTTATTGCAAAATCGGCTAAGTAAGAACCCGGCCGCTATAGATTCCGCACTATCGTTTCTGTTTGAGCTGATGAATACAAAAAGGCCGCAAATTTTTGCTGAAAGTGCTGTGGTTGGGAATGGACTAGATTGGAACATGACAGAGCTGGCGATTTTGGGCGATGTGAGCATCGCTACTCCGGTCCAAATGTTTGATAACGGACTGCACAGATATCCCAAAATTCATACTGAACCACTGGCAGGGACCCTGCTTTTTACCCCCGGTGCCTTGCTTAAAAATGGATATGGGGAGCCTCCGGCCGATTATTTGGCTGTGACCACCGATCATCAAATTGACCCAGAAAAATATTATCGACTGTACGAGCGCCGCCTAATCCCCCCTTTGCTGTATGCCAATCAAGTTTGTGCTCAGAAACAGAAAATGGGCTTTGTTACGATTCCGGGGCTTGGGTGCGGTGTTTTTGCCGGAAAGTTTCACCACCAGCTTGGGGAGCACCTTAACTGGACGCTACAACGGTTACTAAAAAAATATGCGAATGAGTTGACTGATATTCGGGCCGTTTATTTTGACCCCTATCGCGAATGCCAGAACGAGCGGCATGAGATTGATGGTCTAAGCTACATGGTCCGGCCGCTGTCACAGGGGAATGAAAACAAACCTCAGCTGTGTTTTCCCGAAACATATGAAGAAGACGGAGACAATTTTGCCGACTGCGAGTTTTTTAGCTTTGTGGCGTGGGATCACGTTTCGTGGCCCGGAAACGACTTTTATGTTGGCTCGCGTGCAACGGATGATGGGGTGAAAGGGGCCGCAACAGATGCGCTAGGGGCTATGACAGGCTTTGATGGGGTGTACAACAAGAGTAAGTTCATGTATCTGCCCCCTACCGGATATTCAAACTGGCTGTCCGTGATTAACGAGCACGGGCTAGAAATTGAAGTTAGCCAAGCTAATTTGCAGATTTGGCCTATGGTCGGATAGCTCGAATATGCCCCGGCCGGAGCAACCCCTGATCAACAACCTGTTTTTTCAGGCTTGAACTTTTGAGCCGCTGGGCCGCTCCATCTTTGCCCAGCAAATTCTCTAACTTGGCGTAATTCTCCCCTTCGAGTGTAGCTAACTCCTCTAGCATATTTTGTGCGTACCAGCCGTTTCGATCCTCTTGATCGATGTTGGTAAAGCCGATGTCGCGCAATAGTTCGGCCGCTCCGTCAACTGTGCCCAAGTCAAACGTCAGGCCGATGGCGATTAGCCACTCCTCAAACTCAGGCGTGCTTGGCAGATGGGAACCGTACCAATCTGAAAAAGCCAGTTGTCCGCCCGGCTTCAGCACCCGATAAATCTCCTCGTAAATGCTACGCTTGTCAGGAATGTGCAGGATCGAATCTTTGCTAAAGACGGCATCAAAGGTGCCATCATCAAACGGCAGTGGCCCCGGCTCAACCAGCTGGATGGTCACTTGGTTTGAAACTCCTTCATCCGCCATAAGTTGGGTGGCCCGCTGTGCCAACGGGGCTTCAACATCGATGCCGGTGACGTGGGCGGCACCGTATTCTTTCACCAGCA
>JAHDGV010001024.1 GCA_020631655.1 Chloroflexota bacterium | reverse complement strand
GCAGAATCAGGAATCCTGCCACGATAAGTGTTTCGCGAACTATTTTGCGCCAGTCAATCATAGCTAATTAGCTGTCAGCACGGTTGGCTTCGCCACCCTTTCAGCATTTCAGCTTATTTTCCATGACTAAAATAATTTGTCTTGAAGTAAAACTGATAAGCTGACAAGCGGAGCGTGCTGAGATGCTGTCTGCTAGCCGCCAAAGATAAATGACTTTCAGATGTCTGGCAATTTCTGTAGGGGATTCGTTGTGTAACGGTATGGTTTTTGGCGCCTAGCCCGATTTATCGGGCTTCTTATCTTAACTGTAGGATTAGATCCTACAGGAGCCTACTTCCAAGCAAAATACGGTTGCTCAAAGTGGGACACCCGGGTCTGCTTGCCCAAAATCGCTACCTCGCGGAACTGGTACAGGATGGCACCGGTCGGAGCAGCGATCCAACTCTCCCCAATCGACATGTACAGCACCGGGTTCTCACTTTCAGGGATCGTTTGGAAATAGGGTGAATCTGTGCGTAAAAGCTCGCGGACCGGCAGACGATGGGCGGCCGCCACTTCGTTTGGATCTGGGTTAAACTCGATTTTGGTGCCACCCCACATCACAATTGGCGTCATCACAAAGCCTGATCGAGTCGTGAAATCGTCCAACCGGCCGATGATGTGTTCCGGCCCCAACGTTACCCCCACCTCTTCCTCTAACTCCCGCAGGGCTGTTTGTTCTGGCGTTTCGCCCGGGTCCATCCGGCCGCCAGGGAGCGCCCACTGCCCCGCATGTCGGTTCATCTTGTTCGGCCGTTGAGTCGCAATTACGGCCGCTTCCGTTTTCATCGACTCGTTATAGCCAATTGAATAAACGTTGGGTGCATGGCGCACATCGACCACGACTAGTGCCACGGCCGCGCGGCGCAACCCTTCGGTAGGATGGGTCTCCACATCCAGTTTGGCACAATTTTCGGTGATCGTATGTTTGAGATTGTCGTTACAGGTTAGGGATTTCATAATTTCGCCTGAGAGATAAATCTCAAAGGCTATTAACAACGCCCTACGGGTTTAACCGTAGCCCGCAGGGCGTTTTGTTTAGCAGAAGCATTTATGCTACCTGCGAAGATTTCATCATTCTGAAAAGAACTCTAATTGATTTTGGTGGCTTATGCCAAATCGGCCTGTGTAATGGTTGCCAATTTTTAAAATTTACGATTTACTTGCCAGCAAAATTTTACAGTTTGGGCATGGG
>JAHDGV010000258.1 GCA_020631655.1 Chloroflexota bacterium | reverse complement strand
ACGAAATGGCCAATGACGTGGTGGGTGGGGTTCCCATCGCCCTGACCTATTGCACCCTGTGTGGCTCAGCCATTGTGTACAAAACGGCCAGCTCGGCATCGGCCGAGCCGTTTGTATTTGGCAGTAGCGGCCTGCTGTATCGCAGTAATAAACTGATGTTTGATCGGCAAACCAACTCGCTGTGGAGCCAGCTTTCCGGCCGCCCGGTGATGGGGCCGCTCGTGGGTCAAGTTGAGCCGCTGGAAATGGTCCCGATTGTGATCACCACGGTTGAAGCTTGGGCTGAGCAACATCCTGATTCAACGATTTTGCCGCTCGAAACCGGCTTTTTTAGAGATTACACGGCCGGGGCCGCTTACGGCGAATATTTTGTGCGGGACGAATTGCTGTTTCCACTGGGCGAAATCGATGATCGACTCCCGGCCAAGTCGCAGGTGTTTGCGCTTGAGGTGGGAGAGAATGCTACGGCGTATCCGGTAGATCTGTTTGCGCAAGAGCCGATCATCAATGACACGGTGGGCCGCACCAACGTGGTGCTGATCGCCGCGAGTAGCAACATCAATGTGTATGGGTACAGCTATGAGCTGGAGTACATTACCTATAGCGCAGGCGGTGAGATTCGGGCGTATGAACGTGGGGCGCAATCGTTTAGTTTGACAGCCGATGGTGAGCTGATTGATGAAAGCGGGGAAGTATGGCTGGCGCAGGAGGAAGCGCTGGTTGGTGCAAATGGTGAGAGGCTAGAGCGGTTAAGCGGTCACATCTCTTTCTGGTTTGGGTGGCAGTCATTTTTTCCAGAGACGGCCGTGTATGGGGGCGAGGAATAATTTTTATGGGACGAAAATCGATATGCCTGTTGACCCTGTTTTTTCTGGTCGGCTGTTTAAATTTGTCAGATAACTTTCAGCCAACGGCTCAAGTTACCGAAATTCAGCCGGTTGCCTCGGACGCCAGAGACTCGACAGCGCCAGAAATCGAATTTGATCGAGAGCGGCCGTGTACAAATCAAGCCGTAACCTGCATCGGATTTATGACCGATGGGAACCAGCTTGACGACGGTTCGTTTTATCAGGCGGTGTGGCAAGGGGTTGAGCGAACGAAATCAGATTTAGCCGCTACAGTTACCTATGCAGAGCCAGCCTCGCCGGAAGACTACACCCTGCAATTTGAACAGTTTGCGGCCGAAGGGTATGACATCGTGGTGACGGCCGGTCACGGGCTGTTACTGCCAACGCTCAAGGCGGCCGAGACTTATTCAGACGTTAAGTTTATCGGGATTGATCAAAGCCAATATGTGCTCTCTGATAATTTGACCAACGTGATTTTTCCGCAGGAAAAAGCGGGATTTTTAGCCGGTGTCCTTGCGGGTTCATTAACTAAAACCAAGGTTGTGGGGGTGATTTTAGGGACAGTGCAATCACCAACGTTTCGCGGGTATCGAAAGGGGTTTGAGGCGGGCGTGGCGGCCGTTGATGCGTCAGTCAAAGTGATTTCGCTCTATCATCCGGGTGAAATTACGCAGGCGCAAAACGATCCGCAGTGGGGGGCTGAAACAGCCCGATTTATGATTGCCAACCAGGCAGATGTGGTGTTTGCGGCCGGAGGTGAAACAGCGGCCGGAGCCCTTATCGAGGTGGCGCAGAATTCCTCGGCATTTTGCATTGGGGCTGAACTGGATCAATTTGAATTGGTACCCGATGCTCAAAGTTGCCTCGTTTCCTCCGCGATTCGAGATGTGGAGCAGGAAGTATTCACCAGCATCGCCTACGCGGTTGTTGATCAGCAACAGGCAGGTAATTATGAAGGTGGTTTTGAGCTGGCCCCATTTCATGATTTTGATCCCTATTTTTCGGCCGATGTGAAGCTGTTTTTCAAAGATTTAGAAGATAGGCTGTCAAAAGGTATCATTCCAACTGATGGCTCGTACAGAATACAAAAGCCACCTGAAATTATAATTCCGTAGGGTTGGCTCAAAACCCTACTCCCAAGCAAAGGTAAGCATATGAAAATCGAAGCGATAATTTTTGATATGGACGGCCTGCTGATCGATTCAGAGCCGGTTTGGAACGAGGCGCGCAAACGAATGGCGGCCGAAAACGGGATCGATTGGACCGTAGACGATCATCATAATGTGATGGGGGTCAGCACAGAAGAATGGACCGACTACATGATTGAGCGACTTAATCTCACCATGTCGTCTGAAGATGTGCAGGAGCGCATTATCGGTGCGATGGAAGATCTGTATCGGGAAAAGATTCCGTTTTTCCCTGGTGCGGTTGAGCTGATTAAATGGGCCAACGAGAATTTTCCTACGGCCGTCGCCTCCGGCTCACCCCGTCGTTTAATTGATGCGGTGACAGGTGCCCCTGAGCTTGAAGGGATGTTTGAATTCACACTGGCGGCCGATGAGGTTGGCAAAGGAAAACCTGACCCGGCCGTTTATCTAGAAACTGCCAAACGATTGGGGATTGCGCCTGAAAATTGTGTAGTGCTAGAAGACTCTGGGAATGGGGTTTTGTCTGGGGTGCGGGCTGGCATGTACACGATCAATGTGCCTGACGAGCGGTTTCCACCATCACCCGAAAAGGCGAATCAGGCGCAGAAGATTTGCAAAGATTTAGGGGAAGTGTTGGCTCACCTGCAAAGTATGAAGGGATAAGTATGAAGTAGAAAGTACGATGTGTTCGCAAACACCTACTTTCTACTTCACACTTGATACTTATTACCTTTTCCGGCCGAGCCCTTCAGCGGCAAGATAATCGATGCTTTCGCGAACGGCCGTGAGCATGTCGGTGTCGCACCGGTCTAGCTCAACGACAAGCCATTCTGCGCTGGTGGCGGCCGGGATGATTTTGTGGAAATCCATGACTCCTTGACCGACAGCCTTCATGTTGCTGGCGTAGCCGGTGGGGCCGTCTTTGATGTGCAAAAACGGCACCCGATGGGCATATTTTGTGATTTCGGCTACCGGGTCAGCGTAAGCGGTGGCGACCCAATAGGTGTCAATCTCGAAGAAGATGTCGTCATCTAATCCTTCGTCGATCATGACTTCGTACCCATTCCGGCCGTCAACGTTGCCAAACTCGAACCAGTGGTTGTGGTAGCCAAACTTTAGCCCGGCCGCTTTGGCCACAGCGTTTGATTGATTGAGTTGTTCTACAAGCCCTTTGATCGCATCAACCGATTTGAAATTGCTGGGATCAACCCACGCGCAAATCAGCCGATCGTTCCCCATCGCCTGCATCGCTTCCAAAATATCTTTTTTAACTTCGCCTACCGGCAGTTCAAAGTGTGCGCTCGAAAATTGAAGTCCCAAATCTTTGATTTTCGCAATCACCTGCTCTTTGACATCCGCATAGGCAAAACCTGCCATTTCGACGCCTACGTAACCTGCTTCGGCCACTTGTTCCAGTGTCCCTTCCCAGTCGGCCGCTAGGGCATCACGTACGGTGTACAGCTGTAACGAAATTGGTAAAGGTTGTGTCATGGTTTATCTCTCCTAAAACCCAAAATTTTCAGGATTTTGACGCTGAATGAAAATTGGTGCAACTTTCTTTTGCCTCTAGCGTAAAATGGTTCATTAGCGTATGCTTCAACTATGCGTTGCTTGTTCTAAACCGCCAGCATCCCTCCCACACAAGTAACCCAATCAAAGCCAAAACTACAATACAGAGGACTTTATAATGGATATTACCAAAGCGTTTACTTATGTGTTTGAAGACAAAAACTGGATGACCAAAATTTTAATTGGTGGCCTTATATCACTTGCCAGCTTTTTGATTATTCCGATTTTCCTTTTGGGCGGTTACTCGGTTGCAATTATTCGTAACGTCATGAAAGGGGTGGAAGAGCCACTGCCAGAATGGGAGGATTGGGGCGGATTCTTGAACGATGGCTTTTCAGTATTTCTCGCTCAATTTGTCTACACACTCCCCATGCTAATTTTGTTGTGCGTTTCTGTTGTAGCAACAGGCAGTATGGCTGGATTATCTGAAATGTCGGAGATGAGCGAAGACGCAATGGTCGCGGCGATCTTAAGCACATTCGGATTTGTATTCTGCATCATCTTTTTGTATGCGATTTTGATGTTTTTCCTGTCACCCGCCATCCGTGTGCAATATGTAAAACACAATGAACTGGGTGCTACATTCCGTTTCGGTGAAGTGATTGCGATTATCCGAGAAAACATCATGGATATTTTGCTGATTTCAGGTGTTTTGTTTGGATTAGGTCTTGCGTTTAGTGCGGTTACCGGTGTTTTGGGAATTATTCCTTGCTTAGGCTTCATCATTTCAATGATTCTTAGCATCTTTTTCGGCCCGTACATGAGTATGGTTTCGGGGCACATGATCGGACAGTTGGCGCGTAAAATTAACAAAGCTAGTGGAAGCGTTGTTGAGTAGTCATTAGCATTTCAAATCAAATTTAACTGAAGTTGCCGAGGTTTTCGCCTCGGCAATTTTTTTTTACCGGGCCTATTCTTCCCTTACGCGCCAAATCGCCCCGGCCGCACATAGTGACAGAGCAACCAAGATAGGGAGAACCGGCCGGTAGCTGTTGCCCGCCTGCGTGTACAAAATCCCCGCCCCAACCGGAGCCAACATATTTGCAACTCGCATCCCCATCACCTGCAGACTACTAATCCGGCCGTAATTTTCTCCCCCATACAAATCAGCCAGCATCGCTGTACGCGCCAGAGTCGTGGCACCGTAGCTAGCCCCAAAAATAATCACAAAAATCCAGATGCCAACTAGGGTCGGGAATAGCTGTAACAGCAAAATGCTTAGGGCTTGAATTAAAAAGATGGCGATGACGATCATTTTTAAGCTGATTCGCTCTCCAACCGGTGCAAAAATAAGTCGGCCGACCACCTGCATCGCCCCGATGATTCCGCCAAGCCATGCGGCAAATTCAGGCGAATATCCCCCATCGATCAAAAACGGAATAAAGTGAACCCGAATCGCAATCGCGGCCAGCGTTGCCAGCCCAAACGCCAAGCCAAACCACCAGAATGTCGGCTGGCGCAGTGCCACCTGCACCGTGACGTTGCTGTTGGCTTTGCCCATTATCGGGTTAGATGTGGCGGCTTCGGCCGACTGCTCCCCATCGGGTGACAGCCCCATGCTTTCAGGAGACGGGCGTAAAATTAGAGCGTGTAGTGGGATGGTGATAACGCCCAAAATGACCGCCAAAATCAGCCACGCTTGGGAGCGGCCGAAGTTGCGAATCAGGCTATCTGTTAAAGGTAAAAAGATGGTGCTGGCAAACCCGGCTGCAAAGGTGATAATGGCCAAGGCCCTTGGGCGGAAGCGGGTGAACCAGCGAGCAACCACCACAAACGACGGTTCATAGAGCACCATAGCGGCCGTGATGCCCAATCCTACCCAAACGGCGTAAAAAGCCGTTAGCGTTTCAACGCGCGAGAGCGAAAGAACGAGGGCTGTTGCAACGATCGAGCCGGTTGTCATCAGTGCGCGGCCGCCAAACTTGTCGAGTACCCATCCTACCGGATACGACATGGCCGCCATGACCAGCAGGGCCAGTGAGAACGCACCCGTAATTTGCGCCCGCGTCCAGCCGAAGTCAGCTTCGTTGGTTGTGATAAAAACTGAAAAGGCATAGAAGATAATGCCCCATGACACTGTTTCTGTGATGGCGAGGGTGATGGTGATCCACCAGCCGTAATAGAGTTTCCGCATAAGGTAAAAGGAAAAACCCTTGGAAAAACGAGATTTCCAAGGGTCTTTTTAATTTTCCAAGCAGAGCCTGAAAATTATTTTATGGTTGTTCAACCAGCCTGGCTGTAATTTTGGCGCTCCATATATTTTTTGCTACAGGTTCTACAACCTTTGTCAAAACTGAATGGAGCACGCTTTTGCCACAGCAGCGAATTTTGCTCAAGAACTGAGGCATAGCACCGGTAATGATGGTTGCGATTTGATTTGCATCGTAAAACTGACGAGCCAATACTTGCCCTTGGGCCAAGCCTGCCTTTTCCAAACCGATCAAATATTTGCCTTCTGAGATGACGCCGCCTGCGCAAGCCGCTTTCACAGCACCGCTGTATCTGGCCCATGCTGGAATGTTTTCACCCACAATGTCGGAGACAAGCATTTTTCCACCTGGTTTTAGAACCCGAGCAATTTCATCAAAAGCACTCTGTTTGTCTTCAGACAAGTTGATGACGCAGTTTGAGATAACCCAATCAACTGAATTTGACTCTATCGGGAGGTTTTCGATCACTCCTTGGCGTAACTCAACATTTGGATGATCCTGGCAATTCTTTGCGGCCAAAGCCAGCATATCTTCGTTCATATCCACGCCGATCACCCGGCCGTTTGCGCCAACTTTTTCAACTGCCAGCAATAAGTCAAGACCTGCACCACACCCTAAATCAAGAACCGTTTGGCCTAGTTGCACTTGGCTAAACGCTAGCGGATTGCCACAGCCAAAGGACTGCTCTAAAACCTCTTCAGAAACCAGATCGATGTCTGCAGTTTCATAGCCCGCGAACTTTCCTTTACCGGTGTTTGCAACGATTGTTTTCGAGCCATTCTGCAGTGCTTTTGAGTACTCCTTTGATACGTTTTGATTATGTGCATTCATGAGTGATTCCTTTTAGCAACAAGACGAATTGCTTTCAGCCATATCAAGCGCAAAAGATTTCGCTTTTTCGGCCGGAGCACAGCAAGATGAGCCGTTTGAAGACTCAGCTTCAAGCGGAATTACCGTTTCTTCTCGATCTGATGGAGAACAGCAGGAAACCGCTTCCAGAGTAGCTTGTGCAAAGTCCTGCAATGGAACCAAAATCTCGCGAGGTTTACACATGGTGCGTGGTGGTGCCATTTGAACAACAAAGCCGTCTTCGGTTTCTGCGAAGCCGTGTACGTCGTAGTTAGAAGTCACATTTTCCGTGTCCCCATACTCAATGCGAATTTCTGCATCTTTATAGAGATTGAGTTTTGAATCGACGACATCCCAGATTTTCATGAACTTTTCGGCCGGCATATGTGGATCCTCGGCCGTGGCTTCTTCTGGAACCCACACTTGCACAATCACTTCTTTCCATGTGTGTAAACTATTGCCGCAGTCAATCGTTTCGTACTGCGCATTTTTGATTTCTGTTACGTGGTATCCGCCCTGTACAACAAAGCCGGGTTTAAATTCGAATAGTAGGGGGCTTTCAGAGCGGTCTTTGACGGCCGCTAAAAAATCTTTGACTTTCATTTTGTCCTCACATCTTGTGATGTTGAATATAGATGTTTGTCTATATGTTCGGCCAAAAAAAACGATTGGCCTTTTAAAACCTGATTAATCAGGTTTCCGGTTGTAACTGAGGGATTAATCCCTCAGGGGTGGCTGATTTTGAGTCACCGAGCAGTTCAGGTGCAAATTTTACTAACAGCTGACCACAGCAAATTGATACTTGGTCTTGATCAAGCGAGTTATACACCTGCTTGCCTTCTTTGCGACGTTTGAGTAATCCAGCTTCATTCAGAATTTTGAGATGATGGGACACGGTGGGCTGTGAAATGTTACCACCGAGTTTATCCACCACATCGTTTACAGATAGCCAGTCACAGCACAGCATCTGCA
>JAHDGV010001023.1 GCA_020631655.1 Chloroflexota bacterium | reverse complement strand
GCGGCCGCCGCTTTGGCCGGAATCGAACAGGGGCCAAAGCTGGATCGGTTGCGCCAGCTGTTTTGGCGCATGCTCCATGCCGACGATATTCAGACAGAAGAAGACTGGCTCCAGATGATGAACGAGGTACAGACTGAAATGCTTCCGATGCTTTTGGGGCTTATCGAACAGCGGCGGAACCAACCGGCCAGCACGCAAGATGTTTTGAGCCAAATTGTTCACGCTGAGTTTGAAGATGGAAGCAAACTCGACAATGCGCAGATTTTGGGTCATCTCAACATTTTGCTGATCGCAGGGCATGAAACAACCACAACGCTGAGCGCTTGGCTGATTTATCAGCTGGCTACCTTGGAAGAACATTGGGCCGAGCTACAGGCGGAAGTTGATGAAGTAATGGCCGACATCCCTATCGGCCGGACCGATATTAGCCCGACAAAAGAGATGCTGAGCAAACTGGATAAACTCGAAAATTTCATCAAAGAGACCGGCCGTCTCTACTCCCCCGTCTTTCAGGTGCCACGGGTGACGCACGAAGATGTTGAGTACGATGGGGTCACGATCCCGGCCGGAACACGGGTGCGTTTGTCGTTGGCAGGCACCCACATGAATCCTGAGATTTTTGTGGAGCCCAACAAATTTGACCCAGATCGATTTGCGGCCCCACGTCGTGAAGATCGGGCGCGGCCGTACAGCCTAGTCACCTTTGGCGGTGGCCCCAGAATCTGCATCGGAATCAATTTTGCTCAGATCGAAGTGAAGGTGCTGGCGGCCCAGATTTTGCGCCATTATCGGTTAACGGCACAAAGCCGGCCGGAAAAAGTGCATGTCGGCTACTGGAATTCTGAGCCAAAATATCCGCTTGAAGTGAGTTTCGAGTCTCGCTAGATGTACGACGGAATAATTTTAATGGGGCCGTTTGGGTCTGGTAAAACTTATTTGGGGCATCGATTAAATGATTTAGGCATTGCCAGTTTTCGAGAGCTGGAACCACTTGTTTATGATCGTTTCGAAAAAGATGGGGAGTTTGATACCAAAGGTGCAACTGCATTTTTGCGACAATTTTGGAGCGAGCAGTTGCAGGCTGAATATTTTGCCGTTTTTGAGTCAACGGGTGTGGTTCAACGCCCATTACTTTTAGAGCTTTGTGAGCAGTTTAATATCGGTTTGATCTGGGTGAAGACGCCCAAAGATATTGCACTGGCTCGAGTCAAAAATCGTAATAAGACCGCCCCACG
>JAHDGV010001022.1 GCA_020631655.1 Chloroflexota bacterium | reverse complement strand
TCAATTCCGATTATTTTTCCCATAACTGGTTAACTATCTCCTAAATTGATTCGTTTATCAGAGCTGTCTCGCTCTGTATTGTCTAAATGTCTATATCTGCAGGGGGACTCGCTCATGATTCACCTATACGCGACCGAGCTTGAAAACGTCCCATTCCAGACTGTGTATATGTAAAATTTATCAAATTGGCACTCTGTTTGCAAGAGTGCTAACAGAACACTTTCAATAGTATTCCATTTTTGTGTCAGAAAAAAATAAGAGGGCTCAAACTTAATTAGAATTAATCAACGGATTTGGCGGTTTGGTCGAGGAAGAATAGAAAAATAAATAATATCTGAACATTTCAGCGGTAAGCTTCATAAATCTTATTCTTAGATCTGTGATTAAAGCGTATCTAGAATTTTGTAAGTCAATAGATGAGTGATCCATAGGAAAGGAGAGAATCATGAATAACAGAACAGGATTAATTGTGGGTGCTTTGGCCGTTATCATCGCACTGGGTGCGTTTGGATATTGGTTTGTACTGCGGGAACCAGAAGCCCCTTCGGCCGAAATTGAAGCGATTCCTATTGAACCAGAAACGGTTGAGGAAGAAATTGTAGAAGAGGTGGTTGAAGAGCCAGAGCCTGAGGTCGTTGAACCGGAACCCGTTGTAGAGGTGGAGGAAGCTGCCGCAGAAGAAGAAATGGTTGAAGAGCCGGAAATCGCTGAAGAAACAGATGAAATGATCCCTGAAGAGCCAGAACCGGCCGGTGGTCTGATTACGTGGCAAATCAATTCAGACACTGCAACAGCCCGTTTTGAGCTGGATGAGGATCTAAACGGCGAGCGAATCACCGTGGTGGGTGTAGCTGATCAAGTGGCAGGGCAACTCCGTTTTGATCCGGCCGACCTTTCATCGGCCGAAGTTGGTGTCATTCAAATTAATGCGCGCACCTTTGTCACAGATAACGACCGGCGCAACAACGCCATCCAAAACAGGATTTTGCAGACGGGTGAATTTGAGTTTGTCACCTTTGAGCCAACAGCCGTGACCGGCCTGCCTACCAGCGCGGCTCCGGGTGAAACGCTTGAGTTTGAGATTGAAGGCAATTTGACCGTGCGGGGAACGACCAATCCGGTTGTATTCTCGGCCGTGATCGATTATTTGGACGGGAACACAATTGAAGGAACGGCGGCCGCCATCATTCTGTATTCTGATTTTGGGATCAACGTGCCCAACGTGCCGGTAATTGC
>JAHDGV010000257.1 GCA_020631655.1 Chloroflexota bacterium | reverse complement strand
GGTGTAGTAGACAGATCTCCCTCCCCCTTTTTTTTCGATTAATCCCTTTTCAACCAAATCCTGTAAATCTCTAAGAGCTTGACGCGGAGAGATACCTGCAAGCGTTTGATATTCTCGGTTCGAGATTTTATTGTTTTGCTCAAAAAATTGAAATATCAGATATTGACGGTCATTTAAGCTATCTTTCAGGTTTTTAAATCCGAATCCAATTCTCAATTCTTCCAAATTTTCTGCCATGGATGAAAAGCCCGTTTTCTCTGCAAGCTCAATTCCTTTGTTGAAATAAATCCAAAATCTATCTACGTCTTTTATTTGGCCGTACGCCTCGGCCAAGTCATATGCGGTGTGGGTTAGCCAATTTAGATTGCCCATCTCTGAAAGCATATCCCAAGCGATTTTGTATTTTTCGATTGCATGCTCAAAATCACCCTGCACAAATAATAACCCCCCCATGGTTTTGTGATTTAAGGCGACCATTTCCAAATTCATCATTTCTTGAGCAAGCTTTGTGCTTTTATTTAGATAATTTTTTGAGTTATCAATTTCTCCCAGTTGAGCATAGACCATTCCTAAATTGTGCGACATTTCTGCCATTCTCACTGAATCACCAATTTCAGTCGCGGCCAGCCAAGCCTGTTGCCCATGTTCCACAGCTTTGCGTAGCTCATTTTGTTTTATAGCGAGGTAATACCACGCCGATTGAAGATAAGAGTAAATCTTGCGATCTGCTTCTTGTTCAAGGTTCGAAGCGAGTTCTAGGCTTTCCTCAGCTTTGTTTAGCTGTTGCTCACGCATAAATAGCTGGGCGCGTGCAATATAGACCCGCGTTAAGAGCTTTTTGCCTGTATTGCTTTCAGACAGCAAGCGAATGGTGTGGTTGTAGTGTGCCAGTGCTTCATCGAAATTGGTATAAAAGAGAGCCATGCCTCGTTTGTAATAAGCTTCTGCTTGTAACTCGATTGTGGGCGCCCCTAATCCTTTTTGATAGATCGACATGGCTCCATCGAGATCCCCCAACATTTTTAAGTTATCACCAGCCAATAGCTGAATTCTCGACCAGCTCTCTTCATCTAACTCGCTTTTATCAAACTTTAAAATAAGATTTTGCATCTCCTCGACTTGCATATTATTGCTAATCTCATCGGAGTGGTTTAATAAAATATTTGCGCTACTTTGAGGCAGCCCCGCAAGCAGAAGTTGCTGAGCCGCTTCGAAATAATTTTCTTTTGCAAGAAAAAATTGGCTAATTTGTAAGTGCCACCCTTCTTGCTCATCGGTATTTAGGTGAAAGGCGAGAAAATGACTAATTTCGGGATGAATTAATAAAGTCGATGAGGTTGGATCGCTGATAACCAATCCAGAATTTGTCAGTTCAAGGTAAGCGGCTGATAGATCCTTTGCTGAATGTTTGTCAGCAAGAATCTTGACAGCGAGTTTAAATGACATCGATCGGTTGAATACTGTCAATAATCTTAAAAGCCTGCGCGCAGGAGGGGTATGCAGTAGATATTGATCTTCCAAAAAATAATTCTTTCTCCGCTCTTGATCCGTAGGGCTACGTAATTCTGCGGATATTATTTTTGAAAGCTCGGTGATAGCATCTGTGCGTGCTAAGTACAAGGTTTGCTGAGCAATACCCATTCTCTCTGCAATTTCTCCCACCTTCAAACCATCGATAAAAAATGATTTAAGTGTGTTGTAGTACCTCCAGTCGATTGATAACCAGCTATGTTTTCCGCCCGGCATTAGGCGATCAATCGACCAGCGTAAAACCGATCTCAATGCCCGGCCGCGAATATCAGGTGTCATCGGATGATCATTGAAAGAGCAGTCTGCAACCAAATGGGTTTGTGCAAGAGACATAGAACTCAACTCAAGAATCCGGCCTTCTCGGACGTACTTTAATCCATCGGATAGCTCTTTTTCAATTTGTTGGTTTGAGAGTTGTTGCATACAGGTTAGACTCTTAAGACAGATCTTAAGATGATATTTTTAATCTAATTCTACACACCAAAGCTAATTATTCTTCTTTCAATATGCATTTGCAAATGCATATTGACGATTTTTCCAGAGGTAGACTTGCTACTTTTAGCCAAAATCAAGAAGAGAAGTACCGTGCAGTTTTCATCATGGACGCATACAACCCCCTTCATTCCCACAGAACTGGCATTAAAGAGAATGTCACAATTTTACGCTTTTTAGTAATCCTTTTTATCGGAGCCGCATTATTTCCTGCGTCGCTAAACGCACAATCTGAAACTACAGATTCTTCAGTTCAACCTTTGTCGTTGAGCGGTATTGATGCCTCGGGATTATCAATAAATAACCCAACGTTGAATCTGATATTTGACGTTAAAGATTCAACCTATAACCCGGTTAATCTGGAGTTGATTTACCTGCAATTTGATCCTGTTGACCAAGACGCTAATTGGACAGATGATGGGAAATTTACCTCGGGAATCGAGCCAGCTAGCATGGGAATCTACGAAATTCAATTGGACGCGAGCGTTGGCTCGCAGGAGCACTCAGTTTCAATACCTAAGAATGTGGTTGCTATGCTTAAAAAACATCCCTCAATCATTGTCGGTAAAATAACCGCAACAGAGGACCAGTCTTCAGGCCGCATAGCAATAACATATTATCCTAGTGAACAGATTGATCTTGTTCATGCTTCTGCATTGGCATTTGATAATCCAATGTATGGTGGCGGAAACTTGGCACCTCAAATCCGAGAGACTGTTAAGGGGATAAAAAGCGCTTCAGAAGCAAAAGAAAACGTTCTTTCCGTAGTTTTAGCTGACAGCTATGGTGAAAATAATAGTCAAATTTTCTTCGTTCAAAACGGAGCAATAATTCAGGCAGAATCACTGTTTGCAGGTTTGCCCAATTCGGCCGGTCTTATTGACTCATCATTAACTGAATACGATATGGGCAATGGTGATGTACTGGGTGGATTTTTGAAATGGACGAATGATTTTAGCCAAAATCAACGTTTAAGCTTTTCATACTACGGGCACGGTTCGGCGATTATGCCGAATATCGAATCCGAGGTTGATTCAATACCGGTCGATGATGCCAACGATGAAAACACCGCTGGTAGCGGACCGATTGCAATGCCATCGTGGGTTGCGGTTCAGCCGTCTTGGGTGGCAGTGCAACCTTCGTGGGTAGCTGTGCAGCCATCGTGGGTTGCGGTTCAACCGTCTTGGGTAGCCGTCCAGCCATCTTGGGTTGCAGTCCAACCAACTTGGACAATCGCGGAGGATCATTTTGCTACAGATAGTCATCCGCTTAGCCTAATTTCGGTCAAGGATATCGCGCGCGCTGTTCAAGTGGGATCTAATCATGGAGAAAAACCACTAGCGGTACTTGATTTAGTCCACTGTTTTAGTCTATCTGTTGAACAAGTACACGAGTTGGCCCCCTATGCAGAATCGATTGTAGGTAGTGCAAATTATCATTTCTTTGATTCTCGTATGCCGGGGAATGCGTTGGCGGATTTGACTCCAACCGCAAGTTCACTTGATATGGCTGATGAGATTATGCAGTCATATGATCAAACGTTGCCCGAAACTGGCTATCCAAGAACAATGGCCGTTATCGATGGAAATGAGGTTCAGGACATCAAAACTTATTGGGACCAAGCTTCTGCCGAGATCATGAATGCCTTTGAGCAAGATCATTCTGGAACCCGCTCAAAATTGCAAGCCGCTTACCAGCAGTCAACCAAATATGACTCTACATCGTGTGACAACAATTTCGCGCTTAAATCACCAGATGCCTTGGTTGATTTTTATGAGTTTGCGGCACAGCTTGAAACACAATTTCCCGATAATTTAGCCCTAATGCAGGCAGCTAATCTGACCTCGAGCCAGATTGACGCGGCGATCTATTCAACAGTAAACAATTCTGGTAATCCTTGGTTTGGAACCAGCGTCGATGATCATTGGAATTTTTCAGGCAAGGGCCTTTCAATTTTTGCGGATATGCAGGGTATGGTCGATCCAAATAGCCAATCTGTTGCGTTAAGCTGGCAAACGGCATTTTATAATCGCTTGCCAACCGATCTGCATCCTACTCCTTTTGACTTTTTGCAATCAGAAAACGATGGAAAAACTTGGGCTGATGTTATTGAAAAGACATGGGCCGGCTATGAGGTTTATCCGCAAAGTTGTCTCGTTACTATCCCGCCAGATCATGATAGCGTAGAGGTGGCAATTCGTTCAATCGGCTCAAAGGCTGCCCCAAGAGGAGATCGTTGGTTGAAAGCTGATATTCAGACTGATGCACAGTTGGGGAATTTGATCGTGCTGTTTGAAGTTGTTCACGGCAATGAAGTTGTATACAGCGAAATGGTTTATACCGGCTGGCTAGATGCTGGAGAGCACACGGTAATGTCTGCTAGAACAATGTCAAGTTCAATGCTGAAAGGTGCTAAAGAGTCTGGCCTAACTCTTCGAGTTACAATTGATCCGTTTGATTATTTGATTGAGAAATCGAAGGAAGATAATCATATGGCCCAAAACATCAATCATTAGTAATCATTTGGTTTTAAATTCAGATTATGAGCCTATTAGTATCGGCTTGATGACTCTGCCCTCATGCATATCGTGAATCGCTTCATTAATTTGATCTAACTGGTAATACGTTACAAGTCTATCAAACGGGAACCGGCCAGCCTTGTAAAGCTCAATTAGACGCGGAGTAAACCCATCAGGGAGCGGGTTGGGGTTTTGAGTGATGGTAGGAGGCTTTAAAAATTCAGGCATATTGTTTGAAATAAATGGCGATTTACCAATGCCTTCTAATCGTAAATCGCCACTCGTTAATCGACAATCATCATGCGCCCGGATCAGTTCCAGGTTTGAAGAACAGCTTGTCCTGCTCATACAGCTTAACCCAGTCATCCACAGCTTTTTGGCCTGCACGGCCCAATCCTTCAAGCCGTTTTTCCTTGTTCACATCCCGATAGTCGATCCGTTCAACCATAAACGGCGCCAAGCGTTCGCGGTTTTTGCGCCGCGCCTGAACGTCGAGGTAGTACGTAGCCGCATTTTCTGCGCTCTTTGCATCAGTCCATCTAGATTTGTAAAGTGGCACACCAGCTTTGTTGAAGATCCAAGTCATGTTAGCCATGCCGCCAAATTGGATGTGCAACGCCCCTGCCACATCGTCAAGATAAATCGGCCGGTTGACGTTGTACACATCTCGCATCCCTTGGGCACATTTGGCTTTGTCTTCCATCGTGCGATGCGGCGGGTAATTTTCACCCGGATGGGCTTCGTGGGTATACAAAAATATCGACCCAACCCCCTGCTCAGCCAGACGAGTTGCTGACTCATTCATGGATGGCGACGCCATCCCACAGTAAGGTCAGGAGAATGACCCGAACTCAACAATCGTGAGCGGGTTCTCCTTTAGCACAGTTTTCAACGTTGTTTCAGTCAGCGTTTTTCCATCTTCTTCCAATTTCCACAAGGGAAAATCGGGGGCTGGCTTACCCAATGGGGGTTGGTTCCCCTGCCATTTCATGACGTGGCCTAAGGCGTTGTCGTCAAAGTCGTTGTAGTTGTAATCTAAAATTTGTTCTTCTCTGTTCATGTTATCTCCAGAAGAAAGACAAGAGGTTAGAGATAAGAGAAAAGGTCTTCCGTTCTGGATACTACCTCTCTACTCTCTACTCTTTTCTCTCTACTAAAATTGATGTATCCGTTTGTGCACAATGGCTGATAGACCACCATCAACCGGGATCGCCGCGGCATGAATCCAGCTACTTTCATCACTGGCCAAAAAGACAATCGGACTGGCGATCTCTTCTGGCGTTCCATTGCTCCGCTCCATTTCGAACATAGGGGCGTTGGGATTGACCATATCAGACAAAAAGTCTTCCAAAAGCGGGGTTTCAATCGGGCCAGGGTTGATGGCGTTCATGCGGATGCCGCGATCTTCGATCATTTTCCACTCCCCAATTGTCCACATAATCACAGCCTCTTTGCTGAAGTGATAGCAGTTGACCTTTTCTATGTCGTACTCAGCGCAAAACGCGTCAAAGTCAGCATCTAGTCCCATTTCAAACAGCACTTTGTGCTTAGCCACGTTGCGCGGCCAGCCCATCCCGGTTCCGGATGCTACGTTGACAATGGAAGCCCCATCAGCCAGTTTTGGCATGAGGGCGTTTGTTAAAGCCCGCGTGCCGGTAAAGTTGATTTTGATCACCAGTGGCGGTGGCAAAGTTGGAGCCACGCCCGCGATGTTGCACAGTCCGTGAACCGGCTCATCTACGGCCGCGGCCGCCGCATCAATCGAAGCCTGATCAGCCAAATCGAGCGGAATGTAGCGATCAACAAATTCGGTTGATTCGTTTTTATCCATCCCGATAATGCGCGCACCGCGTTCTTTCAACATTTCGGCCGTTTTGGCCCCTAAGCCACGAGATGACCCCGTGACGATAATTGTTTTTCCTTCAAATGACATCTATTTCTCCAATCCGTCTGCAAAATTAAGTGTGTTCTCTATCTTCTATCCGCTATCCCTATCCAGTCTAATCAACATTATCCGCATCGCGGTACATTACCCGATGCCGTTTTGTTTTGATCCACTCATCGATCATTTCATCGGTCCAAAAGTTGTCCATGTTGAACTTGTCATAGCTCATGATCTCTGGCAACTCACGCCGCCAGCGTTTGTATGATTCTTTCTTTGGTGGACCAAAGCACATGATGTCGATGATGGCTAGCTCATCGGGCAAACCGATCAGCGGTTTAAACTGCTCTTGAATCTCTTCTTGCCCGATGGCGGTTACCCACCAGACCGCGTAGCCCAAAGCCGCGGCCGCTAAATGGGCAGACATAACTGAAGCGGCCACACTTTGGAGCAAAATGCGTTCCGCATTCACCCTGTATCTTTGATCTAGCTCTGAGCCATCGTTGAGCACTGGAAATGCCTTGATAAAGCGGAAATCGGCCGCCACCAAGATCAAACCCGGCGCGGTTGCCATCCCCCGATAATTAGGGGTGGGGAACTTCATCCCCAATTTGGCACGATGGTTTTGCTCGAGCACAAAGGTGTCTGCCAAAGCCTGTTTGAGTTCTGGTTTGGTTATCACGATGTAGTTCCACGGCTGTGCATTTGCCCCTGAGGGGCCGTGACGGGCTGACTCAAGGATCAGTTCATAATGCTCTTTGGGAACGGTATAGGTTTCATCAAAGGCCCGATTGGTGAGCCTGTTAGCCACAACGTCCATCAGGGCGTCGTAGCGGTCGGTTTGGTTGAATTTTTCGTTGGTCATTTTTTTATTACGTATTGCGTAACACGTGTTAAGTACTACGCACGGCCGTCATATATTCACCCAGCGGCGCGGGTTCTACTTTGTCGTCTGAATAACCTAAAACTTTTAGAACTTCAGGATAGGTCTGTGCGCCAAACTCTTTGAGATCGGCCGTTAATTGCTCTGGACACCAGTCCAAAAACATCGGTTTAAAGGTCGGCCGTTGTTTGATCCGGTTGAACCAGTCGGTCACGCGCGGCCGTCGGCCGTTTTCCCAAAGACCCGACATGCTCAACATATCCAGACGATTGACATACGGGGTCATGGCAACGTCAGCTAGGGAGAATTCATCTCCAACCAGCCA
>JAHDGV010001021.1 GCA_020631655.1 Chloroflexota bacterium | reverse complement strand
TGGCCAGCACCACATCCAGCATCGACGTTTCATCAATCACCACCATGTCCGCATCTATCGGATTGGTTTCGTTCCGCTGGAACCCTTCTCCCGGCTTAAACTCGAGCAAACGATGGATCGTTTTCGCTTCTCGGCCGGTTGCCTCGGCCAGCCGTTTGGCCGCCCGGCCGGTTGGTGATGTTAACGCACAGGTTTTACCCCGCGCGTCCAATCCATCCAGCACCGCCCGGAGTGTCGTGGTCTTACCCGTCCCCGGCCCGCCGGTTAGCACCGCCACTTTGTTTTCAAGCGCCACCGCCACCGCCCGCTGTTGCTCTTGGCTCAAAATTGATCCGGGGCTGTTCACAGACGGCGCACTGCCGGAAAATCCGGCCCGCACCCGCGACGTCGGGTGGCTCATCAACGTTTTGATCCGATTGGTAACACCCACTTCTGAATAGTAGAGCGGGGTCAAATAGACGGCCGTTTCTGGCTCAGCAACTTCCAATCCCACCTTGCCCAGTTTTTCTTTATCATCAGTCAGCTCTTCCCGCTTGATCAGCTCATCTCCTTCCAAGGTTTCGATGATGTAGGTCACCTTTTCTTCAGCGATCCCCAGAATTTCGCTCGCCTTTGGCTCCAGCTCCGACTGTGGCACATAAACGTGCCCCTGTTGCGACATATCGTTGAGGGTATAGGCGATCCCCGCTTCGATCCGGCCGGGATCGTCTGGTTTAAGTCCCAAAGCTTGGGCAATCTTGTCGGCCGATTTAAACCCGATCCCATGAATGTCCGCCACCATTTTGTACGGCGTCTGTTGCACCACCTGTAACGCATCATCCCCATATTTTTTATAGATTTTGGTTGCCAGCCCCGTTGTGACCCCGTGTGACTGCAAAAAGATCATCACCTCTTTGATCGCCTTTTGTTCGTCCCACGCCTTCTGAATGCCAACCACCCGCTTTTTACCAATTCCGATCACGTTGCTCAATTTTTCAGGATGTTGTTCGATCACGTCCAACGTATCTGCGCCAAACATATCAACGATGCGGCCGGCCATCACTTTGCCCACGCCCCGTATCATGCCGGAGCCCAAGTAGCGTTTGATCCCTTCCACATTGGCCGGTAGTGACTGCTGGCATTTCTCGGCCGTAAATTGACGGCCGTGTTTGGGATGATTGAGCCACTTCCCCGTCAGCTTCAGCCATTCCCCCGGTTGCACCTCCGGCAGATTCCCCACGACCGTGATAAACCGATCTTTTC
>JAHDGV010000256.1 GCA_020631655.1 Chloroflexota bacterium | reverse complement strand
CCGTCTTTCAGCGGATATTTGAAGTTGTACATGAATCCCGGTTCTTCGGAATATTCAACCTCAAGGTCTGAAACGGCCGTTTGCAAACGAGGCGCCCAATTTACCAGCCGCTCGCCGCGGTAAATCAGCCCCATCCGATACAGACGAACAAAGGCTTCGAGTACGGCAGATGACAACCCATCGTCCATCGTAAAGCGCTCGCGTGACCAGTCTGCGCTGGCACCCATGCCGCGCATCTGGTTCTGAATCCGGCCGCTGTATTTGTCTTTCCATTCCCACGTCGCATCCAAAAACGCCTCACGGCCGATCTCTTCGCGAGACGTGCCGTTTTCGATCAGCATTTTTTCAACTTGGAGCTGTGTCGCAATCCCCGCATGGTCTGTCCCGGGAACCCACAGGGCCGCATACCCCTGCATGCGTGCGCGCCGAATCATCAAGTCTTCGAGTGAGACGAACATCGCATGGCCCATGTGTAGCGCACCGGTAACGTTCGGTGGCGGGATCGAGATCGTAAATGGCTGGGCATCATCCGGCCGACATTCTGGTTTGAACCAGCCGTTCTCCTCCCACCATTTGTACAGACGTTCTTCTGTCTGTGAAAAATCGTATGCTTTTGGCATTTCACTCATATCTACCTTAGCCTGATCAGCTGATCAGCTAATTAGCTGTCAGCTAAAAATAAAAAAGCCCCTGCGTCCGTCGATTACAAACATAATCAAAGGACGCAGGGGCTTGGTTTCTGCGCGGTACCACCTTTGTTCCGATTAGCTTTTGGCTGTTGGCTTTTAGCTCTTAGCCTTTTTGCAAATCGACACTCGGACGCTGTAACGGGCGTACCCGGAATGACCTAATTGGTTCTGCGTTCAGCCATTCTGCTCACGGGGGACGTTCATCGGATCTTGTCTGCTGTTTCTCACACTCACGATTTCTCGTGGAAACAACTCTCTGGTGACAGATCGGCCGACTACTCTTCCCGATCAAAGCAACTTGGTTTTAAGTTATGGGCGACAGTATAGCAGTCGAAAATCGGCCGGTCAATAATCATTTTTTAGATTTTTATATGGGTATCAGGTCCCAATTGAATCTGTATACGGCCGATCTTGGGAAAAAATGACTAACGTCATGTAGAGCATCTGTGATCAGTCGTTTTACACTAAAGAGTGGAATTCCCGTGTTGGACTATTCAACCAACACGTTCAACTGCACCCGTTCATCAATCACTTTCCATCAATCTATGCATGGTGCAGGTTTAGCTTATGATCAAACAAGACGAACAGCAGGACCAATCTACGTTGCTCACCTGGCGTGAGAAATTACTCGCCCTGCGCGTACTCATCCCGTCGTGGGAAGAGATCAAATCCAGCCCAGATATTAAAGCCAAACTCAAAAAGTTGGGGCTGTTTCTGCTTGTCCTCCTTGTCTTCAACGGAGGGCTTTATCTGTTTTTGGGGCCAACATGGTTCGAACCAACCTATGAAGGGTATTACACAGATGAGTTTGCCAGTTTTAATGAAAAAGACTGGTTCGAAATTGACGGGGATTGGAACGTACGCGGTGGAATGCTTGTTCAAGAAAGCTATGTCGATACAAATCCGGCCATCATGCTGTCGTTACAAGCGTTTCCTGAAGATACGATTGAATTTTCGGCCGACTTTGCAATTGGAGATGGGGGTGACGCTGGGGGAATCCGTTTCAACATGTGGTCACCTGAACAGATTGCACGCAGTCATCAAGTGATGATCATGCGCATTGGAGAAGAAGCGTTTCTAACTGGTGGCTATTACGCTAACTCACTCGACTTTATCCATCAGTTCAAACTGCCTTTGGCCGGGAATTTTGAAGACAACAATATGGCCTCAATCAAAGTGATTGCGGATCAAGAGTCCTACGACGTCTATTTAAACAAAAAACTAGTCGTTCTTGATGTTCCGGCCATGTATCCACCCGGCTGGCACGGCTTGTCTGCCATCGGGAACACCGTCGCGTTTGACAGCATCGAAATCGACATTGATGGGGCGGATCGGGAAAGTAGTCGCGGCTTGGCCTCAAGGCTGTTTGGAGATGATGACGCAGCCAGCTTTGTCGAAAAAATGGCTGACATCCCGAGTGAGGGAATGGACCTCATCGTGCCTGCAAACGGAGACCCAGAAGCGATCGGCTGGTTACCGTTTAACGGCACATGGACCGAGCGTAACGGCAGTCTGCTGCAGTCGATGTGGCAACAGGTTGATGCGCGTGCAGCCTATGAAGTCCCCTATGAAAGCTATCGGCTTGAAGTTGATTTATGGCATCCACAAACACCCGGCGGTGGTGGCATTATTTTTGGGATGGAGTCAACCGAATCGCTGGCAAATGCTTACCTGATGCGTTTTTCAGACGGCGGAGAAGGGTTCTTCATCGGCCAATATGATTCAAACGGCCTATTTGAAGGGATGGCATTTGAGCCTCTACCGGCTGTGGGTCAAGAAATTCAAACGTTGGTCGTTTTGAACGATGGCTCTGAATTCAAGGTCCAACTAAACGGGAATTCGATTTTTGGCACCCTACCCCACTCAGGTGAGCCAAGCCACTTTGGTCTGGTTAGCAATCAAACTGAAGTTGTGTTTGAGCGAATTTTTATCGCTCCGTTTGATTCTCGCCCAAGGGTTGAACTAGAACCGGTTGGTGTTGAATCTGCCGATTCTGAACAACCAACACAATCGAACCAATCTACAACTAACGAATCTAGCACGGGCAATCAAGCTGAGAATGCCTCCTCTGATGAAGCAAGCGAAAGCGCCAACGCAATCCCCATCAGCCCAGAATTAGAAAATATTACCGGTGATCCGTTCTTCCAATCGACATTTTTGGGATCTTTAGGAGACACCAAATGGGTTCCATTTAGAGGGGATTGGTCGATTGATAACGGCGCACTGGTCCAAACCAATAAAAACGGCTTTGACTTCGCCATCGGGTACAACGAGACATATGAAAACTATGTTTTACGCACCACGTTTAGCCACACAGACGGTCAAGGCGGCGGTGTTCTGTTTGGCATGACACGGCCGGACAGCCGTAATCTGTCGCACGTTGTGCGATATGACTCGGGGCAAAGCGCAATCTTGTACGGCTATTTCGATGAAAATGGTCAGTTTAGCGCCCAGGGTGGCGAAGCTGTTGCCCCGCCGTTTGACAGGCTCCATCAGCTAGATGTGGTTAAAACGGCCGAGTCGTACGACATTTATGTGGATGGGCTCAAACTGATCGGAGATATTCCGCTGATCGCTAATGGGCCACACATCGGCCTAACCACGTCTACCAGCATTGTCCGTTTTGAAACGGTTGAGGTGTTCCCGCTGACCGCAACAGGGGAACCAGCCCCTGTAACGGCGGCCGAGCCTGAACCAACAGCAACTCCTGAGCCAGAACCAACCCCAACGCCGGTTGCCGAAGCACCTGCCAGCACCACGGCCGAAACACAAGAAGCAGAGCCATCAACCGAATCTGAAGCACCGGAAACAAGCGAACCTGAGGTTGAGGCTGAAGCTGAAACCAGCGAAGAACCTACAGAAGGTTCAGAAGAGGCTGAACCAGCCGCTGAAGTTGAAGCAGAATCGGCCGGAAACGATAGTTTTGACAACGCAATCTCGCTATCAGGCTCGTGGATTCCAGATCAGGGGACAATTGTGCAGTCAGCCCGCGACATGGTTGATCAAGTCTTGTCGCTCAACGTGTTTGGCACCCAGTACACGTTTGAAGTAGATCTAACGATGGTAGACGATCCTGAAACAGAGAATGTGGGTGGTGGAATTGTCTTTAACACACCAACAGACGACTCAAAAAATGAAGGGCAAATTGTCCGCTTTTTAAACGGCGGGTCTGAAATTATTTGGGGATATTTTGACGAAAACGGCCGGTTTAATGGGCAAGGTGGCAGTGGTATTGGACTTGAGCCGGGTGAGCGCCAGACGATCGGTGTTGTGGTCAAAGAAACAACCTTTGACATCATCGTGAATGGGAACACCATCGCGGCCGATCTTGCGTTGCGTTCAACCGAAGGTGGCTACATCAACCTCATCACCTTTAGAGGGCCGGTCACGTTCCACGAAACACGCTTTACTGAAACTGAAACAGACGGTGGGTAAACACAGCAATGACTCAGTTTAGTAAGCACCAAGACACCCTAAAAAAATATTTCGATAAGTTTGATGTCAGCCAGCTAAGCCTGCCAACGATGCCCGATTGGTTCTGGACCCCTTTTCAGGCCTTTTTATTTAGCCGCATTGTTGTTTGGATGGCCGGTTACTTTAGCGAGATCATGATTAAGGCTGGCTGGGAGAAAGATTTTTATCATCTCTCGCCCGATAATATTTTTCTAGACATTTTGGCCCGTTGGGACAGCGGTTTCTACATCAACATTGTTGAAGAGGGGTACATGCTCGTCTACGGCCGGATCTCAAACGTCGCCTTTTTCCCGCTGTACCCCATGCTCATGAGCTTGGTTGATCTGGTGTTCAACAATGCCCTTTTATCCGGCATCATCGTGAGCCACCTAAGCTTTTTGGGCGCCCTCATCTACTTATACCGGCTAACCATATTGCTATGCGATGAATCAACCGCCCAGCGCACCATTTTTTACACATCGGTATTCCCCACCTCGCTGTTCTTTAGCGCCGTGTATACCGAAAGCCTGTTTTTGTTTGTATCGGTTGCGGCCATTTACTACGCCCACACCCGCAATTGGGAGTTGGCAACGATTTTTACTTTGCTGGCCGGAGTCACCCGCATTACCGGCGGGCTTGTTTTGGGTGTCGTGGGGCTCGAATGGATGCGATCTCACGGCTGGACCTTGATGACCTGCTATAAAAAGGAAGCATGGCTAAACTTGTGGCAGGGGATCAAAAAGGACTGGTATAGCCTGCTGTTTATCCTGCTGGCACCCTTGGGATTGCTCAGCCATATGTATTTTCTAAGCGATCAATTTCAAGACTCGATTGCGTTTTGGTCTGTGCAGTCCGCTTTTAATCGGAAAAATTTGGGCCTTTTTGGCATCATCAAACGGGATTTTATACCGATTTTGAGCCAGAACTTTTGGACCGGGGGCATTTGGTGGAACGTGTTGCTCGACACAACGGCCGCCATGTTTGCTCTGGCCGCCGCCCCATTTGTCTGGCGTCGCTTTGGAGAAGGGTTTGCGATTTACATTCTGCTGAGCATCATTGTCCCGCTGTCTAGCGGCACCGGAAGCATGACCCGCTACATTCTCGTGCTCTTCCCTCTATTTATGATCATGGGGGTTTGGGGAGAAAAAGAGTGGGTAAACCGATTCTTCCAAACGTTTTTCCCGATCTTCTTGGGTATTTTTACGGCCGTTTTTGTCAACTGGATCTTTTTAGCCTAGTCCGTTGATACCTGTTGTGAAGCTAGTTGATCACCAATGTCCTACTGGCTCTCCTTGCTCAGGGAGCCACGACCCATTGAATTTAATCGCCTATCGCTTACGATAAACCTACCAATGGAATCTTTGGGCGCACACGATTTATCTACTCCTTCATCTCAGCCACATCGGAGCACATAGACACCTCATTCTCTAGCAAAGCTCGCCCAGCATCAAAACCAAACTGACATCCTATTCATTTCTGTCATTTACTTTTCATAACCCCATTGTTGCGTGAAAACAAAGCAAAGGTCCTATTGAATCGTAACAATTAAATCGATCAGAATGGTTGATGGTATGAAATCCTCATTAGCAGTAAATCAAAGTTTCATACTAAAAGATTCAATACAGCCATATGCAACAACTTAAACTTCGATCAATCAAACAGCTTGCCTTCGTTTTGGGAGTAAGCGCAATCCTATTCCTTCTATCCTTTTCATCGGCCGCCGCGCAAGAGACCTTGCCCGCCACGCCGCCAGAAGATTCGATTGTGCTGGCCGCCCAGTGCGCCGTCGACTACACCATCGCCACAGATCTAGGTGTCAGCGGCCGGGTCGATTTGGTTATTCACAATGCCAGTGGGTCAGACATCAACGGTTGGACCCTGACTTGGGATTTCCCGAACGATCAAGCGATTACGAGCTTAAGCAACGGGGTCTGGAGCCAAAACGGAGCCGGTGTGTCTGTTTCGAACGATACGCTAAACGGCTTAATCCCCGACGGAAGTAGCATCACCGATGTTTCGTTTGAGTACGCTTACAGCAGTGGGAACGGGGTTCCGGCCGAATTTAGGCTAAACGGTGCCGCCTGTGACAACGGTGCATTTGTAGAGCCCCTTCCATACACGCAAGACTTTGAATCTTTATCAACGACCTTTTCTCCGGCCGTATCTGAGACTATTTCAGCCGCCACGTTGGGCTGGAGCCACTTCACACCTCCCAATTGGAACCGTGAAAACGATGGATCAATGGGACAAGGGACCGCTGAATACCAAGGGTGGTCGATGGTTTCTCCCGCCTTCTGGAAAACGACCGACTCTGACAACCACATCAGCTATCTAAACGACAGCGGCGTGTTTGCCGTAGCTGACCCCGGCAGTTGGTCTGACAACGGCAATCCGGCTGAGACAAGTGAATTTAACAGCTCGCTCAGTTCTCCCCTGCTCGATGTGAGCGGGCTGTCTGGCTTCCGTCTGCAGTTCGATTCCCATCTGCGCCCGGGCGGTGAACAACGAGCCATCATTGGTGTTCAATACGATGAGGGTGACATTGTTAAGCTACAAGAGTTCAATAGCACCAACACGGCCGACGACGGTTCTCAGCTGAATCAAGAAATCAATTTAGAGATCGCAATCCCGGCCGGAACAGAAACCATGCGCCTATTTTGGACCCTGAGCGAAGCCCGAAGCGATCATTTCTGGGCCATCGACAACATTCAGGTTTCTGCCTATGAAAATGCGGTTTTAACCACTCTGCCAGAATTTGGCGTGCAAGAAAACGAGATTGACGGAGCCGTTGTATTTGAATTCCTAGACATCGACAACGACCAGCTAAGCGGTGTTGGCATTAACCAATACGGCCAAGAAAAAGTAGGCTGGCGGGTCTGGGAAGACATCATCGAAGAAAATCCTGACGGTGACGACATTACTTGGGATATCGGGTTTGTAGACACTCCTTCGCTTGACGGCAACGCCTTTAAGTGTGAGATCACCGGCGGTATCTTCCCCAATAACATCTTTTGTGCCTTTACCGTGGCCCGCCAAGGGCCAAACGAGCCGTGGCCGTTTGATGGGGTAGACACGATTGTGCTTGACATGGCGTTTTACGTGGACGGAAACATCGACTGTCTAGACTCGCGTAATCATGACACCCAAGGTCTTGAGTTTTATACCCAATACACCTTGGCTCCACGCGACCAAAACTACGGTTATGCCCTACTGTGGCAGGCCAATCAGCATGATGTGTATTACTGGACCGACAATACTCCCAACTGGGAAAAGGTACGGCCGAACGTTAATTTTTGCTTCCCCGATCACGAATGGCATCATATCCAAATTGTTCACGAGCTGGACGAAGATGATCACTGGTACCGCAAAATGGTCTTTAACGGGCAAGAATATGAAATTGGAAGCAGTCACGAAGATGTTTTTGACACCTTTGACTGGTGGAAAGAGTATTTCATTAATGTGGCGCTCCAAGTCGACTCCCACGAAGAATCATTCACAGACAATACGGCCCGGCC
>JAHDGV010000255.1 GCA_020631655.1 Chloroflexota bacterium | reverse complement strand
CCTAAAAACAAAAAACACCCATTACGGGTGCTTTGTTCAAAAGTATGGGGCCGGTCTAGTTCCGGCATGTGGGGTTAGCTAGATTAGGTCTTACTGGTGATATTGACGGCGGCGAGCCACTACTTTCGCTCTTTTCAGTGATTCCTCTTTTTTGCGTTGCGCCTCGCGCCACAAAGAAATAAAAATCGGTGTTGAAATAACTGCTAGAAGTGTTCCGCCTAAGATAATTTCGCTCATGATCTAATCCCTGCTTATTAAAGAGTTTTGTGGTAGTTGTTTTATTATCTACCTATTCAAAGCTACGCTCTATAGCTTATATGACAAATTGAAGTGAAACTTTTTTACTTCGAATGTGTTAATTTATATTTTAATCAAATTTTGTGATTAACACAACAGTGAAAGGAGTGCTATTGATGCCTATTTACGCAACGACAACACAACTGTAATCTATGTTACACTTTAAATCTTACAGCTAAGTTTATGAAATCTGAACATTTCCCTACAAGTCCCAAACGGCGTTTCTAATCAAACTAAAACGGCTACAAAGCCAGCACTTTTTCAGCCTCTCGAGTGCCAGAAAGATAGGCCCCATGCACCGTAGCCGGATAGTCTGAATTGGTTGCTTCGCCCGCAAAAAACAGCCGGTTTTCTACCGCTTGTGCCAAAATTTTACGCGCGTTTGCGGGAGCCCCCACGGCCGGGAATGAGTAGGATCCATGCGCAAACGGATCAGCGATCCAGCGGGTAATCTGGAACGATTCAGGCTCGGGTGCATCGGCCGAAAACATGGCGCGCAACACCTCCATCGCATCAGCTACGATTTTCTCATCAGAGAATGTCTCAAGCTCGGTCCCAAAATCGGCCGCGTTAAAAGCCAAAATAATCGGTTTTTGAATGTACGGATACAAATTAAACCACTGAGACCATTCCCCCCGTTCTTCAGACAGTTTTGAAAACCACTCCGGCCGTTTGTTCCAAAACGGCTCTGCAAAGCGCAAGTAGACCTTGTTGAGCACCCCAACCCCCATTTGATCGATCACGGTTCGTTTTTCTGCGGGCAATGGTGGCTCAAATTCAACCAATCCTTTTTTTAACACCCCCAACGGCAGGGTGATGATGGCTTTATCAGCCCTGTAGCTGCCTTGCTGGGTTGTAACGGTGACACCGGCCGCATCATGACTGATTTTTGTCACCGTTTCGTTCAAACGAATGTTTAGCCCATCTGCCAAAAATTCGGGGATGGCGCTGTATCCTTCAGGGAAAATCACATCTGGGCCACCATAACCGGTCCCATCATTTGGTGTATTTTGGGCCGAGAGCTGGCTGATACTGCCGGACCATTCTTGCTCGAGGGCCGAGTTTAGGACCAAGGCCAAATGCATTTTCTCGTCGGCCGAAAGGTTCCCCGGCTGTAAAAACTGGTTAATCGCCTGCTCAATCGAAATATCCATATCGAGCTGGGCCGCCTGTTCCAATGCCTGCTCAATTTGAGCCTCGAACAGTTCATACTTCCCCCACTCTCGATCGGGTAGTCGTCCCCCATCTGGCCCATAAAGTATGCCATCATCATAATCAGTTTCCAGCCGAGGCGCATTGATTTGATCGGCCAAATCGGTGATTGGATTTTGACGAATTCCGTGAATCCAAGACGCCCCCAAATCCATGGGGGCATCGGCCCACATGTGGCTTGTATGCACTCGGCCGCCGACTCGGTCACGCCCTTCAAGCACTGTCACGGTTGCCCCGCTCTCTTGCAGAGTTCTCGCGGCGGCTAATCCGGCCATCCCCGCGCCAATAACTAAAACGTTTAGATCTGATTGTGTGTTTGTGCAATTGGTCATAAGTATTGCGGCCGAGGCGGCCGCTGAAAAACGGACAAATTCCCGTCTGGTTAATCTCTTTTGGAACATCAAAAATTAGATTTTACAGCGAAAATACCGGTCAAAATAGGGAGAAGTGCAAATTAATCCAGCAATTTGATATGCCCCTTTTTAAAAAGTAAGCTAATCTCCCCTGATTCAAGTGGAGACTAGGATCAAACTGTTACGCGAAGGGGAAAGAAAAATGGTCCAAGAAGGTGTGAGCGAAACTATGCAGGGTGAACCGGAAAGCTGGTTCAGAAGAAGCGGAGTTGCTGTGATGAATGGGGCTACCATTGGCTTTTTAGAAGTCTTATGGTGGATCTCATTACTGTCTCTGATTTTTGCGGGGCCATTGTCTGTGTTTGTCGGCCGGGCGAGCGTGTTTATGTTTGTCGGCGTCATCATCTCATCCACAATTATTGCGTTTAGAAGCTCTTGGCGCGGATCAATTAGCATGCCTCAAGACGTGCCGGTGGCGATCTTGGTTGTGACAACCAGCCGACTCGCGGCCGCCGCATCCTCATCTATTGCGCCCGACGATCTGTTTATCACCATAATCGTAACCATTGGTCTGGGATCAATTGCATTTGGGCTGTTTATGACCTTTCTGGGCTGGTTCAAGCTGGGCAACTTAGTTCGCTTTTTGCCGTTTCCGGTAATGGCTGGATTTTTAGGTGGCACTGGCTGGCTACTTTTGGTGGGTGGCATGGCCAGCTCGCTAGAATCAGGTCGAACGGCCGACATTTTACGGCCGGAATCGATCATATTCTGGGTGCCAGCCGTTGTTGTTGCACTCCTAGTCTATTTTGCAGGGCGCTATTCAGATCGGCCGATTTTGTTACCGGCCGTGTTGCTCCTCTCAACCGTTGTGTTTTACATCATCACCAGCGTCATGGGTCTGTCGATTGCTGAGCTTACGCAGGCCGGTTGGCTCGTTGGCGCACTACCAGATGGGTATCAGCCGCAGTTGCCTAATTTGGCAGATTTTGCCAATGTGCAGTGGAATCTGATTTTGGCCGAATCCGGGAGTATTGCGATTTTGGCCGTGGCATCTGCCATCGCCATGTTGCTGAACAACAGCGGCTTTGAGCTAGCCATCAATGCAGACTTTGACCCGAATAAAGATTTACGCACCCACGGCATTGCCAATGTTCTAGGGGGATTGGTTGGAGGCTGGCCCTCGTACATTACACCCGCTTGGTCTTCGCTCAATGCTAAAGATAAAAAAGAACATCCCCTATCAGGGTTTATCGCACCCATCGTCACCGGCATCCTTCTATTTTATGCCACCCAGCTGTTCACATATCTGCCACGGTTTGTGATGGGCGCCACCGTCGCTTACATCGGTATCATCTTTTTGGCCGAGTGGGTGATTGAACCGGCCCGTCGTCTCCCCCGTTTAGAATATGCAATTGTGCTTTTGATTTTGGCCGTGATCGCATTTTTCGGCCTGTTGGAAGGGGTTGCGGTTGGGCTAATCTTGGCCGTTATTCTGTTTGTGGTCAACTACAGCCAAATCGATGTTTTGCGCTATGTGATGTCAGGGCTTTTTCAACAAAGCCGGGTCACTCGGGTGGCACAACAGCGGGACTATTTGCGCTCAGTTGGTGAAGAAGTTCAGATTTTACAGCTGCAGGGCTACATCTTTTTTGGCTCGGCCAACCGGCTGTTAGACACCGTTAGGGAGCTGGCCAATGAGCAAGAAATCAGATATCTGATTCTCGATTTTGATCGGGTTTCCGGGATTGATTCAACCGCCCTGCTCAGCTTCTCGAAGATGCAACAGTATTTAGCCGCACGTGAAATCGAGCTGTTTTTGTGTGATTTGTTGCCCAACGATCAAAAAATGATCGAGCAGGAATTGTCTTCTGAATTGGTTGAGGAAATTGAAATTTTCAAAAACGTTGACCTTGCCCTGCAAGTGGCCGAAGACGCTCAACTCGTCCGGGCAGGATACGACCCAACAACCCCGGTTCCATCGTTCAAAGAGCAAGTGAAACAGGCGCTACCAAACGCCACAAATATCGATGAGCTTTTAGAATTGCTTGAGGTTAAAGAGCTTAAAGATGGGGAATATCTGATGCACGCGGGTGATGCCGCAACCGATATGTTCTTTGTGAAAGAAGGGACGGTAACGGCCCAGCTAGAACGGGATGATGGCAAAATTATCCGTTTAGAAACGATGAGCATGGGACGGTCTGTAGGTGAGCTGGGCTTTTACCTGAACCAAAGCCGCACGGCCGCCGTGGTTAGCCAAGGGAACTCAGTTGTGTATCGGCTAACCAAAGATAACCTCGCCAAGATCGAAAAAGAGCACCCAGACGTAGCTTCGACCATTCACCGGCTGATTGTGAATCTGCTATCTGATCGGGTGACCCATTTGGTGGGTGTGGTTGATGTGTTGCAACAATAGGCTAGTTTGTTTGTTAGTTGGTTGGTTTGCTAGTTGACGCACATACCCATCTTGACCATTACACGGCCGAAGAGTTGCCGGTGGTGCTGGCCCAAATTGAGCAGGTGCCGTGCCGCACGTGGGCCGTCTCAATGGATTTAGAGTCGTGGGAGCTGACCCGACAGATTGCACATAATCGGCCGAACATTTTGCCCACATTTGGCATTCATCCATGGAACGCCCACTTGTATTCAGATCGTTTAGACGAATTGGATGAGCCTACGGCCGTATCCCAACACATCGGTGAAATCGGGCTCGATTTCCACTGGGTTGAAGAGCAGGAGCGCTGGCCGAAACAAGAAATAGTGCTGGACTACTTTTTACAAAAGGCGGCCGAGCAAAGCAAGGTGGTCAATCTGCACACCAAGGGGGCGGAAAGCCTGATCCTTGAAAAGCTAAAAGCGTTTAAGGTTGAACGGGCCGTTGTCCACTGGTATTCGGGGGATGTGGCCACATTTGATGCGTATGTGGCGTATGGCTGTTATTTCACATTTGGGGTGGAGCTACCCTTTAACGAGCAAATTCAAGCCTGTGCCAAACGGTGCCCGGCCGACAGACTGCTGACAGAAACTGACGGGCCGGGCGGCTTGGAATGGCTGAATGGGGAGCGGGCTTTTCCTAACGATATTTCGACTGTTGTCTCGGCCTTGGCCGAGGTTCGTGAGTGCAACGAGTTAGAATTGCAAGACGAGATCGGCCGGAATTTTACCCATCTGCTAAAAAACAACGGGTGAGTCTTCTTGCAGAGCGGCCGTTTTTCTATTTTTGCGGTACCCAACCAGCCAACTTTTAATACGGTTGGCCCGAATCAATAAAAGCAGGCTCAGCAATATGAGTGCTAGAACCGGCACGGGGGTCAGCAGTTGTGACACCAATATCCAATGACCAACGGCTAAAATCGCCGCAAAATAAACAGTACGATGCAGTTTTTTCCACCCTTTCCCTAAAAGGCGCATCATCGCAGGGAATGAAGTCAGAGCCAGAATCAGCAGGATGAACAGGCTAACAGCACCCAACAGTGCGGCCGGGCGGGTCTGAATATCGAGCCAAAGCTTTTGACTGTTCCAACCCATCTCGCCTCCCCAGTGAAGCAATAGATGGAGGCCAGAATACACAAATGCGTAGAGGCCGATTGGCTTACGCAACGGGAGCAGTTTTTTCCAACCAAACAAGATGTTTAGCGGGGTAAGCATCAATGAGATGAGTAGGAGCCACACAGCCACGTAGCCGGTGTATGACAATGAAACGGCCGCGAGATTCTGCTGGCCGTGCCATCGGGCCAGTTCACGGCCGATAAAAAATGAGACCGGGAGCAAACAACCGATGTGCGCGGTTAGCTTCAGAATTTCTGCTTTTTGTCGATAATTTTTTGTGAAATGTGTTCGGATTAAATTGATCATAATTCCCTGTTCGATGTGAGACTTTGAAATTTAAGCAATATCGAGCGGAAATCATCAATGACGGTCGTGGCGAATTTTGGAAAATGAGCGGAAAACGAACGGCAAATAAATTGCCAAACGAGCAATTTAGATAAGCTTTGATAAAAAATGAGTAGAGATACCCGATTCTTTCCGCTAAAATCTTGCTGAAAGTCGTTTTTTCACAAGCCAAATCTTCGCTTGCGGCTTTTTAAGTCAAGCGAAACTTGGAACCTATCTAGGAACAGACCAGTTCCTTTTATACTGAAGTCATCACTAAGCCAGACTTTTCTTCAGTCCAAAATCAAACACACCAACACGCCTATGCGCATTACATTTCTTGGAAAGATGGGTAAACCACTTCCTTGGGAGGATTATCAATGACGCAAGAATGGGGAAAACAATTAAAAAAATTCAGATTACGTACCGGTCTATCTCAGAATGAATTTTCTGATGCGATTTCGGACATGGTCATGCAGTTTGATGAGGGATTACAAACTCAGTTAAAAGAAAACAATATCGAAAATGTGATCCTCTCTAATTCGGAACTTAGCCGATACGAGACGGGTAAACGAGTACCACGCTACAGAAGCAGGTTTGTGACGCTTGTTTTGATGCTGGTCCGGCTGGGCGGCATCGAATCCCTTGAAGAAGCCAATGAATGGTTGGGGCAAGCCGACCAGTCCCCGCTGACTGAAAAAGAAGTTGAAATCATTTTTAAAGACCCGGCCGAGTCAGAATCGCGCAGTTTCGGCCAAGTGCTGACCGAAACACTGACTGAAGACCAGCCTGTCGGCTTGACGATGCCTCAGTTTGCGATGTGGTCTAGCTTGCTGGCAATTGTGATCATTCTGTTGGGGGTGATTTACTTTTTGCTCACCAGCCGACCGGTTGAACCTGATGCGATCACTGCGCTTCGGGAAGAAACTGCAAAGGTTGAACCGGTTGCAGTGGCTGAAGTTGAGCCAGAGCAGGGCGCCGATGTTGTTGAGACTGAGGTTGAAGCAGAGCCAACTGAAGAGATAACTCAGGATGAAGAACCTCAAGAAAGCTTGGTGGCCCGCCAGATGGTGATCTCAGATTTTGCAAATGGGAATGAGGATTGGCAATCGTTTGAGGCGGAAGAAAATATGCAGATGATTTCGGCCGAAACTGAAGCGTTATGCACCGACATTGCTGAAGGTGGTGGGTATCTTTGGGCGATGCGACTTTGGCGAGAAGAAATCCCTGTGGATGCCAACACCCGCTATCGGCTCACAATGGATGTTACCAGTTCGGTTGATCGAAATATCACCGTTCTGCTGGCTCATACAGACCTTTTTAAATGGTACATGTTTAGTGTTCAAGAGATTAAGATCGGGACGCAAACAATCGAAATCGAGTTTAACCAGCATGTGTCTGATCCAACCGCCAGTGTTAGCCTGCTATTGGGTGGGCAAGCGCCGGGAGAATTGTGCTTTGATAATCTCGTCCTTGAAGAAATTGGAACGTTTGAAGTTGAGCCAGTGGTAGATTCAGAGCCGGTTGCCGATAACATGCTTAACAATGAAGCGATCCACGGTGGCTGGTTTGAGAGTTGGGGATTCCACCCGTTTCAAGAGCCGGTCTACACTTTGCACTTCGATAACAGTTCAGTTTGTTTTGCTATTGAAAAATATGTTGACCATTTAGGACAAATTAATTTCTATCAAGAGCCGATAGCTCTGACAACGGGTCAAGAGTATCTGATCTCATTTGAGGCAAACGCATCAGCGGCCGATGCTATTGATGTGAATGTGATTATTGGGGATGCGGTGAATGAGGTCTGGACATTGAGTGAGGGAGAGCAGACTGTGGAGTATCGTTTTATGGCAAAAGCGGACTTGGCTGAAGAGGCTTTTTTGGTTCACCTTAGCGGGCCCGATGGGAGTGAGGTTTGCTTTAGGAATTTTGTTTTGGCCCCGGAAGGGTAGCG
>JAHDGV010001020.1 GCA_020631655.1 Chloroflexota bacterium | reverse complement strand
GGCAATAAAATATTTAAGCAGTGCATGGCCATACGCACCCGCATCCCGGTCTGTAATTGATCATCCAGCTCGTATCCAGCCAAATCACAAAAGCGTTCACGCATGTCAGGTGGATAATACCACCATAAAAGCGCCCCCAAATCAACGGCCGGATCGTCCATGCTCATCGAATCGAGGTCGATCAGATAAACTTTTTTATCTGGAGTGATGAGCCAATTTGCGTTGCAAATGTCATTGTGGCTAACAATGGTGCCACCGCCTGAAAGGGCCAAAATCTCTCGTTTAATTTGCTCCAGTTTTTGATCGATGGGTTGTGCCAAATCTGGCACACATTTCCGGTAAACGGTCCATTTGTGAAGCAGTTTTTCAAACGCTAATTGGGCCATGTCTTGATACGATTCTGAAAGAGCAGGCTGTAGTTCGTCTCGTAGCTCTGCATGTTGGTGCGTTTGTCCTAACACATGGGCAAATGCTGGCAGATGGGTTTGGAAGTCTTGTCGGTTGGGTGTGCGGCCGTTGATTTTTTCTTGGATGAGGATTGTCCGGCCGTTGGGCAACGTTCCAGAGGCGAGCAGAGCGGGAGTCAGACCATCGGCCGCCATCGTCTGATATCGATCAATGTGGCAATCAAGTTTTATAAATATCGAATGTCCATTTCCGGTGCCGAAATAGCTTTCTTGCCCTGTCCCTTGCGTGGGCACTAGCTCCCAATTTGTAGCTGATAGATTGTTATCTAAAAATTGAGCGATGTGGCTTTTCATGCCACATTGTCCTAACTGGATGCGATTTGAGCAACCGCTTCAACTATTCGGTCAACATTGCAAGCATACAGATCAGCTCCACTAAACGGATTGAGCTCCATCATCCATAACTGGCCGTCGCTTTCAGCTATATCTAAAACGTAAAGGGGATCAGGCGGCTCTAGTGACCTCGCTATCGATTGCGCGAGATCCCAAGCTGGCCCGTTTGTGATCTCAACGGTGCCGCTCCGGCCGTCGGCAACATAGCCACTGCCGGTTATAACGGAGTGACCGTGCATGACAAAGCGCCACTCTTGCCCAACCTGTCGGATCGGGGTCAGGATGATGGGGAGGTCTAACTCATCGTAGTAGAAGCCGTGGTCTAAGGCACGCAGGCTGACGTTGTCTCTGTGAATCACTCGGCCGGAAAATGGTTTTAGCGGACTATCTGGCCGGATAAAAAGCTCTGTCTCACCTTTGTAAAAATCATCCGGCCGATTGACAAACTC
>JAHDGV010000009.1:20686-40773 GCA_020631655.1 Chloroflexota bacterium | reverse complement strand
AAAAAGAACAGCATCGGCAAAAGCGGATGTCTATTTTGCGTGTCGCGGCGCGGGCGTTTAATACGCAGGGATACTACAAAACAACGTTGGCATCTTTGGCAAAAGAGCTGAATGTCACCAAGCCCACGCTCTACTACTACGTCAAAAACAAAGATGACATTTTAGATGGGATTCTGGCGATTGCAATTGAACAGTTTCGAGAGCTGATCAAATCCTCGGCCGAGCTTGGGGCGAGCGGACTTGAGCAGCTGCGTCATTTTGTGTTGAAATATGGGGAGTTAGTGACCGACGACTTTGGCATCTGCCTGATCTTGATGCGGATCAATGCCCCGGAAGATAAATTCCGGGCACCATACCATGCACTATCACGCGAAGTCTATGTAGGTCTGCAAGCCATCATTCAACGGGGAATTGAAGATGGCTCGATTGGGGTTGTGGAGCCGAAATATTTGGCTTCGTCTTTGATGGCGACGCTGAATGAAACAGCTTATTGGTATTTGGTTGAGGGGAGGGAGTCGCCAAAGGACGCGGCCGGGAAGTTTATGCAGGTGTTTGAAAAAGGGCTGTTGGCTTAATCGATTTTCTTTTTTTGTATAACTTCGTGCCGGGAAGAAACTTCTAGCTTTTTTAAGATTTGGGACACGTAATTGCGTACCGTTTTTTCGCTGAGAAATAGTGTTTCCGCAATTTGAGTATTGTCCAGCCCCGCTTCGATTTTTGTTAAAACTTCTTGCTCCCGGCCGCTTAATCGAGATTTATCGTTGTCGGCCGTTTGTGAGTCGGAAGAGCCATTCATCTGTTGAAAATATCCCATGATGCGAGAAGCGATGCCCGGTCCAAACACAGTCCCTCCGTTGGCAACCGTGCGAATCGTTGAGAGCATTTCTCTATGATTAATCCCCTTGAGCACGTACCCACAAGCTCCCGCCTGCATCGAGTTAAAAACAGACTGATCATCCTCGAACATGGTCAGCATGAGAATAGCGATTTTGGGGTAAGCTTGCTTGACTTGGCGGGTGAGCTCGATCCCGTTTTCACCTGGCATTTGGATGTCCATGAGCAAAACATCCGGCCGTAACTCTGCCATCTTGGCTAAAATCTCTGCTCCGTTTTCCGCCTCGCCAACAACTTCAAAATCTGGTGTGGCTTCGAGCAGAATGCGCAACCCATCCCGAAAAATTTGATGGTCATCGACAAAAAAGACTTTGATTAGATCAGACATGCTTTTGTTCTCTTGTTTCTAGTTGCTGTGGTAAGGGCAGGTTCACACGAATCGAGGTGCCAGTCGGCCGTAAAGCGATCACACGAAGCTCACCACCCAGCTCTTCGGCTCGCTCTCGAATCGAGGTGAGGCCAACGCCCAACTGTTGTTGGTTATCGACCCCAATTCCATCGTCATCGATTTTTATTAATAGATTTTTACCCGTTATAAGCGTGACCTTACCTTGTGTCGCTTCGGCGTGTTTGATCACGTTGTCCACGGCCGTTTGTACGATGCGGTACGCTGCAACTTCTGTGGCTGCGTTGATGTGCGGAAGTTGGTCGGGTAATTCAAGCTCTATCGGTATAGTTGATTTATTTTGGTCAACAAAGCTTTGGATCGCCCCGATGAGGCCGAGTTGGTCAAGGGCCAGCGGCCGAAGGCCATAAACCAATCGGCGAATGTCATTCATTGTGGCTTCCAACCCTTTTTCAAGATCACCAAGCAAATTGTCGGCCGCTTGTGGATTGGTTTCGAGCAGGCCACGAGCCGCACCCAAACGGAAAATCTGGGCTGCCAGTGCAGGGCCTAGCCCGTCGTGCAAGTCTCGCTGGAGCCGCTTACGCTCTTCTTCTCGCGTCGTCACAATCCGCTGGCGCGAATCTTGCAGTGCGTCGGTTAACTGAACCGCATGTACGGCCGTTCCCGCTTGGGAAGCGATGGTGTTGAGCAACTGCTCATCCTGCTGATTAAATGGATCGGCTGAGGTGCGAGGGGAAACCCAAAGCTGCCCAACCTCTTCCCCCTGGTAATTAAGTCGGAGCCGGAGCAAATCGTCGGTCGTTGTCTCTTCTAACTTTCCTTTTTCTTCTTGAACCCGATAATGGTTTTTCTGTTTAACTGTGATGGCAACATAGGGGACCCGAAGGGTGGAGTAGATTGTATCGACGATGGCAGGTAACACATCGGCTGGAGAAAGAGCCTTTTCTAGCCTATCTCCGATCTGCCCTAAAACTTTGATTGGGTTATTACGTTCTCCAAAGAAAAACTGATTAATCGCTTGATCAATACGCTGGTAGAGGGGTTGGAAGAGGAGGGCAACCAAAATTGTAACCGCAAAGTTGATGGCGATATTGCCTGTTCCTAGAAAGTATTGAAACCCAATAATCACCAACAGGTAAATTACGAGCAGGATCAAAATAAGGATGGTGTAAACCAACGTGTGGGAGAGAATTCGATCGATTTGCCATAAACGGTAGCGGAAGAGCGCAAAGGTGATGGCGATCGGCATGAGCAATGTCGCGTATGATGTGATCCATGAAAGTGACAGCTCCCACAATTGCGGAACGCCTTCGATTGAGGGGCTGATAGCGAACCGGATGCCAGAGCAAGTGCAAAAGAAGAAGATGCCCAAAACGACCCATTTTGTCTGTAGCTTTTCTTCATGGGTTGAAACTTTGAAGTAGCGATAGAGCTGAGCCGCGAGGCCTGACTGAAACATGATGGCGATGATGACTAACGATAATACCGGGGTGCGCCACGCAACATCCTCATACAGCATGTTGCCAACCATATTGGGGAAGATGAACCATGAAACAGTTAAGATTCCCCAGCCAATAGCGAAGTAAACCGACCAAGATGGTGCAAATTTGCCGTTGGGAAAGAGAAAAAAGAAGAAGGGGAGGCTAATGATCGTGACCGTTTGGATCAAGTTTTCAATGACACCAAAGGCAGGGTGGATGTCTGCTAACGGATTAAGTAGATAAGTGCTCCCGGCGGCGTACCCCATAAATACCACAGAGGTAAATAGGGGGAAAATTTGGTTGGGTAATTTGCGGAACATGAGCCAACCAAGGCCGATAAAGAAGGCTAGCTGCGCTCCTTCGGTGAAAACAGTGAAGAGGGCCAGACTCTGTTGTGATATTCCAATTTCGATGAAACTGGGGATAGAAGCCCGAAAAAAATCAAACGTTTCGCCCGCATAGGGGGCCATCATATTTTGATAGCGAGGGCCGATGGCCAGAAAGAGCAGAACGACCATCAGTGACGCAATGCCGAGCCAAACCAATCGGCCGACTTGTAGCCATGTCGCATGTTTGACTTCTTTTAGGATGAAGAATCGGCCGCTGATCATGAGTCCAATCATACCGAAAAATAGGGGGATCGTCTTTGAAACTAGGCTGTTCCAACCGGATTCAGGACATTTTTAGGACAAATTAGGACATTTGGGATCGACCAATTTGTTAAATTGATAGAGTCGGCCGAATGAGATCGGTCAAATTCGCCTTTTTGGAGCCCCGAGGAAATCAATGCACAACAAAGCTTTATATAAACTTGTTTTTACTGCCATCGTTTGTTTGATGGCCCTAGCACTTTCGGCTGGGCAGCCGGCTCAAACGGGTGCTGTATCCGATACCCAAGTTGATAATGGGACAACTGTTATTCGTGACAACAGTCTACACATGGTTGACATTGCGGCTGATAACGCCTTAGACTGCACCGCCAACCCGTTTACTGGTGTTATCGAACTGGGTGGAGAAAAAGAGGTATTCATATCTTATCCATATGAACATGGCATCGTGGGGCCAGCTCTTGATCTGCTTAAGTTTGATCGACCCACAAACGCAAAAACCACTTTAGACTCTGGGTACATTCGTAAAGACCTCCTTGATTCAGGAGCACTCACTGCTGCTGATCTCAATGTGGATGGAGATCATGAAATTGTGCAGGTTTACCGGGGGGTAAATGGTTGGATGCAAGTGTTTGCTTTTAATCAAGACCCGAGCAAACCATTTGTTAATGACGCTACTACTGATAGTTGGGCGGGGACAAGTAGTACTTATTTAAATCACTCGGATTTTGATATTGCTGCTGGCGACTTGGCACAAAATAATCCAGGCGATGAGGAGATTGTTATCGCTAGCCGTGCCAGCGATGGTAAGCTGCATATCACCCAGTTAAGTGGAACTTTTTCAGGTGGACTATCGACAAGCGATAATTCAGTCGTTGGTTATTGGCGTACGGCCGACACTGAATTCGCCCCCGACCCAGAATTTGGGGCCAACCTTGCGCTTGAAATTGGTAATATCGATGGTATCCATGATCATGATGAGATTGTCGTTGGGCACATCAATGGCAACGGTAATCTTGAAATTTTGGTGTTGGAGTATGACCTTTCCCACCAGCCGGGGGATGGCTTGCGCTTTGCAATCAAAAAGATCGGTAGCGTTGAGATCAATCCCCAAGGAACACCTCGTGACTTACGCTTGGTGGTCGGAGATATCGATGGAGATCTAAAAGATGAGATTGTTGTCGCGCTCGGCCGGGATTCGGTTGATTCAAATGACAGCACACTGATAGATTTTTACACGTTTGATGGCAAGCGTGCTGATGGTACAAACAGTAGTGACATTGTCTTAACGAAACGGACTGAATGGACTTATGGGGCAGAGAGGGCCGGGTTTGTTGATCTCGACATGGCAGCGGCCGATGTCGATTCTGACGGGCAGGCTGAAGTCGTGTTCACATTCTTTGGGGAGCGACGTACCACAAATGAAGGTGGTGGTTTGGCGGTTGAAGTTTTTGATGCAGAGAGAGAAAACGAAACTTTTGCACGGCATGCTTCTTGGTATAGTGGCGAGGGAGACCTGCAAGGAAATATTTCCAATCCAGCGGTATCTGTTGCAACCGGTGACTTTAACAAAGATGGTCAAGCTGATATAGCAGTTGTGTTGCGCAATAATGATGACAATCTGCATCTGTTAAATTTTACCAGCAGCAAGCTGGCCAATGATTTTGATCCAGATACCGATATTGAGCTGGATGATCAAGGTGGCGGCCAGTTAAGCTCATATAACCATGGGTTTAGTAGCTTCGACAGCTTGCCTCAAGAAGACAAATCATTGGGTAACTCCAATAACGAGCCAAAGATTGTCATTGGAGACTGGGACAACGATTCACTCTTGGCTGAATACGATGCCAGCGACACCAATACAGTCTCATGCCTCACTGTTATTGAGCCTATCGTTAAAAGTGCTGTCTTTGTTCCGCCATATTGGCAAAACATCTACTCACAAGATGGCTCAGAGACGTCACCTTCAGCCGGAAGCATTGGCGAATTGAAAAATGCAGAAGCTAGCACCGATAATTCAATGACCACTTTTTCAAGCCACTCAGGCAATGTTTATGTGGGGGCCGGTGTCGATACACCAGTGGCTGATATCTCATTAAAAGTGCGATATGGGTGGCAAAGCCAAAATGCTACGACCGATGCGGTTACAAGCAGCCAAGGGCAACAGCAACGAGTTGCTTGGAGCAACACATCAGACTTTGTGGTGGTTCACAACTCTGAGTATGACTGCTACCAATATGGTTTAAAACAGAATGGACAAGAAGTTGATGGTGTTGTACGCCTGTGCGAATTCCAGGAGCTAACTGAAGAAGCACCAAATCTAGATACGTGGGATCGGATAAATAGCCCGCTGGCCGATCAACACCAAGAACAATGGGTTCCCCTTGTGCGAGATTGGACTAACTTAGCCCTATTTAAAGGGGCGAGTACGTCTCAATCATCTACACATGATGGGTGGACCGCAGACCGAGCCGTTGATAACAATACAAGTGGTCACCAAATGGATGAGTCTATGACGCACACAATACGTGATGCAGATAGCGAACCTTGGTGGCAGATCGATCTTGGTCAAGTGGAGGAGATTGGCAAGGTGCGCATCTGGAATCGAACCGAACTTGACTGTTTTGACTCGCACCCTGACGATGGTGTGTGTGCCAAGCGCCTGAATGATTTCTATTTGTTTATTTCAGAGACTGATTTTGCCGATCTTCCTGCAGATGTAACCACGCTGAAGAATGATGCACGGGTTAATAGCTTCCATTTTTCTGGCGAAGCACTGCATCAAACAACGCTTCAAACGCTTGTTGATGGAAAAGAGGTCAACGGCCGGTATGTGCGCATTCAACTTGATGCCCCCGGAACGCTAACTTTAGCCGAAGTGCAGATATTTGGACCCAACCACACAGAACCAGATCGTTATCCTCGGGAAGTGCGTGATGAAAACAAGAACGATGATTATTTTGAGGTTGAATTGTTTAATCGTGAGACTAATCCACCGGCGTGGGAATGGGTGCGTGTTCCCGGTACCATCTCTTGGAATGGTGCTGAGGACATCACATCCGGCGCCATACCCATCTTAAGTGAAAAGACGGTTGGCCCCGGAGAGGGGACATTGACATGGGAGCTAAGTCAGTATGATAGTACAAGTAACAGCCGTGGAGACTCGTCTTCTAACTCATCGAGCATCGGAGTAGAGTTAGATGCTGAAGCTGGCTTTATCGGCAAAGTGCAAGCAGGTGGCGGATATGAACATAGCTGGGGGCTCGAAAGGGAAACGTCTCATACAACGACTTTAGGACAGAGTTTTGAGATAGGTGGTTCGGTGACAGGCTTCCCAAATGGGATTGATCATCCGGAGTGCAAATATTCGATGGTTCCATATTATTATTGGGCTTCGAATAAGTCTGATAGTGACTTTGAGCACCGTTACCTTGTTGTTGACTATGTGGTTCTCGATTCCTTGGATCGGAACGAGGATTTAAGTGAATGTCGGCGCGAACGCACCGTTGGCAACAACAATTCAGCGCCCATCGCAAATAGCCAATCAATTAGTGCTAACAGAGGGGAAACGAAAGCGATTGTGCTAACCGGTTCCGACCCTGATAGTGGTGACACGCTTAGCTACATCATTTTGACCCAACCGCTTAATGGCACGCTGAGCGGGGCGGCCCCCAATTTAACTTATACACCCGATGCAGGGTTTGTGGGTTCAGATAGTTTTACGTTTAAGATAAACGATGGGATAGTGGACTCGCCCACAGCAACCGTGTCAATTACAGTGTCCGCAGAGTCCGGGGAACCCAGCGAAACATCGTTTCAGGTTTTCCTCCCTGCAATCCGTCGTTAACGATCTGACCCATACGACGAGGGGGAGGAACGCTTCTCAATTACGATTTCCCTTCCTGCCAACAGTGTTGCAACTTTAGGAAGTGATACGGCCGCCATTGTCAAAATTACCGATAATGACGGCAGTAACGCCCCAGTAACCGGCCCAAATATGGTTTGTTTACTTGTCATTCGACGTTAAGTTAATCGCATGCTCCTTCGATTTTTGGGCGGCACGAAAGTGCCGTCCTTTTTGTTTTAACCAACTTTGGTCTCGTAAAACTCTACCAGCACGCCCCCCGTGCTTTTGGGATGGACAAACGCCACCTTAACCCCTTTTTTGTTCAGCCTCGGCTCCTCATCAATCAGCTGAATCCCTTTATCTTTAAGTTCTGCCAAGGTAGCCACAATATCATCCACCTCAAAACAGAGATGGTGCATTCCCGGCCCCTTTTTTGCTAAATACTTGGCTACGCCAGACTCATCATCGAGTGGTGAAATTAGTTCAACGGCCGGAATAAGAGAATCCTTTTCCCCGGCCGGATAAAAGGCGACATCAACCCCCTGCGCCTCTTCACGGTAGGCTTTCCCGGCCGGGAGCCCCATAACGTCGTGCCAAAATGTGTGCCCCTCAGCCATGTCGTTTACAACAAGTGCGATGTGGTTAATTTTCATGATTAGCTGATCAGCTAATCAGTCCGCTTCGCTTTCAGCCAATCAGCGTGTACGCAGGGTAAGCTGATTGGCTGATAAAGCTGATCGGCTGATTTAGCTAGTTGGTCTGTATTCTCCCCAAACGTCTCGTAACGTGTGGCAAATCTCTCCGAGGGTGACATCATTTTCAACACAGGTCACAAACAGCGGCATAAGGTTCTCGTCAGATGCGGCCGCCCTAGCAAGGTTTGAGCGCAACTCTGAAACCTTGCCGTTATCACGATTAGCGCGCAAATCGGCCAAATGTTGCCGTTGTCCCTCCTCAATCGCTGGATCAAGTTTGAGGACTTCCATTTTCATCGGCTCATCAGTGGTGAACTTGTTAACACCGACTACCGTTTCTGTGCCATCTTCTAGCTCCCGTTGGAAACGGTAGGCGGCTTCATGAATTTCTTCCGCCACATACCCATCTTCCACGGCCGCGATGGCGCCACCCATCTCGTCGATGGTGTTGATGTATGCCCACGCTTTTTCTTCGATCTGGTCGGTTAACGCTTCGATGGCATACGAACCGGCCAGCGGATCAACCGTATCGGCTACACCGCTTTCATGAGCGATGATTTGTTGCGTACGCAGAGCGATTTGCACAGCTTCTTCTGTGGGGAGTGAAAGCGCCTCATCCCGGCCGTTGGTGTGCAGGCTTTGCGTGCCGCCTAGTACGGCCGCCAGTGCCTGCATTGCTACCCGCACCACGTTGTTTTCCGGTTGTTGGGCCGTTAGGGTGCTACCACCCGTTTGGGTATGAAAACGGAGTTTCCAGCTTTTCGGATTTTTGGCTCCAAAACGATCTTTCATGATTTTGGCCCACATCCGACGCGCCGCCCTGAACTTCGCGATCTCTTCTAAGAAGTTGTTGTGAGCGTTGAAAAAGAACGAAAGTTGCTTGGCAAAATCATCAATATCTAACCCCGCTTTAAGCGCCGTTTCGACATAGGCGATGCCGTTGGCAAGGGTGAAGGCAACTTCTTGCACGGCCGTACTTCCGGCTTCGCGGATGTGATAGCCGCTGATCGAAATCGTGTTCCAGCGTGGGACCTCACGGCCGCAATAGTCGAAAATGTCGGTGATCAAACGCATCGATGGTTTAGGCGGATAAATGTATGTTCCCCGAGCAATGTACTCTTTTAAGATGTCGTTTTGAATCGTGCCTCGAAGCTGTTTGGGATCAACTCCCTGCTCTTTCCCAACGGCGATCACCATCGCCAACAAAATGGCGGCCGGTGCGTTAATCGTCATGCTGATGCTGACTTTGTCGAGCGGAATCCCATCTAATAAAATGCGCATGTCGGCCAGTGAGGGGATGCTGACACCCACTTTCCCCACTTCACCCAGCGCCATCGGATCATCGCTGTCATAGCCGATCTGGGTTGGCAAATCGAACGCCACACTCAGCCCCGTCTGCCCTTGCTCAAGCAAGTATTTATAGCGCTCGTTTGACTCTTTGGCCGTGCTAAAACCGGCATATTGGCGCATGGTCCAAAACCGGCTCCGGTACATGGTCGGCTGAACCCCACGCGTGAATGGATACTCGCCGGGGAAACCTAAATTTTGTTCGTAGTTTCCGTTCAGGTCGGCCGGTGTAAACAGCCGGTCCATGGGGATGTTGGAGCTGGTTGAAAAATCATCTTTCCGTTCGGGGAAACGGTTGATAGTTGGCTCCACATGGTTTTTGGTCCACTCGTCTTTTTTTGTCATGTGTTAGTTGTTAGCATGCCGGGGCGTAGGGACCGGGAAGTTAGAGGGTTTGTTTCGGAGTTTAAATCGCCGCCGGTCCCTTCGCCCCTACGGCGATTTTGACAAGACGGCGTTTGCATTTTGCAACTTTTTAAACTTTCTCGATAAGGACGGCCGTGCCACCACCAACGCCGTGACACAGTGATGCGATGCCGTATTTTCCGTTGGTGCGGGTTAGTCCATTGATGAGGGTAATCATGAGGCGGGCTCCAGTTGCACCGATCGGGTGACCCAAGGATATACCGCCGCCGTAAATATTGAGTTTGTCGTAGGGAATACCGAAGACTTTGTTGAACAAAACGCTGTTGGTTGCAAACGCTTCGTTGTTTTCCCACAGATCGATATCTTCGACGCTTAGGTTGTGCTTGGCAAGCAATTTCTTGACGGCCGGAATCGGTGCTTCAGCAAAGCGCCAGCTTTCAACGGCCGACCATGAGCTACCCAAAATTTTAGCTACCGGTTTAAGCCCATGTTTTTCAACCGCTTCGGGTGAGGCCAACATCATGCAGGCGGCTCCGTCGCTGATCTGGCTCGCATTGCCGGCTGTTAGGATGCCATCTTTTGAAAATGCTGGACGCAGACCGGCTAGCCCTTCGGCCGAAATATCACCCCGAATCCCTTCATCTGCACTGATGGTAACCATCCCTTTGCGGGTCTTAACTTCAATCGGGGTAATCTCGCTTGAGAAGGTCCCGTTATCTGTGGCTTCAGCCGCCCGTTTGTGGGAGTAAAAGGCAACTTCATCCACCTCTTCCCGCTGAACCTCATACTCTTTTGAGAGCCGGTCTGTCTCATTCCCCATGTTGTCCTGTTCGATGGGGTCAGTCAGTCCGTCATACTCCAAAATATCCTTCAGCTGTTCTGGCTTGCCGCTCAAATATTTGTATCCCCAGCGGGCACGATACGAGAGGAAAAAGCCTGCTTGAGACATCGATTCCATTCCACCGGCCAAAACCAAATCTGATTCACCCGCTTTGATCGATGTGGCTGCATTCATGGCCGCCATCATGCCAGATGAGCAAACCATGTCTACGGCGTATCCGTCGATGTCGGCCGCAATGCCAGCTTTGATCGCCGCTTGGCGGGGCAGAAGCTGACCGTGTCCGGCTCGCAAAACGTTCCCCATAATGTACAAATCTGGATCTTCGCCAGATACTCCAGCTTGCTCCAAAGTTGCTTTCATGACGTGTGCGCCTAAATCAATTGGTGCTACATCTTTTAATCCACCGCCAAACCGGCCGATGGGGGTGCGGGTCCCTGCCACAATATAAACGTCTTTCATAATTTAAAATTTCCCAAACTCAAAAATTCAAACGAGCGTTTGAATTTTTATTATACCGAATACAGTCGCAGAGTGCATCACCGTTTTCTGTTCGAATTTTTCATTAAATGAAAAGATTCAAGAGCAACGAGATGGTTCCCACAGAAAGCAGGCTCGATAAGATAACGGCTGATCCCACAGGAGCAACGGCCGCATCGTATTTATTGGCAAACACGGCTGCGTTTACGCCGCAAGGGAGAGCGCCCGCCATTACAGCTACAGCTCCCCAAGGGTTTGGGAGCTGAAAAACTTGAATTGCAAACAAGTAAACGAGTAGGGGGAGTAAGATTAACTTGAGAAATACTAGGGCTGAGGCTTGTTTGATTTGCCCTGAAACCCGGTACGGGGTGAGCGAGGCCCCCAGCATAAAAAGCGCGGCCGGTAAGGCTGAGCTTCGGATCAACCCCATCGTGTTCAGAATGACTTCTGGAAGCTGGACGTTCAACAGGTTGAACAAAAATCCGGTGGCAAGGGCAAGGATGAGGGGATTTTTGATCAGTTTTTCGGCCGATAATCGCAGAAAATTTTGGTTGCTCGTTTGATCGGTTGTATCGCTCTCGGCCAAAATGGTTGTGAGGGTAAATTGCACAACTGAGTGGATTGAAATAATCAAAAAATGGACCACAAGCCCTTCATCACCAAACGCGGCCGAGATGATCGGTATACCCATCAAGACCAAATTTGAGTAGGACGAGGTCATCCCGAAAATGGCGCTATCCGCTCGGCCGCCGCCGAATAGATGCCTTTGGACTAAAAATCCAGCTAAGTAGATGAGGAGAAGCGCTCCGTAGTAGGATCCAAAAAACCGCCAATTGATTTGTTCTGGCAGGCTCATTTGAGACAAGGTTTGGATGAGCAGGATCGGTATGGCTACATAAAAAACATACTGAGAGAGCCCCTGCACATGTTGTTGTTTAAAAAGACCAATCTTGCCAAACAGGTAGCCTAACCCTGCAATCGCAAAAATCGGGAAAATGATATTAAAAATGAGCATACACGGAAAACGAGTTATCAATTAGCTGGCAATTCGCCACGGCAATTGTCCGATGCAGAGGCTGATTCCCCAAACAGCTTTATGAAATACAAGCTAAAAAATGCAGGCTAAAGAAAAAAGAGGGCTTAATCTAGAATTTTTCTCAGAAGGTTTTCTGATCGCAGGATCGCTTCTTCAATGTCTCCGATGCGAACGGGTTTGCTAACGTAATCGTCCATTCCGGCCGCCAAAAACTTTTCGCGGTCCCCCGTCATCGCATTGGCCGTCATGGCGATGATCAGCGGCCGCTCCTCTCCCCATTGCTCAATGATACGTTTGGTGGCTTCAATGCCGTCCATTTCCGGCATCTGAACATCCATAAAAATAATGTCATATGGTTCAGTCGCCTGGTTGAGCATGTCGATCGTTTCAACACCGTTTTCAGCAATCTCAATTGAAAATCCTAATCGCTTAAACATGTTGGTGGCAACTTTTTGATTTACTTTGTTGTCTTCTGCCAACAGAATCCGGATATCAAAACGGTCGCCGAGCACAATTTTGTCGGCCGGATTTTCTGATTTTATAAATCTGCGCGAAACGTGCTCTTTGCCCGAGAATGTGTATGAAAGCGCGCTGAAAAGCTCTTCTAATTTAGGCGGTTTCGAGACAAATCTAGATGCACCTGTCATTTCGCCTTGAATAGGCTTTTTCATAAGTGGAGCTGATAAAACAAGTGGGGGAGTGTTGTGGGTCTGTAACAGCTCATTCAGCACCGATTCAGCACTGGTATCATGGATTTCAAGCGAATCTAAGTCAAGAAAAATCGCATCAATTGAATCTGGATTTTCAGCAATGGCTAAAAAGGCAGATGGGCCGGAAGGGGCGGTTTCAACTTCAACACCCCAACTGTTTAATTGCTTGGCCAATATCTGCTGGCTCATGGCATTGTCATTGACAAGCAGAACCCGTTTACCCCGCATATTTTTGATAAGATCAGAATCTAAGTGAGCAGAGTTTTCCATAATCGTTTTGGCTTCGATTGTGAAGAAGAAGGTTGATCCTTCCCCGTCTACACTCTCTACCCACATCGAGCCACCCATCAGTTCGCTTAATTGTTTACTGATCGCCAAGCCCAGCCCGGTGCCACCATATTTTCGGGTGGTAGATGTATCAACTTGGCTAAACGATTTGAACAAGCGATCCATCCGGTCGGCCGGGATTCCAATGCCTGAATCTTTGACAGCAAATTGCAACGTGGCCGGTTGATCCGTTGTGATCGCTTTGACGCTTAACGATACTTGTCCGGTGCTGGTAAATTTGATGGCGTTTGACAACAGGTTCACCACAATCTGCCGGAGTCGAGTTACATCACCTTCAATTGTCTCTGGGGCACTTTGATCGTAGTCCAACAGAAGGTCCAGACCTTTCTCAAAGGCTTTTGGTGAGATCAGGTCAAGCACTTCCTCTAGGCTTCGGCGCAGATCAAAGGTTTGAACTTCAAGCTCCATTTTGCCCGATTCAATCTTTGAGAAGTCAAGGATTTCGTTGATAATTTTTAGGAGAGATTCGCCACTGTTTTTGATGGTGTCAACAAAACTATGCTGTTCGGGATCTAAGTCTGTGTCAACCAACAAGCTCGCCATGCCGATGACGCCGTTCATGGGGGTTCGAATTTCGTGGCTCATGTTGGCCAAGAAGTCGCTTTTGGCCTGCGCGGCCGCCTCGGCCGCTTCTTTGGCCTCCCGCATCGTCTCCTCCATCTTCTTCCGATCATCCATGTTGTAGATACTTCCCAAAGTTGCGTCTTCTCCAAAATACGAGATGTTTTTCAACATCAACTCTCCCCAAAAGGTTGTGTTGTCTAAACGCCCAATCTCAAGTTCATACCCATCAACAAAATCACCTTGCTTAATTTGGCTTGTTACAAAATCAGCATCAGATTCAAGATGATATAGATTATCAAGTAAGTTTGTACGTTGGTCATCAATACCAGAACCCATTAAGGTTCGCATGGCTTGATTCGAAAATTTAATTCGACGGTCGTGGTCACCGGTAATTGCGATTGGGACAGGTAAAACGGCCAAAATAGATTTGAGCTGATCTTCACTTTCTTTGATTTTTCTTTCAGACTCTTTTTGATCAGTTACGTCAAAGTATGTCAACATCCGGCTTCCATCAGGCAGACCGTATGATTTCACGAATAAAATCTCACCCTCTGGCCCTATTGTTTCTCCGGCCGTCATACTTAGCTCTTTAATATCGTTTACCCTGTCTGAGACAAAATTTTGCCACGCATCATCATCATTTACATCCAAGTCTCCCCGGTAAGATTGTGAATAGCGATTAAATTCAAACAACTCATTTAGAGTTGGTTGAGTGGCAACAAATTCATCGGAAAGGTTGTACATTTCACGTACAGATCTGTTGGCCAAAATGACATGTAGTTCTGGATCAAAGAACAAAATGCCGTAGTCGATGTTATCTTGGATCAATTGAAGCTGATCAAGTACTTGCTCCAGTTCATCCTGTTGGCGTAGCAGTTTTTCGCTTGCCTCTTTTTGCTCAGTAATATCGTAATACGTGAGCATTTTATTGCCGTCTGGCAGGCTTATAACTTGGAATGAGAAGTGGCGGCCGTTGGCGAATAAGACTTCTAGATTCGCGTTTTCAGTCTCATCTACAAGAGTCAACCGTTGTCCTCGGTAATCGTCCCACTCATGATCAGGTACGTCATAAAAGCCCCTGTGACGAATAAAATCGATCATGTCGCCTAGATGGGGTAGCCCATCCAAGAACTTGCTTGTAAAGCCGAAAATATTGTTTGCAGACTGATTCGTAGCAATCAATTGCAGGTCTTTATTTAGGAAAATAACTCCATAATCGATGTTGTCTTGAATCGTTTGCATCTGATTTAAAACGACTTCAATTTCTTCCTGCTTCTCAATTAACACTTGGCGAGATTTCAACCGCTCAGTGATGTCACGCGCGAATGCGAAAATATACTCTTCACCATCAAATTCTTGATAGGAAGATGTGACTTCAATTGGAACTTCTGAGCCATCTTTATGGATTTGAATCCCCTCATCAAGCACAAACCCCTTCGCTTTTATTTCTTCCCAAATAGTTTCCCAGTGAGGTTTGATTTCTGGGTTTAAATCAAAGATTGTTAGCGCTAAGAACTCTTCTTCTGTGTAGCCTAAGCCTGTCCAAGCGGTAGCATTTGCCCAGTTAATCGAGCCATCTTTGGCTAATCTAAAAATACGATCGCCCGCATTTTCGATTGAGAATTGGGTTATTTTGAGCTGGTTTTCGGCCTCCAATTTTTCACTGATGTCTTGAACATAGGCGATCATGCACTCGCGGCCGTTGTAGTTTAGAAAGTTTAGATTGAGCTCTGTCGGAAATCGACGGCCGCTCTTTGTTACCTGTTCTGAGACAATGGTGAGGTATTTTGCTCCACGCATTTCATCCCAGAAATCTGAGAATCCGGGCCCGTCAAAACTGGGGTCAATATCACCAACCGCCATTTTTAAAAGCTCATTTTTTGAATACCCCAATACATTGCATACAGTCTCGTTGATGTCAAAAATGCGGGCATTCTCGTCAATCCAAAAAATCATTTGGGACGTATGGTCGATAGAGAATTGGGTTAATCTTGCTCGTTCTTGCTCTAGCCGTTGCTGTGTCATATCCCTGACAAAAGCGAAGATATATTCTTCACCGTCAAATTCTTGGAACGATGACGTTACTTCAACCGGCATCGCCCGGCCGTCTTTTGTATATTGAATCGCCTCATCAAAGACAACTCCATTTTGTTTCACATTTTCCCAAAGATCATTCCACGTTGCTCGTACTTCTTGATTGATATCAAAAATCGTTAGATCAAGGGACTCTTCGTAGGTGTATCCCAACTCTCCGTAAGCAGATTTATTCGCATATTTGATTGAGCCATCATTTGAAAATCGGTAGATGCGATCCCCCGCATTGTCAATCGAGAACTGAGCGATTTTAAGCTGTTTTTCCGCTTCAAGTTTTTCACTGATATCTTGGACATAAGCAACAATTAACTCTTGCCCTCCATAGTTGAGCAAGCTCAGTGTTAGTTCTGTAGGAAATTGCCTGCCATCCTTTGTTGTTAATGCTGACTGTATATTTAAGAATTTATGTTTCTGGATATTTGACCAAAGGATCTCAAATTTTTCTTTGTTGAACTCAGGATCAATATCATAGACACTCATCGTGAGCATCTCTTCTTTTGAATAGCCTAAATAATCACACACTGTCTGGTTGACATCAGAGAAATTGGCCTGACCATCTACCCAAAAAATAAGATGGGGAGTGTTATTGATCGTGAACTGTGATAAAAGAGCCGCTTTTTCCACTTCACGTCGATCGGTGATGTCAATAACCGTGCTTTCAAATGTTGGAACTTCCTCATCGTCCGAACGGAAAATACGAACCCGATCTTCGATCCAATACATTGTCCCATCGACCCCAAACATTCTAAATTCAACTTTAAATTCTTCGGCCCCATTTTCAACCGCTTGGTTTGCGATCTTGTTCAGCCTTGGCAAATCATCTGGGTGGATCAGGTTGTAATAAGAGACTTTTCCATCGAGGAAATGGCTTGGGTTGTAACCGAATTTGGAAATATTCTGCGAGACATATTCAATTGGCCAGCCATCATCCGGCCGCCATTTAATCAAAATCACGGGGCTATTTTCGACAACACGATTGGCCATCTCGAGCTGTGCTTTTTTGGCTTCAACCTCTTCCAAGGTTTTTTGTTGTTCTTCAAGCAGAAGATGATTTTGGATTGCCCCAGAAGCTTGGATCACAACCGATTCCATAAAATCGAGTTGGTCTTCAGGAAGCTCTATCGCCTCCTCCATTATCGCAACACCAACTGTCCCAATGACGTTTTCGTTGACGACAATTGGCAAAATAGCAAGGGAGAAAATCCCTTGCTCTTGCAACATGCGATTGATTGCCACCCCTTCATCTGATTTTTGAATATCGGTAATTAGTAAGCGCTTTTTGCTATCAAGAACGAGTTTTGTCTCAACATTCCCCTTTAGTGGAATCTCCTCTCCAACCGTCTCAGTCGAGCTAAAGTCCTCAAATTTTTCATGGACCACAATCATCGATTCTCTAGACTCATTGAGCAGGGCGATGCCAACCTTCCCAACGCTTTCTAGACGCAGAAGTGTGTCAACGATCACCTCTAAACAAGCGTCCAAATCTTCGGCCGCTGTCACAGATGAGATAACCGTATTCATCATAGCCAGCTCTTTACTCTTTTTGTTGACTTTAACGACAATATTCTCAAGCTCTGCGGTTCGTTCTAAAACGCGTTGCTCAAGCTCCTCCATCGTTTTTTCAAGATCTTGATTTACGTGGAAAAGTTCAAGGCTTTTTTGCTCAAGCAGTTGTTCTGCTTCTTTTCTAGCTTTTCGTAGACGCTCAAGCCTCTTTTTTAATTTGTCGTCACTCTGATGGTCATGCATAAGGTGCAAAGATCGATGATAAGAAAATATAAATTAATCAGCGGCAACTGCCTCTGTTTCTCTTACTAATGTGAACTTGGCATCAGTTCCATCGGCCGCGTTTAGATCTTCTCTGTCGATTGTGATCTTTTCGCCAAAATGTTCTACACAACCCATCAAAAGCCCTTCTGCAAAATCTGCAAATGGTCGTTTTGACGAATAAATCATCACCAAAGTGTGCTCATTGGGGTACTCATAATCGAATTTTGGCAACTCTGCTTCAGGATAAAGCTTGCGCACCTCGACATGAATGTATTGATCAATACTGCTTAAAAAATCAAAGGTCCCGGACACATTTTCGAAAAAAGAGCCATAGAGCGAGTTAAATCGGCCGAAAAGATGTTTTCCATAAGCCTTGAGTAAATCAGGAATTGCAACGCCTGTTTTTTCGCTCAGCTTAACAACCATCGATACCATTTCAGTATGGCTGTAGGTTCCAACGGCCGTGTAAGCTCCACCAGAGGGTAAATCACTCTCTTCAACAATATCTTCAGCCACTTCCCAACCAAACGAGTCCTCAACCATTTCCAAGAACTCAGTGAAAACCATACCTTTCATAGTTAGTTTCTCCAGAATATAGGTAATTAATCAAACTGACTGAAACTTTTCAGCACAGGATTATTTAATTTTTGGTGATATGAGGTTGCTGAACAATGGGGAAATAATCCCAAAAAAAATACGTTGGGTTTTGAATAGGCTAATATAGAGAAAAAAATAGGTGGTTGGTTCTACTGTTTGCGCCCTCGAGCTTGCACTTGTTTTCTTTTTTCCGCCATGTCTTTGGCATCCATTTTTGCGGCCCAGTCTTTTGAGCTTTGCCCCTCAGTCGCTAAACCATCCGTTAAAGTGCCCCGATACCCTACATCTATCAGTCGCTTGATCTCCTTTAATGCAACAGGGTCAGTGCTAGAAATATCGCGTGCCAGTTCAAACGCGGCCGTCATCAGAGCCTCATCTGGCACCACCCGATTCACTAATCCCCATTTTTCTGCTGTATGTGCATCTAAGAAATTGCCTGTAAAGCTTAGCTCTTTTGCGCGCTGAATCCCGATTATTCGCGGGAGCTTTTGGGACAGCCCCCAGCCCGGAACGATCCCAACCCGGCCGTGCGTATCTGCAAATTTTGCACTCTCAGCCGCAATCATAAAGTCACTGAGCAAGGCCAGCTCAAACCCACCGGTAATTGCAAATCCGTTTATGGCTCCAATAATCGGGATCGAAATCTCCTCTAAAATCTGGATAAAAGGGGCAGTCATGCCCAAGTCGTCAGTGCTTAAACCCTCTTGCTCAATCTCTTTCAGATCCAGACCCGCACAAAATGCCCGGCCGGCCCCTGTTAGGATAACAACCCGTATCGACTCGTCGTTTTTGATTGTTTCAAATGCGTCGATCAAGGCGTCTCTCATCGATTTTGAGAGAGAATTTAACGCTTTCGGCCGGTTTAAAGTGACAGTGGCAATCTGGTCATTGATATCTAACAAAATCGGTTTTTCTGACATGAAATCCTCGCTACAGGTTTTGGTTAAGTGACCCCAGTCATTTTAGGGGAATGACTTCAGGCACTATTGGCCATTATCTTTGTGGGCAATAATTTAGTCAATGAATTTGCTCGACCAAAAAACAAGCGACCGGGCAAACCACATCACTGAAAAAATTATTAAACCGGAGGTTCATCATGGACTTTACAACAATTGGGTACGTTATATATTTGACTTTAAGCATTTCGATCACCGTTTGGGTTGCCCAAACCTTATTCAAAAACGGCCGAATCTTTATCGTAGATGCATTTAGCGGGAACCAACAGATGGGCGACGCCGTAAACCACTTGCTTTTAGTCGGGTTTTACCTCATCAATATCGGCTTTATCGCCATCTTTTTACGCTTTGGCGAACGGCCCCAAACGCTTCAAGAAGTGTTTGAATACAACGCAACCAAAATCGGCATTGTTCTTTTCTTCTTGGGCTTGGCCCACTTCTTCAACATCTTTAACTTTGCAAGAATCCGGAGAAAATCAAAAGCGTCCAAATCTTCTGCCGCAGAAGCCCCTACCGTGCCGGTTCTCGCAAATCAAGGAGCAGAGTAATGCGCGGCCGAAATTTTAAACTCACCTTTACCTTCTTTCTTGCAGCATTTATGATGCTGGTGGTTATCGTAGATTATTTACAACAAATACAATAATCTACTCTGACTCACAAACGATCATGGTTCGTTCGATAATAATCAGAACGAGCCATGATAAATTTTTGTAACTGACCAAATGGACAAAATGCCGAATCCCGAAATTTTATTTACCTATCGGCTCGCCGCGATTTTTAAACTGCTTGGTGTTATCACCGCAATCATCGTGGGGTATTTTACGATCTGGGAAATCGAACCAACTTTTTATCGTTGGTGGTCGGCCGGGTTTAGCGCATTGATCTTGCTCGTCCTTCTGGCACCATGGTGGGATTGGCTACCGGTCTCAAACCGGCCGAAGCTGGCTCATGCCCTTTTGATCACCAGTTTGGGATTGGGCTTGATTGGACCAAACATTGAGCTCCTCCATTCTGTTTACCAACCGTATCAAGACCTTTATGCATTTCCGCAGTTTGTAGAAATCCTGAAATTTACCCCCAATCAAGTTAACAATATTCATGGGTTTG
>JAHDGV010000009.1:5254-20586 GCA_020631655.1 Chloroflexota bacterium | reverse complement strand
TTTGTAGAAATCCTGAAATTTACCCCCAATCAAGTTAACAATATTCATGGGTTTGGACAGATGTTTATTATCGTCCCCGTCATCGTAGCGACGTGGCAGTATCGCCAAGCTGGCATGATGATATCCCTGCCCATCGCCGCACTCGGATTCATTTTGATCGCCTTTATCATGCCGGCCGATGCCTTTAATTGGTACTTTTATGCGGTGCGCGGTTTTGTATTGCTCGGTATATGCTTGGTTGTAGGCTTAGTTACTTGGATGCTGGTCGAGATGATGAAGGCCGAGCAAGACAAGCTCTCAATCGCCAATCAAAAGTTAGCCGAGCAAGCTTTAATCATGGAAGAATTGGCCGCCAGCCGTGAACGCAATCGCTTGGCACGCGAACTGCATGACACATTGGCCCACTCAATCAGCGGAGCCACCATTCAACTACAGGCGGTTCAAACCTTAATCAATGTTGATGCCAAGGCGGCAATCTCTGAGCTTGAAGACGCACGAGCCCATTTAAAGGATGGCTTGGCAGAATCCCGCAGAGCCATTGCCACACTGCGAGACTCATCTTTAGAGGAGCATGGTTTGGCCAAAGCGCTTGAGCAAGAAGCTAACAAAATCGGTGCCAGAAGCCAGATACAGGTTGAAACCAAACTTGAAGCTGATATCGCGCTGACAGACACGGCTGAGCAAGCTGTCTTTAGGATTATGAGTGCGGCCATGAACAATGTTGAACGTCACGCAAATGCTTCAAAGATGGTGCTACACATCCAAAAACGGCCGAACGGCTATCGTTTCAAAGTTCAGGATGATGGACAGGGATTTGTAGTAAACCCACAACAACATCAAGGCCGTTACGGGCTAGTTGGGATGCGTGAGCGGGCCCAGCTTATAGGTGCGAATTTAGAGATTGAATCCGTAGTGGGCAAAGGTAGTGAAGTTATTTTGACGATTCCTGCTTAATCCATTAACTGATTCCTAAAGACATGACTACTAAAACAGAGAAACTAATTTCAAGAGGGTTAACTACAGCTTCAATCATTTGGGTGCTGGTTTGCTTCGGTAATCTGGGGATTGTTCCCTATTGGCTTTATGAGCTAACAACAGCCCCTCAAATTGGGCCATTGCTACCTGAAATTGTCATCTACATAAGTATTTTTATATTTTTCGTCGGGCTGGCTCAAGTTTTCTTTATCGCCCTACAGAATGTGTTGACCAGAGAGGATTTATGATCAAAGTTCTAATTTGCGATGATCAAGAAGTTGTACGCAAAGGGCTAAACATCATCCTGACCCATGCGGATGGTGTTGAAGTGGTTGGGATGGCTGAAAATGGGGCTGAGGCGTGCGATCTAACGGCAAAGCTTGCACCAGATGTTGTTTTGATGGATTTAAAAATGCCAATTTTGAATGGGATTGAGGCAACAAAAAAAATTACTGAAAAGGATCCAGATCAAGCGGTTTTGGTTCTTACTACGTATGACGCGGACGATTGGGTGTTTGATGCGATTCGTGCTGGAGCAAGAGGATACTTGCTTAAAGATTCAAACGGGGATGAGATTCTGAACGCCTTAAATGAGACGGTTGAAGGGAGATCTTATCTCGATGCGAGAATTGCGGGTAAGGTCTTGAACGAATTTCGCCGGTTGCAAACTGAGCCTCCAGACAAAAAGCTTAAAAAATCGGATGAACCGACCCTTGAATTTGAATCTCTGACCGAGAGAGAGATGTCTATTTTGGAGCAGATGGCGACCGGAAAAAGCAATGGAGAAATTGCGGCCGAACTGTTTTTAGCAGAAGGGACGGTCAAAAATAATGTCAGCAATATCATCCAAAAATTGCACGCAAATTCAAGAACTCAAGCGATAATCAACGCCTTTAAGGGTGGAATGGTAGATTTGTAGCGAAATTTGATGGTTTTGTTAGGACTCTGCTACTAATTCTGGCTTGTGCTCGCCCTTTGATCCTGATACTATTTTGGACAGCCTTACATAATGTTTTATCTAGTGTTTAGACTTACCAAACTAAGTCTGCAAAATTTCAAAATCATTCCTCAGAAAAGCTATGAAACGTTTACTTGAAAATGTTCACATTTTTAGCAAGCTGTCAGACGCCGAATTAGATCTAGTCATTGGCATTTGCAAACCTGAAACCAAGGCACCCGGAGAAAAAATTGTAGAACAAAACTCGACGGGGAAAGATGTGTTTATCGTTGATGAAGGCTCGATCGAGGTTTACGTCGAAGTTGACGGATCAGACAAGACGATTGTTTTTTTGGGCCACGGTCAGCTTTTCGGTGAGATGGCTCTGCTTGATCAGGGGCAACGTTCAGCATCCGGCCGGGCCGGAAAGGGTGGATGTACTATCGTTCGGATAGACAACGACGATTTTAAGAACCTGTGTGAAGAGAATCCTAAAATCGGCTATTCAGTGATGAAACATTTTGCAATGGACTTGGCGTTTAAGCTACGGCACATGAATTTAACCAGCGCATAGGGTAATATACAAAACAGATGAGTGACGAGAACATAACTTATAAAATTAGCTACGTCGTAGAGGGTGGGGGACATCCAGGTGCAATTATCAATTCTGACGATTACCCAGCTCCCGGAGATTTAGTTACGTTTGATGGGAACAACTACGTTGTCACTGATGTTCAGGAATTAATGCCGCCGATTGGCGATTTTGGCTTTTTGCATGCCTCATGCAAAATCGCATCTGATTCGTAATCTAACAAGAGGATTGCCTACTACAAATCCGAGGCTACTTCACTCGCTCGTTTCCCCACAATTTCTAGCTCATCCCCGTCTAGAATCGTATTCTTTCCGTTAAACCAGACAATCTGAATTTTGCTTGATAGCTGATCGAGCTGTTGCCACAAATCTGAATTAGAGACTGATTCTCCCCCTTTTTTCTTCCAGTTTTTCTTCTTCCATCCCTTAATCCACTCTGTTGCCCCCAAAAACACATAGTCAGACACAGTAACAACCTGCACAGATTTCACTTTCTTGGGCAGGTCGTTAAGTCCAAACATCACAGCTTCGATGTGCATGCGATTGGCTGTGGTTTGGGTAGCATTGCCGGAATTTTGAATCGTATCCCCATTGGGTAGGTTTAGGATGTAGGCCCAGCCGCCTGAATTTGTTTTCCCTTTAAACGATCCGCGTGCATACAAGGTGGGTTGATCTTTGCTTAAGCCAACTGTAGGTGTAATCGCCTGCCGAGCTTCGGTTGCGAGCTTATCAACTATTTCGTTGTAGTGATCGCCTGAATGCCCTTTGACCCAGTTCCACTGAATCGTGTGTGGTTCGATTAATTTATGGAGCTTTTTCCATAGATCTTTATTGGGGATCGTTTCCCCTTTGCGTTTAAAATCGGCGGCCACCCATTTATCTAGATTTTCCAGAATGCCTCTACGCAGATATTGAGAGTCAGTAAAAAACTCAATCTCACACGGCCGTTTGAGTGCGCTTAACGCCCCAATTGCGGCCGATAATTCCATCCGATTATTGGTGGTGTCTTTTGCGCTCCCTTTTAGTTCTTTGGTGTGTTTACCGTAAATCAGCACAGCACCCCAACCGCCGTAACCGGGATTGGGGTCTGCTCCGCCATCTGAATAAATTGTAACTTTCATCTATATTGATCACTTACCTTACGCGATTTCTCGAGACAGACTTCGGAAGTTTTTAACCAGCTAACTTGATTTTCACTCGAGAAATTGAAACTTCCGAAGTCTAAGAGTGCGTAACATCAGTTGATTAGCCTCCAGTGGCTGCTTTTAAAGTTGCACAGGCTGGGCATGAGCCATCTGGCCGGATGATAGCGTAGCCGGCTTGTGGGTCGCCATCGGCCGCAAAGAAGGTGAAGTCGACATTGAACACAATAAACATCGTGACACGGCTGTCATTGGCCGCTAAGCGGTAGGCTTCAGCCAGCCACTGAGCATGTTGGTCAACAGATGTTCCGCTTGCCCAAGCAAACGCGGGTGGTGTGCCAGAGAACCCGTTGGTGCTAAGGTATCCGACTTCGGTGAAGCACAGCGGAACGCTTCGGCCGAGCGCGGCGCTATAAGTGTTTACCATCGGACCGTAATACCAGCTGTAGTGGCCGGTCGAGTCGGCCGGATGGCCCGTTGTTGCAGATGGAGAGGTTGCACCCGCATTAAAGTGAACCCCCATACAGTCCATGTAGCGGGTCGCACCAGCGGCCGCCATCCCACGGATATATGCATCATCATCACAGCCGTTGCCCGAACAGCCACCGAAGAAGCCGGTGGGGGCCGGAGCACCGCTAATCACCATAATATTTGGATTTGCACCTTTAATCGCGTTGTAGGCGGGTGCCAGCATATTGTTTACATAGGATGTGGGGTTAATTTGCCCCAGCGGCCATTCGAAATCGATATTCATCTCATTCCAGACCTCAATCGCATCAGGCGGATCTTCGAGAGAAGCAACCCCTCTCAAATACTCGATGTACCCATTAAAATCAATCGATGATGGGTAGGTGTTTGCGCCGGGAATGCTCAGCAGAACTTTTAGTCCATTTGAATGGCCGTTGCTGATTCGCCCTTGTAAATCGGCCGGATTATTGCCCGCGCCCCATTTATGCTGGAACTTGACCCACGTCATCCCCGCATCTTTCATGACACCCGGATTGGCCAGCGTGTGGGTTTGACCACCCAAAACTGTCCCATTTGTGGTTACAGGGCCGCCAGGATTAGCTGGAGGCGGCGTTGTTGTCCCACCACCTGATGCGCCAGGGATCACAAGAACTTGTCCAACATAAATTAAATTTGCGCTCAGCAATCCGTTGGCCGACACAATCGATTGAACCGTGACACCGTAGCGAGATGCAATTGCACCTAACGTATCGCCGGGAGCAACTGTGTGAGTCGTATTGCTGCTTGGCGGTGGCTCTGTTGTGGGTGTGGTTGGGGTTGGTGTCGGCTGGGTTGGAGTTGTAGGTGTGCTACCCGAAGAACCGGGAATATTAAGAACCTGCCCAACATAAATCAGATTGATGTTGAGAAGCTGATTTGCATTTGCTATGTCACTAATCGTGACACCATACAGGCGTGCGATTGTTGCCACTGTTTGGCCGAAGGAAACGACGTGAGTTCTTCCTTCGGTTGGGGTGCTTGGGGCCGGGGTAGGGGTTGGACTGTCTGTTCCACCACCATCGGTTCCAGGAATGTTGATAATTTGACCCACCTTAATAAAGTTGGGATTGATCAAACTATTGGCCGCGATTAGATCATTAATCGAAACCCCATAACGGCGAGAAATCGAATACATCGTATCTCCCGGGGCAACGGTATGCGTGCTTTGTGCGTAGACGGTTGATGATGATCCTAAAATGAAAAGGCTCAATATCGTCAATATAAGCAGACTGCTAAAGGTTCGTTTGGTTGTTTGTAAGCTAGGTATGGTAATCATCTTGGATAGATGCTCCTTAAATGCTAAATGTTGACAAAGGAACTGCTCAGAACTTTTTCACCAGTAAATTTACTTTTAATTCAAAATATACTGATTAAAATATCTGAAAATGGTTCGCCAACGAATGTAGTGTTTGAATTGACAGTTGCTCCAATGTTTTCCTCTGAATATGATTATTATGTTATCACGTTCTGATCTACTGGACAGCTTTTAAACTACCCTAATCCCTCTACTTTCATTTTCACAACGGTATATCAAGAAAATCTAGTGCAGGTGCTGCATCAGTTTGGGCCGTACATAAACTAAAATTACTCCTAACAAAGGTTAAAGAACAAATGAAATATCAAGACATTATCGACGACGTCGAAGCGATTACGCGTGAAGCGGGCAATAAAATTAAGGGATTTTACAGAGGAAAGTTCGAAGTCGAAGAAAAATCTCCAGACAATCCTGTCACCCAAGCAGACAAAGAGGCTGATGAATATTTGAAATCAGCATTGATGGCATTAGTGCCTGAAGCTGGTTGGTTGAGCGAAGAGACGGTTGATAATCCAGAGCGGCTTGAGAAAAAATATGTTTGGATCGTTGATCCATTAGATGGAACCAAAGAATTTGTGATGGGTATCCCTGAATTCTCGGTATCTGTTGCATTGGTTGAAGATGGAATCCCTGTTGTTGGTGCCATTTATAATCCGGTAACAGATGAAATGGTTTCGGCCGTCAAAGGTGGGGGACTTAAACTGAATGGTGAACCGGTTTTTGCTTCTAAGCGCAATGAACTCGCAGGCTCGATCATTGATGCCAGCCGGTCAGAGAGAAAACGTGGTGAATTTGAACCGTTTGAAGAAATGTTCGATATCATCACCATGGGAAGTATCGCATGGAAGCTGGCACGAACCGGATATGCGCAGGCTGACGCGACTTGGAGTCGAGGACCGAAACATGAATGGGACATTTGTGCTGGGGTACTTTTGGTTCAGGAAGGCGGCGGCCACGTTGTAGATTTAGACGGTGCTGGATTTGTGTTTAACAAGAGCTGGCCCAAAGTAAATGGGATCATCGCTACTGGAGAAAATCTGCTCGAAGACGTACTCAAACTGCTTGAACCGCATCGTGAGACAGCCCGAACAGATTAGGATTTCATCACCTCTGGGTAATATGTTGACACTCCAAAATGGGTATGATAGTATCCGCCGATGTTTATTTCCGAAGTCAATTGTGATTTAGGAAAAAAGACAGCAAATCATTATCCTAATTCCTCGGGAGAATCTTGAATGAGATCAAGAACTGAGCAAATGGTAGACCGCTTAAGAGACCTTCAAGCGGGAACCCCAGACATTGAAGCATCGGCCGTTGTTAGTGTTGACGGCTTAATTATGGCCTCTTCGCTACCATCTGGCGTAGACGAGGACCGCATCTCCGCGATGTCAGCAGCAATGTTGTCATTAGGAGATCGAATTGCGGCTGAGCTTCGTCGAGGGGCACTTGACCGAGTCTACATCAGCGGAACATTAGGTATTATTGTTTTGATGGCTGTTGGGGAAGAAGCTGTTTTGACCGTTTTAGCTCGCAGCAGTGCTAAATTAGGGCTTATCTTTTTAGACATGAAGCGGGCTGCAGAAGATTTAGAGAAACTTCTTTAATTCTTTTTCTAGAACTTTAAAGTTTAAATTTTAAAGCGAAATTTTAGCCGTAGACCTTTGGTAGTGAAGGGGCCTATACTCCTTAATATTTCACGGTATTTACATAGCATATGCATGCGCGCTGAGTGAAAATTTAGCGCAGTGTTTGAGTTGGTATGGGCAGATATCAGCTTGAATGTTTTTGGGGAGGCATCCCCATGAATTTTGGAAAAGTATTTCAGATGAGGCACAAAACTAAACCATGACCAAATTTATATTTTTTACAGGTGGTGTTATCAGCGGTGTTGGCAAAGGTGTTACTGCTGCGGCCTTGGGTCGATTGTTAAAAGCACGTGGATTGTCGATTGCTGTACAAAAATTAGATCCATACATCAATGTTGATCCCGGTACGATGTCACCTTATCAGCATGGTGAAGTTTTTGTGACCGAAGATGGGGCGGAGACTGACTTAGACTTGGGACACTATGAGCGGTTCATCGATATTAATTTGAATCAGCTTTCAAATGTTACAACCGGCCGGATCTATTCTGAAGTGATCCAACGCGAACGTCGGGGTGACTATTTGGGAGGTACCATCCAAGTTATCCCACACATCACCAACGAAATTAAACGGCGGATGATGTTGGTCGCTGAAAACTCCCAAGCAGATATTGTGCTGATTGAGGTAGGGGGAACGGTTGGTGATATTGAATCCCTTCCGTTTATGGAATCCCTGCGCCAAATGCGGAGCGAGCTTGGGCGTGAGAACACGATGTTCATCCATGTGACCTACTTGCCGTACATCGGCGCAAGTGGTGAGCTAAAAACCAAACCAACCCAGCACAGCGTACGTGAGTTGCGCAGTATCGGTATCCAGCCAGATGCGATTATTGCGCGGGCAGATCACGAAATTGGTGAAGAGCTTATTGGCAAAATCGCACTGTTCTGTGACGTAGAGACCAATGCGGTTATTCCGGCCGTCACCAGCGACATTTTGTACCGAGTGCCTCTGCAAATTGAAGAATTTGGTTTAGGCGATATCGTGGTAGAACGCTTGGGGCTAAACACGAAGAAAGCTGATTTGGCTGAATGGCGCGCCCTAGTCCAAGAAATTGAGCAACCAAAAGAAAAAATTCGAATTGGTATTGTTGGAAAGTATGTTGAATTGCACGATGCTTACATGAGCGTACGTGAAGCGATTTACCATGCAGGAATATCGAACAATGCTGATGTTGAGATCGAATGGATTTATTCAGGTGATCTTGAAAAACGACGTAGCTGGGACCGACTAGAAACAGTTTCTGGCATTGTGGTTCCCGGTGGATTTGGTCCACGCGGAATCGAAGGCAAAATTTTGGCCGCACGCTGGGCCCGCGAAAAGAAAATTCCGTATTTGGGATTGTGCTTGGGCATGCAGGTGATGTGTATCGAATTCGGCCGTTATGCGCTAAAGTCTGATGAAGTCAACAGCACCGAGTTTGACACGGCGGTTAAACACCCAATTATTAGTTTGATGCCGGATCAACATGGCTTAAACGATATGGGCGGTACGATGCGTTTAGGGTCGTATCCCTGTAATTTGAGCGAAGGATCAAAAGCGATGCGATCATATGGCCAACCTACGGTTGATGAGCGCCATCGCCATCGCTGGGAGTTTAACAATGCTTACCGCGATGTGTTTGAAGAAGCTGGGATGATGTTCTCTGGCCAATCACCTAACGGCCGATTGGTAGAAATTGTTGAGGTTGTAGACCATCCATTTATGGTAGGCTCGCAATTCCATCCAGAATTCAAAAGCCGACCAAATCGGCCGCATCCTTTGTTCCATGGATTTATTGCGGCGGCGAAAGAAAATGGACTGGTTAAGGAAGCAAAACCCGCTGCTCAAGCTGAGCCGAAAGTAAAGAAAGTTGCAACCGAACCGCAGATTTAGCTAAAGTATCCGGGACTCGTGATATGACTAATGGAAGGGGACACTCTTGTGGGTGTGCCCTTTTTTTATTTGTGTTATGTAGTGTAAACTACAGAATTTAGAGTTGTCGACGTGTATATTACGTTAATAATTCTTGTTATTTGACATATGGAATTTCCAGTATTGTTGAATTCTAAATCAAACCTAGTCGGGCGAGTTTGGGCCTGTTACCAATTGGAAAACCTCTTTTTTCATGTCTTTTCAAAAACTTAAATCAAAAAACAGTGGACAGGCGCTAGTCGAATTTGCACTCATTTTAATTGTTTTAATGCTGCTGCTCACAATGGTAATCGAGCTGGGTAGGATTTTCTGGGCATGGTCGGCCGTACAAACGGCCGCCCGTACGGGAGCCAGGTATGCGATTACCGGGCAAGCAGAAATTGATGCTTGCGATGGGGAGCCAGTTGGTTGTCTGGCTCGGACAGAATCGATTGAACAAACCGCACTCTTGAATTTAACCGGTTTAAGGGTCGAGCAAGATGTTGCCTTTGAAGAGGACTTCTACACTGCGGTTGAAATTTTTGGCTTTAATTCTGCTCTGCCAGCGGGGCAACAGATGCAACCTGGATTTGGTGGGGATCCCGGCCAGCCGGTTTCTGTGCGTGTGACGTACAACGTTCCAATTATTACTCCGCTTCTCAGAAATATTGTTGAAAATGTGCCGGTTTTTGGACAGGTAACATTAAATAACGAATTGTTCGGGCAAACAGGAGGCCGTACCGAAGGTGTCGCTTTGCCACCACCTCTTCCACCTCTGCCGAAAGTGGGTCCAACCGATACCCCAACTGCAACCTTTACACCATCACCTGTACCCGCAGTGCCCATCACCCCAACTGCTACGCTGGAAGATGGAAAACCCGGCCCCGGAGAAATTTGCCCGATCAACATTGTTGGGCAATTGGTTGAGGGGCAAAGAATTATTCCTGTAACTGGTGATCGTTTTGTTAATAATGACGTTGGGAGCGGAAATTACACGTTTAGACTGTTCGACGTCACAAACAGCCTAGACATTGCGACTAACATCAAATTTGGCCCCGTGCCGCCTGAGCTCGAAAGTGAGCATGGCTGTACAAACGGAAATGAAGGCGCTTTTGATGTTGACCTAGCAAATCCAACCGATTACAACGTTAGTCCATTTTATGCTGGTGGATTGCCCGCGAATATTTTGGTGATCGCGATCCATGACAATGGAACGGAAGATGCTGAATTTGTGCTTGGCGCCGCGGCTGCAACTGCGACAGTTTTGGCACCAACACTAACACCGCTTCCGTCAGAGACGCCAACAGCAACACCGGATGAAACTCCGACACCATTACCCAATGGGCCATTTATTGGCTTCCCTGTGGGGGATGCGTGTGTGACACCCAATCCATCTGCCAGATTTACAATTTTTGGTGGGAACTGGACTCCGAATCAGGCGATCCAGTTTGTTTGGGACAATAACGAGCTTGTTGGTTCTGTGAACTCAGACGCGGCCGGCTCGATACCGCCAACAGAATTTGATTTAGGTGTTCGAGATTCTGGTACACACATTTTGAGCGCCATTGATTCTGCAACCAATGCGGTCCAAAACTTGGTGATCCAAATTCCATGTCCGGCGCCAGTTGCAACCGCAACCCCATCTGCGACTCCAACGCTTATCCCACCTGATTTGGTGATTTCTCCACCAGAATTGGTGACGGACCTGCCGATTACCGAGTTTAATTCAGTCGAATTTACCTTCTCGATTACCAATACGGGTGAGACAGACATTAATAGTCTCTTCTTTGTGGACCTATTCTTGGACCCGCCACCAGAGGCATTTGTAAGCGAAACGGTTCCGATTACACGCAGTTACATTATTGCGGACCCATACAGTGATGGCTTTATCGCGGTCCCAGATATGAAGGCTGGGGCGTCACGCGTCATCACGATTACTTCACCTTTGGGCTTCCAAAATGATACAAGTGGGCTACGGAATGCTTGGGGAATGGTTGATACAATTGATCAGATTATTGATGAAGAGTTTGAAGACAACAATTTGTCTACCAGTGATGGAATTGCGGTCACACCGGCCGTGGATATTCCAACACCAACACCTCCTCCATCAGAGCAGAGTGATCCATTTTCGATTCGCGGCCGTGTGAAAGCTTTGTATACAGAATTTGTGCCACAGCAACGTGCTACGGTCTTTTTAGTCCTAACGCCGAGTGATGGAAGTCCAGGCGAAATTGTTAAGCAGACCTTCTCAGATGCAAATGGACGCTACAGGTTCTTTGAAGTGCCGCCATTAACAGGTGGCGATTACTACACCATAGTCGCCTGTCTGTCTTTAGCTGGCTCAGACGCCTACTTCGGATCCTGGTTCCCGGTTTTACCAGATCCAAATGATGCCGTATTTGAAGACGTGTATATGACAATCACGCCTACTGGCTGTTCGGTGTGATCGTCGTCGGGGAAAGTTTAAATTATGCAATTGAGTAAACAAAGACTTGGGACAATGTTATTTGTCCTTCTAGGCTTGGTCGCCCTCACGGTAGATCGTAACCTTGTTGATGCTGAGGTCGCACTCAGTGAAACTCAGGTTTCTGCACCACCTTGGACCCTAAACACCAGCCCAATTTCAACGTCAGGCCAAAAAGCTTCGGTTCCATCTTTGGCGATTGGGGCTGATGGCACGCTTCATACTGCGTTTAAGCAGGGGACGATTCTGAGCGCAACGGCCAACGAAGCATATTATTCAACAAGCACCAATGGGGGAACCACTTGGTCAACGCCTGAAAGAATTTTCCTAGATCCATTTTCGTTTGTTGTAGATAAAGTAGACATAGCTGTATCTGATAACGGCGATGTTCATGCTTCATGGGTGGAGAAAAACAACTCGTCGCTGGGTTACACGCTGTACTATGCTGTGCGATCAAGCGGTACGTGGAGTGATCCTGAAATTATCGAGCAAGCCGCAAGCCCAAGTGTGATGGATCAGCCTTCATTGGCAATTTCATCCGGCAAGATTTTTGTGACTTGGTCAAATACTTCTCGGATTCGGTTTGCCTCTAAGATAAACGGCACTTGGTCAACACCGATTGAAATCGGCCGGTCTGAATTACCTGAGATCGCTGTGGACAGTACAGGCATGTTGCACCTCGTCTACTTAGAATCACGAGATACACTGGCGGCTCGATATTCGCAAAGCAGTGATGATGGGGTGACTTGGAGCAATGATATCGGCCTGTCAGTATCAAATAAGGACGTGAAAGATATTGATCTAGCTTTAGACGGGACTGAAGTGCATGTGGTGTACGGTGCTTCGCTTGTTCTTGGTGGATCAATTGATCCGATTAGTTCAACGCCGGTTATTGATCCTTACTACACCCGCTGTCCGGCCAACTGTACATCGGCCGCCAATTGGACCAGTGAGGTGACTGCAACCACTGTACAATCTGGCAATGCTCCGGCAGATGCGATTCTGTTGGTGCCATCAATCAAAATAATTGATCAGGGTGAGGCTATGATTTTTTATCATGGCGTACTCTCTGAAAACATTAACTTCGAGCAGGTTTTGGGCGTTTGTTTCCAACCCGGGAACTTGAGCTCTAAAAAATATAAATTACCGACCAGTTTCACCGAACGCATGGTTAAACCACAAATTGAGTATGTGAATGGCACAATGCATATGGTGTACGAGCAAGTTCGAGGGCAAACGGCTTCAACCGATTTCCAAGAGATTCACTATGCCCGTCTGGATGTAAGCTGTTACGATCAGTATTTCCCGGTAATTAGTAGAGATAGTAGCTAGATTAAATGAAGCGAACTGATTGGATAATTGCCGGTTTTTTAGCCGTTTTGATTTTAGGCGTTGTAGGCGGTTTTTTGATTTTCTGGCTTCAGTCACAGGCTGCGCTTAATCAACCAGTTAGCCAAGAGATTTACGAGCGTGGTGGTGCGGCCACTGCTGGAATTACCGCAGATGATGCCTTTTTAATTGCAAATCAGGCGGCGTTCCAATGGCAAGCAGATGCACAACTTGTATCGGCCGCTGCGACGATTGTCCGGTTTAACGAACTGCAAGACATTTACGGCGGCCGAACAAACTGGAATGTAGTTTACTACTCACCCAGCACCGCTTCATTGGCAACATATGCTGTTACGCCAAACGGGGCTAGTTTGTTAAATGCCAAATCAATAGATTTTGTACCACTAACAATTAGCCCAGAGCAATTGGCTCTGAATAGTGGCCAAGCGATGACCTTGGCAATGGCAAACGGCGGAGATGCTATGTTTGTTGGTGAAGCTCAAAGAGTTGCTCATCTGAGCGTAGAGAAAAAGCCCATCGGCACTGTCGAATGGCAAATCGTAATCCAAAATGAGACCAGCGGTGTGAGTGGACAATATCGGATTGATGCTACGACGGGCGAATTATTAGTAGAAAGCGAATGACAAATTTAAAGATTAATCGCAATAAAAAAAGCACGGGTCAAAGTTTAGTAGAGCTTGCTATTAGCTTGCCGCTTTTTATGTTCCTAATTGCAGGTATCGTAGAAGTGGGCAATTTGCTAGTTCAGCGCCAGAGAATCACGACGGCCGTTGATCAGGGGGTTCGTTTTGGCTCACGCGGGGGATCAGATGAAGGTATTTATATCTCAGCTTTGACAACCCTGACCCAAACGATGCCGATTGACAACCCAGAACTATGGGACGTGTTTGTGGTACGTGGCAAAGTAAATGCGGCCGGCGATGGTTGGGAAGAATTCTCGCTTGAGCATGCTTATGGCAACAGACAAACAAGCTTTTACACTGAGACGATTAGTTCTCTATACACTGATACGATCCCGTTTGAAGATTCACTTGAAGGATATGTTTTGGATGGTCTGACAACTCGAGCACGTGTTGACCCCAATACCGGAGAAGTTCTTGAGATTATTCAGGGCAGTCAAGAGGGTCGTAATCAATCCCAACGAGACGAAGTTGTGGGGATGATTGTGGGGCACAAAGCTGAAACGATTTTGGGTATTCAAAGTTATTTTGGGCAAGATGTGGTTCTCAGCTCTGAAAAATATATGACGATTCACGCGGTTGGTGGCCAGACGGACGGATGTGATCTGTATCCGATCGGGATCAATCTTTCTGTGCGGAATTTGCCGAGTCAGGAATCCCCTCAAGGTGAAACATATTACGAACAGACATCTAATTCTGTTGATCCTGTTTTTAGCGTAGGTGATTTGGCTAAATACGACTTTCCTGCTGATCCACCTTTGTGGGATGCATTCCGGCCGCGGTCGGGCATCCGCGAGGTAACCAGCGCAATTGAAGGGGATGTCTATGTCTTGAACGAAGGGTCAGATTTCCGTTGGGCCAAATGGACCAACACGAGTATTGCGGCCGGTGATTTAGCATGGCCAGGAAGCAGTGACACGTACGATAGTTACGGCGGCGAGTTCCCCGATCTCTCTCCGGGAGGCGGAGTTCATATCGGTGACCGCATAAAATATGACGATGTAGCCATCAATGCTTGGCCAGCGATTCAAGATCACATTACGGTCGGCCGGTCATTGCGTTTACCCATCATGGGGGCTGACGGTGGCGATAACTTTAAAGTGGGTGGCTTTATCATTCTAAAATTGATTGGCTACAGTAACGATGGTGACGGGATAGGTGGCAACAACTTTATTGTGGCTGAAGTTGTTCGTATTGATACCTCTTGTGGGCAGGTTGTGGAGTAGGTCTCATTCAGGCGTAGAAATATGAAGAAATCTAAATCAGTTTTCAAACAATTAAAGAGCGAAGAGAGTGGGCAGGCGATTGTAATCATTGCAGCCGCGCTGATCGTTTTGATCGGATTTACCGGTCTTGCCGTCGACTTAGGATTTGTCTGGTTCCGTCAATCGCAATTGAAGTCGATTGTCGACTCAGCCGCACTGGCCGGAGCACCTGAGTTAGGTCCATCTTCGGCCGATGGGGGGATCGCGGCCGCCAATCAAAACGCAATCCAATTTTTGGCTACCAATCAATTAGCTGATACGGGGAACAGTGTTCCACTGCAAGAGCTAACCAGTTTTGATTCATCAGACGGTGTATCCCCTCTGGGTGCTCGTGAATTTACGATTACCGCGACTTGGGAGATTCCGCTATTTTTTATGCCGGTGTTGGGGTTTGATACGTGGACCCTGACGGAATCATCAACGGCCGCCTATTTCCCACTTGTGGACCTTTACGCCGGTAGGCGTGTTTCGCTCAGTGGCATCACCACATCAACCCAATCTCTATTTGGACCTAACCAAGGCACCAGTTTTGGAGATGCTTTCTCACCAACAAACTCACGATTTAGAGAAGA
>JAHDGV010000009.1:0-5154 GCA_020631655.1 Chloroflexota bacterium | reverse complement strand
ACAAATCCATATGAGATCGATCAAGTCAATCCGTTCTGGTTTTACAGGATGGATGAGCTACGTCGCCCAGGTGGTAACACCACTGCCATTGAACATCAAACAGTTACGTTGTATACCCTTTACTATTACGCCACAAATGCGGCCGGGCTTGTTGAGCGGGTAGATTTGGCCAGTTATGCGGGTCAATCTGAACTAGACGCAAACATGCTGGCTTGGGGTGGTAATCCACTGGGGGCCTACCATGCGGAAACTGACCTCAAGTGGGTTTCACCAGGTGCTTGGAACGAAATTGGCCCTGTACCAACCCGATGCCAAGATCAGACTTGGGTAAAAAATAACGGTGGATATGACATCACCGGTGGAAATATCGATGGCTGCGATGTCGCGGCCGCAGGCGACGAAGATGTTTTGCCTACGATTCCTGGCGACCTTGCTTCAATGGGGCGTGGATTCGAAATCAACATGGGTACTGACGTTGATGGCATCGTCATTGACGAAGTCAACCGAACCAAATACATCTACCTAGATATCAAGACCGTTGCAGGTGCCTCTGAAAATGGATTTGAAATATGGGCCGGACCGCCACATTCTCACTACGGGTTCCGTAGCGATGTAAATAGCCGTAACCTGCAGATGACCAATAACGGCAACAGATATTCAACTGACGGGGTTTCTGTTTACTCGTTAGGCATCATGCCGTTGAACTCGTTAACCCCTAACCGGGTAGATTTCCCACTCGTTTATGTGCCGCCTGAATTTGCTGGTAGTGAGATCGAAATTTCTCTGTTCGACACAGACTCTGGAACCGACTATCCGCTTTGTTTCTATTTTGATACGTTGCCGACGCCTGAATGTGTCGAAAACTTTGACGATACCATCAATGGGTACATGACGTTTTATAACGAGGCGAATGACAATATGACCAACGGTCAAGTTGTGGGAGAACGTTGTTTCCCACGCTGTCAGGATAGCTTTGTAGAACCGGCCTTTGTTGTAACTGTCCCGCAGAATAATAACGACTGTGACACAACGGCACCGTTTGACGAGCGAATGCTGAATTGCAACACATTTCTTGGCGGCCGTTTAATGGTTTCATACAACGGCGGTCGGGCTGACACGTATCAGTGGCTGGTCAGTTTCCCGAGTGTCCCTTATATCAAGCAATAAGTTTATTTTTAATATTTAGTGCAAAAAGATCGGCCGATTGAGATTCAAAATCCCAATCGGCCGTTTTTTTTTGCTAAATTGTAAAGTGGATTACCTCACTAATACAAAAGTCACCTGCAAACGTTTCGGATAAAAAATTACTATATAGCTGTATATTTTTTTTCATGCCCATTAAAATTTTTTAGAGGGTAAATATTTATAAAAAAAAGTAATTGTTAATTACTGATTTTCTGGAACTATGCGATTTAAATTTTTCAGCCTGCCAACACAATCTTTAGACGAAACACAAAATAAAAACGAACGTGGTCAAGCTATTTTTGAGTATGCGTTTTTAGTTGCATTTATTGCAGCTGCCTTAGTTATCAGCATGGGAGTCTTTACATCAAGGGTAAATACTTACTTTGATGAAAAAACTGATGAACTTTATGCACAGGCCACTTTGCAAGCGCAAGAGTCTTATCCTGGCCATCAAGATGATCCTGATTCACCAGAATGCGATGATGGCAAAGGAAATAATGGACATGGGAACAATGATGACGGTGTAGATTCAAGTAATCCGGGGAACGGCAACGGTGGGCCTAACGGAGGAGAAGATCCGTCAGGTGACATAGATGATGAAAACAAGGGAGAGCAAAATTCAGAGGATTGTGACGACAATGAAGGTGGAAACGGTAACGGAAATGGAAATGGGAATAACGGTCATGGGAATAATGATGACGGTGTAGATTCAAGTAATCCGGGAGAAGGCGATGGTGGGCCTAATGGAGAAGAAGATCCGTCAGGTGACGTCGATGATGAGGGGAGTAACGGAAACGGGAATGGAAATTCAGGTGGTAATGGGAACGGCAATGGTAACGGGAACGGGAATGGAAATGGAAACGGGAATGGAGGTAACTAATGCGTTTATCTTCAAGAAAAAGGGCTCGGAGAAATCCTAAAGAAGCTGGTCAAGCCATTTTTGAATATGCCATCATGCTAGGCTTTTTGGTTGTTCTTGGCATATTAATTTCTTCTGTCCTTGAAGGTGCACTTGAATATACATTTATATCAGCGATAGTAAACAGAGGGTCACCACCCGGTGTTCCGGCCGCATTGGGCGGAGAGTACGGTACACCATTCTCGGGAATCGATCCTTTGAACCAGCCTCCTGTGGTTGCTATTAATACCGATCCAGATCCGCCCATCGTTCTTTCAGGAGAAAAGATTGTATTCACAAGTGCCTCGTATGATCCAGATGATGGCGATTACATCGAATCTGTGGAGTGGGACATTTATGGGGATGGTAGCGTAATTAAAACTGGAAATCAGGTTGAACATACTTTTACAACTGACCAGCCTAGTGCCATCTGGCAACCACGGGTTACAGTAACTGATAACCATGGTGTAAAAGTGTCTCAGCTATTTTCTGTGGCAGCATATACAACCGAAATACCTAATCTTCCCCCTGTAGCCCGGATCCAAGTTGATCCATTAACAGGGTCTGCCCCCTTAACTGTGACGTTTACAAGTACCTCATATGATCCTGATGGAACAGTTGAATACCATCAATGGGATTTTGGGGAAAATGCGTTAACCAAAAATGGAACTACGGAACAGTATGTATATACCACTCCGGGTGAGTACGAAGCGGAATTGACTGTAACAGATGATGGTGGACGGCAAGCCAAATCCTACCGAGTGTTTATCACAGTAAATGAGCCAGAACCTCCTAATGAACCCCCAACGCTGAGTGTTAGGGCCGGAAGCGCAACTGGGGCAACTGGTATGCCGGTAGACTTTATTACCGATGCTTATTCAGATTCTGATGGTAGTGTTGAATATTACGAATGGGATTTTGGAGATGGTAGTCCAACGGTTGGCCCAAATATCATTAGTGGCGGTATCCCTATTGTTCAGCATACCTACCTAACCCCTGGTGATTATGTAGCAACGATGACTGTTACCGACAATGACGGAGCTTCAGTTTCACAGAGTGTGTCGGTGACGATTATCGAAAGCACCTGTTCTGATCCAACGATTCGTCGGCAGATTTGGAATGGGATTAGTGGTTCCACACTGTCTAACTTAACCAGTTTACCAACTTATCCTTACTACCCAGACGGGACTGAGACATTAACCACGCTAAATATTACGGCGAACAATGGAGACAATTATGGCAATCGTTTTGTTGGGTACATCATTCCACCGACAACCGGTGCATATGTGTTCTACATTGCGTCTGATGATCAGAGTCAGTTCTATTTGTCAGTAGACGAATCACCGGATGGGAAACGATTATTGTCATCGGTAAACAGCTGGACTCCATATCAAGACTGGACCGATGAATCGAATCAAAAGTCCGCTTTTGTTACCTTGTCGGCCGGTCAGAAATACTACTTTGAAGTAGTCCACAAAGAAGGTGGTGGTGGCGACCACATGACCGTTGCATGGATCATGCCGGGTGCATCTTACCCGCCGAGCGTGATTACTCAAGACTACCTCTGTTTTGACGATATCTTGATTCCGGCCGATCCTCCGCCACTTGCGACACCGACACCGGTGCCAACCCCAACACCGGTTCCATCGGTCGTAGATAATTTGGCCTTGAACAAACCAGCCACCCAATCTTCAACAGGTTGGAGCGGAGTAGCTAGCCGTGCGGTTGATGGCAACACAAACGGTAACTATAACTCTGGGTCAGTGACACACACATCCTTTAACGCCCAAGCATGGTGGCAGGTTGATTTAGGTGATGTGAACAACATCGATGAGATTGTGCTGTGGAATCGAGCCGACTGCTGTCAAAGCCGTTTGCGCGATGTACACATCTTTGTGTCAGACACTCCGTTTGACTCCACATCTCTAAGTGCAACCCAAGCCCAGGCTGGTGTTAGTGACTTCTACACCTCTGGATCGGTGGGAACATCTGTAACGGTGCCAATCAATCGAACCGGCCGATATGTTCGCGTACAGCTGGCCAATTCTGATTACCTCAGTTTGGCCGAAGTCCAAGTGTTTGGAAGCTTAGCAGGTGCGGATCTCCCGCCGATTGTGAACGGCTGTAACTTCCAAGCGGAAGATGCGACATTAAGTGGCCCATCCGTCAAAAACGGCCACAGCGGTTGGGAAGGGACCGGTTTCGCTGACTATCCTGGTGGTAGTGGGTCGAACGTGTACATTGAATGGGAAATAGAAGTCCCATCTGCTGGTGTGTATCACACTGATTTTAGATATGCGTTAGGCAGTGGTAACCGGCCGTTGGAATTTAAAGTGAACGGTGGGGTCGTCTCATCTTCACTACCATTTACCAGCACCGGCGGCTGGGCCTCTTGGGGCTTGCAACAGCAGTTGGTCTTTTTGAATGGTGGGGTAAACACCATTCGATTGACGGCGCTGAACAATGCAGGTCCTAACGTAGACTGCCTAGGCGTGTATGACTAGCCTTTAGACTTAAACTCGGCTGAGCTGGTCTAAGCCCCATTGTGCATGGGTTTGGACCAGCTCGCTGGGATGTTGGGTGAGCAGAGCGATTTTAAATACCTATGTTTATTTTCGCTTTTTGTTGCTCGTGATGCTCACTATTTTGAGTAACTTTGATTTTCTGAGGGCTTCCCTATTTTTCAGGGCGGCTCAGTGATGACTCTCGCACGATTAATTCTGGGCTAAGGATGATTTTTCGCGGTGGTAGCGTTGGGTCTTCAATCCGTTCGAGCAGTAGTTGGGCGGCCTTCTGCCCTAGTTTGCTTGTCCCAACCGAAAGTGTTGTGAGTGGGGGAGTTTGAAGACGGGAATCTGCCAAGTCATCAAAGCCAACAAGCGCAAACTCTGGCCCAACTTTTATTCCGCGGCCGTTTAGACCTGCCAAAACACCAAATGCAACGATGTCGTTATAGCACAAGGCGGCCGTAGGGCCGTTGGGTAGCTCGAGAAGCTGATGGATCGCTTCAAATCCACCGTCTCGCGTTACCGGTGTAGTCAGGTCAAACTCAGGATAGAATTTCAGATTGT
>JAHDGV010000254.1 GCA_020631655.1 Chloroflexota bacterium | reverse complement strand
ATAGCCAAAAGCCTTTTAACTTGGTGGGATGCAGGCCACGCATCACTCCCGTGGCGCGGCTCACGTGATCCATACACCATTTGGATCTCAGAGATCATGGCGCAACAGACACAGTTGGCCACTGTTGTCCCTTATTTTGAACGCTGGATGGCTCGTTTCCCGACGGTTCAGGCTTTGGCACAAGCCCCGCTGGATGATGTGCTCAAGCTGTGGGAAGGTTTGGGATATTACAGCCGCGCGCGCAATTTACACGCGGCCGCCCAGTATGTCGTTTCTGAGCTGGATGGGGTGATGCCAGCTACGGCGGCTGATTTGCAAAAGTTAAAAGGGATCGGCCGATATACGGCCGCCGCGATCGCCTCGATCTGTTTTGATGAGCCGGTAGGGGTGTTAGACGGCAACGTGATTCGGGTGCTATCACGCCTGCACGATTTACCCGATGATGTGACTCAAACCGGTACAAAAAAAATGTTGTGGGAAATGGCCGACAGCCATGTTTCTCAAGATCGGCCGGGGGATTACAACCAATCCCTGATGGAACTGGGGCAGACCTATTGCACCCCTAAATCGCCGCAGTGTTTGCTGTGCCCACTGCGAGAGCCCTGCTTGGCTCGGCAACGGGGGACGCAGGCTGAACGGCCTGTTAAGCCCCCCCGCAAAAAAACGCCCCATTACGATGTTGTGGCGGCCGTCATTTGGGAAGAAGCGGTTGGAGAAGGTCGTTTTTTGATCGCACAGCGGCCGTTAGATGGGATGCTTGGCGGCTTGTGGGAGTTCCCTGGTGGCAAGCTGGAGAAGGGAGAAACGCTGGCGCAGGCTCTTGTGCGTGAAATCGAAGAGGAGTTAGCGGTTCAAGTGGAACCTGCGGCCGAAGATCCATTCACGATTGTGAAACACGCCTACACCCATTTTAAAATCACACTACACGCTCTGCACGCCGTGTATCAAGGTGGGGAGATTCAAAATATAGGGGTCAAAGATCATGCGTGGGTGACACTTGATGATCTAGGCTCATATGCGTTTGCGGTTACGGATCAGAAAATTATCAAGGCTCTAAACAGTCTTTAATCGGGAGATTATTCCTCTTCACCCAAGTCCAGCAAGCTCAGCTGAATCCAGCCTAACCGGCCGTCGAGTAGACGTACCTCTTGCCATGTCACGCCTTGCACCATAGCCCGCCCAGATTCAAGCAAAACCGCATCTCCGTTATTTACCAGCTCTAGCCTGCTGTTTCCTGGAACGCGGTATACCCACGTTACGCTTCCATCAAACGTGACAGAGATGGTGTCGACGTTGACGGCCGTGGGGGTGATTGTTGGGGTTGGTGTGGCGGTTGGAATGGGGGAGGGGGTTGCTGTGGGTGCAGGTGTATTGGTTGGGACCGATGTGGGTTCAACTGCCACTTCGGTTGGCTCTGCGGCTTCAGATTCATCTTCGGCCGGTTCGTCACCTGACTCACTGGCTGATTCGCTTTCATCAGAATCCTCAACTTGGGCCGGAGCACTAAATGCGCCACCGCTTGAGCCAGCATCAGGTGTCCCGCTTTCTGCTTCTGGCTCCACCTCAATGTCAGACTCGGATTCTTGAGCCGGGGCGCTAAACCCGCCCGATGCAGACGCCACTTCAGATCCGCTCTCATCTTGGATTTCGGCGATTCCGGTTTCTGATTCAACTTGAGCGGCGCTTGAGGCATCAATGGCAGAATCTGCTTGAACAGCCGCAGTCGTTTGATCTACTTGTTGGGCAATTTCTTGCTCTCCAATTGGGACTCCTGCCATGAAAAAGCCCATCCCTAATAATGTACAGGCCAACCCCAAACCGGTTAGCCTACGGCTGTTTTCAGAGAAATCGGCGCCTGCTAATCGAAAACGCACAAGCAACGATGGCGATTGGGCTAAAAAGGCAAGTGCTGTGAACAACACCGCCAATCCGGCCGAAATCCCCATACCTAATAATGTCCAACTTGGAAATCCACCCATAACGGGCGAATTATATGTGACCGATTCTAAAAAAGGAAAATTTGCTTAGATTTCAACATCTCAATGGTCCATAAGTCAGCATAAATCTGGAATTCATGATCTATTCACGAGGGTTTAAGTTATTTGATGGGGTTTTGTTAAGTATTTATCACTGGCAAAAAGAAAATTCTTAAGCTGTCCCGCTTATATTGGGAAGAATTACTTTAGGAAATTAGTTTCAGGTTTTCTCTGATTGCGGGAAAAAGCTTTAAACTTTGACATAGATTCCGGGGTAGACGTATGAATATCAAGAAACTTTCAAACCACTCACATCTTGTCGTAATCGGCATCTTATTCACTGCACTTGTCTGCTTCACACAGCTGGGAACTCAGTCTGCTGAAGCCAGCAATACCAGCAATAGTGATGAAAACGCCCCAAGCTTGCAGTCAACCCCTAGCGCTGAGGAGTTAATGCAACCTGTGGAGCAAACTGCGGCCACGGCTACTAGTACATCTACACCCACAAGTACATCTACGAGCACGTCAACTCCAACAAACACGGCGACTGCCACACATACTCCAACGTCTACGGCAACACATACCCCAACATCTACGGCAACTAATACCCCGACTGCTACGCCGACCGCGACAGCAACATTAGATTTCCGGCCGTTGCCTCCTTATAACCCACGCCCAGATCCGTATCTAAAATGCGAAGGGCTAGAAATGGTATATGTTGTAGATACCTCTGGTAGTATGTCATCATCTTTTGCAGGTTCAGCCGGAAGTATCAAAATGGAAGCTGCAAAAGCGGCAATGATCGATGCAAATAACTTCTTAGACTCATACAACCAGCTAGACAATGTAGAGATCGCTTTGGTCCAATTCAGCACATGGCCCGCCAAAACTGGGATCGTACAAAACTGGACCCGCAATATTCCGCTAATTAATAGCCAAATCTCCACTTTATCCGCTAGTGGCGGAACCAATATGGCTCGTGGTGTAGATTTTGGTGAAGGATTACTGGGACCTCCGGTGGCCGGAAAAACACCACTTATGGTGTTACTGTCAGACGGCTTGCCAACCCAACGTTTCGACGGTACCGGTGGCAGTCGACAGGACGCAATTAATGATGCCTATGCTCAAATTGATGATATTGCTAACAACACCGGCGCCCGTATTTTTGCTGTAGGCATCGACCCGGCCGGAGCTGGTGGTGGATTTGATCCGGCGGTATTGCAATACGCGGCAAACCTAACTGGCGGCCGATATGTGGCGGTAAGTTCTGCGACAGAGCTAACCCAAGCGCTTAAAGATTACTTGGGTGAAGTATGTGACTGGGTTGACCTAGAACCGGTTTTCGAAGTACGCCCCGGAACAGCTGATCCGGCAACATTTGATCCAACTACAGACAAAGTTGAATTGGAAGAACGGGCCGTTTATGACATTGGCTTTATCAGTAATGACAACGTTCCTGGTGCTATTGAGCAATACAAACCGGTCAACGACATGACCATAACGGTTACCCTGCAGCTGGAAGATCCATTAATTGGAGAACAGGTAGATTTTGTTACATTAGATGCCGTACATCCTGATTTCTTCTGTAGCATAATAGGGTTACAGATCATATGTAATTTGCTACCAAGTAAGCAGATCAATATTAATACAACGATTGATGTCATTGCTCGAGTTTCTGTGCGGGTTGGTGGTAAACACTACCCTGATCAAATTAGAGCGCTTGCTGAAATTGGGACATCCTTTACAGATATTGTTGATACGAATAACGATCTTTCAAGAACGTTAGGGATAGAAAAGCAGTGGCGATACCTCGGCGAAGCAGCAACCGGATTAGCGACGTTTACCCACGTCAAATATGACGACACCGCCTTGAACTTCCCATCCTCAGCGATTGATCTGCACGAGTATGATAGTTATTCAGACGAGTTTTTGGTCAATCCGATTCAGGTCCCTGTGTGGATGTCGGTTGGAGCAGAAGTAAATACCGCCCCAAGGCTAATGGCAAAATATTGCTTTGATAATCACTATGACCCGGTTACATTTGTTCTGACACCACCCGGTGATGGTTCATGTTCTGATGACCAGCATTATATTGATGGGGCATTTATGTTTGAGTCGTATGAGGTGTATACAGGTACGCTGAAATACGAGAGCGTTGGTTTGCTGATCACCCGTGACACTGTCTCAATCGAAGACGATGCCAACAATCCAGTTGATGTAAGTTTGATTGACAGCAGTGCATTACCAGCGGAATTCGGCCGATATGCCGAAAACTTGGACACTACATCTGTGACTGCAGGATGCTCTAGCTTATCAGCTTGGGTTCCAGCCAGCTGTATGCGACACATCGATGAGTACACAACCGCGGTTGGTGCAGACTATCAGTGGCGGGCCGATGAGTACATGCTCATTCTGACCCAGACGACCGGTGGCCGAACCGTGCGCTGTACAAATTACACCGGCACCAACGATCACTGTGTCAAATTCAGTTCCGCAAAACCCGGTGTATATGACTTCAGTGGAACGTTGTATGGTCAGGTTCTATTCCGTGATCCGGTTCGACTGAAAAACCAGAGCGTCCCAGCTTACGGGGCAGATGGGGATAACGTCGTGCAGTTTGCCATCCGCAGACAGAGTGTCTCAGACACAAAAGGGGCTGGAATTGATTTTAATTCAGTCTTCCGCATGATCGCTCCGTTTGTAAGCCCTGAAAGATAATCGATTAGGGTAAATTAGAAAGAATAAAGGCCGTTCAGAATCGTTAAAAGCGTTCTGAACGGCCTTTTTTGTTTGGAAAATGGAGGGGTGCAAGCTTAGAAAAAATGAGTTCATGCCTAAAATCTCCCCTCATCCGACCCCTTCGGGGCCACCTTCTCCCCCGGGGAGAAGGGATTTTAGACTCATCAATAGGCAAAATACTTTCGAAATGGCGAATCTGGCGCCCCTCTCCCATCGGGAGAGGGGTTGGGGGTGAGGGGAAGTCGTGGGAATGCATACCCCTCAATTAGTTCTTCAGATTCTCTTCCAAAAACGTTAGAGTCTGTTGCCATGCATCCCCGGCCGATCCCGGTTCATCAAAGTTTTCTTCGTTAAGAAACCCATGTCCAGCACCTGGGTAAATGGTGACTTCGTTTGTGATATCTAAGCTGTTTAAAGCGGCTTCAAACTCAAGCACGTCATCCACAAAGATTTGCTGATCCTCTTCGCCAAAAACGCCAAGTACCGCCTTGCCATCTGTAAAAGGGGTCAACAGATCTGGATTTGTGACAACCGCACCATAGTAGATGACAGTCACGGCCAAACGCTCTGATTGACGTAGCCCCAGCTGGAGCGACTCGCCGCCACCAAAGCAAAAACCCATGCTGGCGGTTCGTTCTGGATCCACGTTCGGCCGATCTTGTAGCCAGATCAGGGCTGTATCTAAATCCCCTCTCACTTCTTCATCAGGTGTGGTTAAGCGCAAATACAGCGCCCGTGGGACCCGGCTGGTTAGCTTTCCACGATACGCATCGGCCGCTAGCACAACGTAACCCTGTTCAGCCAACGCATCTGCTAAAACCGGCATGCCCGCATTTAGCCCCCACCATTCATGAATTAGCAGAATTGATGGGAATGGCCCTTCTCCCTCTGGTTCGGCCAGGTAGCCGTGCAACGTGAGCCCCTCATCATTTTCAAACGTGACGTTGGTGTAATCGGTTGATGATTCTCCAAAAGCCGCATCAAATAAAATGATGCCTACCGGGATCAGGATCAAGATTAACAGTAGGATTCCGAGAGCGAGCAATATACGACGAATAATTTTCCACATGGGGTGCCTCCTTTCTTTTCAAGCTCACAGTTTAGCGCGGGAGTCTTTGTGAAAGATTGGATTTTGAAAAGTTGCGATTCAAAAGTGGGGGGTGTAAAATTTATCAAACGCTTGTTTGAATATTAATTTGAAACGTTTTCTATAAATTGCGCAGAGAATTGGCATGTTAAATGCAGAATTTGGAATTTTCAGCTTGTAAATTGCTAAATTTGCATTTGCAGTAAAATTCGTTTTGCTGAGTTTCGTAAATAGACGACATAATGTGTTTAAATTTTTGTTCAAAAAAGCTAGAATTCTGATCGGTCAAAAATTGATCGATAAATTTTTTTAAACCCCAAACTTAAATAGAGGTCATTTGCGCTAGTGAATAACCGACTATGACTCTTGCAACGGAGGTCATTTCTAAATGAAAGTTATTGTTTGTGTTAAACAAACCCCAAGCACCACCGCTACCTTCAGCGTAGCCGATAACGTGGTATCTTGGGAAGATACCGGGAGCGGCAAACCTAATGTTGTCAATCCATGGGATGAGTATTGTGTCGAAGAAGGGATCCGCCTAAAAGAAAATCATGGTGCTAGCGCTGTGGTTGCTCTAACGGCCGGACCTGAAGGTGCAGTTGACGTATTGCGTACCAGCTTGGCAATGGGTTGCACCGAGGCGTTCCATGTTTCTGACGACGGAATTACAGGCATGGATGCCAACAACAATGCGAAAGTATTGGCGGCCGCAGTCAACAAAATCGGTGATGCACAAGTTGTCATCTGCGGAAAACAAGCGATCGATGGTGACAGCGGTGTTACCCCTGTATTGCTCGCTCGTGAACTAGGCATGACTCCACTTACCTACGTTTCTGCTATTAAATCGGTTGATGGCGGTTCAATTACTGTTGAGCGCATGACCGAAGCCGGACAACAAGAAGTTACCGCTAGCTTGCCCGTGGTCATCAGCGTAGTACGCGAGATCAACGAGCCACGCTACCCATCATTCATGGGTATCCGTAAAGCGAACAAAGCAGCTATCCCAACCACCAACTTGGCTGAGCTAGGTGTTGAAGCATCTGGTAGCAGCAACGTGAATTGGGGAACCATCTATGCCCCAGCGGCCCGTGAGGGTGAAGTTGAAATTATGAGCGGCGATATGAGCGCACAAGTTAAAGCGTTGGTCGATCGTCTATACGAGGAGAAAGTGATATGAGCGGCGTATTTGTTTATATCGAAAATGCAGGTGGCGAAATGGCCAGCATCAGCTCAGAAGCACTGGGCGTGGCTCGTGGCGTTGCGGCCGACCTTGGGTCTAGCGTAACAGCCGTTGTTTTAGGCTCTGGCGTAGATGCAGTTTCTGCAGCCGCTTTTGATCTAGGTGCAGACAACGTTATTGCAGTTGATGATGCATCACTCGATGGCTATACCGCTTCTGGATACGGCCCAACCGTAACTCAAATTGTTACCGATGGCGGTGCAGATGTTTTTGTTGCTGGTGCTTCTACCGAAGGCCGTGACATTTCTGCATGGGTATCTGCTGACACTGGCGCTGGCCTAATGGCTGACGCTGTTGGTGTGAAAGTAGATGGCGGCCGCGTTGTTGCTACCCGTACCGTTTACGCTGGTAAATTGTTGGCCGACGTATCTGTTCCTGAAGGATTGCAGATCGTTACCACCCGCAACCGTGCTTTCCCACCGGCCGAATCAACCGGCGGATCAGGTTCAGCTAGCGCGGGATCAGCTGCTGCAGCGGCTGGCGATGCTAAAGTTGTGGGCATGAGCCAAAAAGAGAGCGGTGTTAGCTTGACTGACGCTTCGAAAATCGTTTCTGGCGGCCGTGGTGTTGGCGGACCTGAAGGCTTCGCTCCCGTACAATCATTGGCGGACTCAATCGGCGCAGCAATGGGTGCATCACGTGCGGCCGTTGACGCAGGTTGGATCCCTTACGATCATCAAG
>JAHDGV010001019.1 GCA_020631655.1 Chloroflexota bacterium | reverse complement strand
CAGGTGGGAGTTCTGGCATTGGGAAAGCCACGGCCGAGAAATTTGTTGCGGCCGGGGCTTACGAGACCCCGATGCGATTGCGGCGGTCAAAGAACGGTTTTCTGGTGTGATCCCGATGGGTCGGATTGGAAATCCAAGTGAAGCGGCTGATGTTATTGTTTGGCTCTGTTCAGATCAGGCTTCCTATGTGACAGGTCACACGATGATCGCGGACGGTGGATTGACGGCCGATGCGCGCTAGCAGAACGGTCTAAACAAGTTCTAAATAATTTCCTGAATAAAACCCAATAAATCCCAAACAAGTTCATAACAAGGTCGGAACAAGTTCCTAACAAGTCTGGAATATTCTACTGTCATCAACGCGACGGCAAACAGGCAGTCGCAAAAACAAAAAAAGATTATTCAATTAATAAAGGACATTTAATATTATGAACACCAAACAAAAATGGATGACAGCCGGAATCGGCGCACTTGCAACTTTAATGATCGGTGGAGCGGTTTTAACTACCACCCCAGTTAGCGCAGACAACGGCGTAGTAGACACAGTTATCGCGGCCGTAACCGGCGATGATGTAGAGCGCGGCCGCGGTGGCCGTGACGGCAACGGCCGACGTGGCAACAGAATCAACACAGGTGAATTCTTGGCCGTAGAGCTAGGCATCACTGAAGATGAGTTGAGCGAAGCTCGCCAAGCGGCTCGTGACGCGGCTACCGAAGATACGACTCGTGAAGAGCGTCAAGCACTATTTGCTGACCAACTAGGCATTAGCGTAGCAGAATTAGAAACTGCCTCTGAAGCGGCCGAAGATGCGGCAATCGCTCAAGCCCTAGCAGATGGGACCATTACCCAAGAGCAGGTTGATTTAAAAGAAGCAAAAGAGGCTTTCAAAGCGGTATTTGATAAGAAAGAAGCTGCGGCTGAAATTTTGGGAACAACGGTTGAAGAGCTAGAAGCTGCTAAAGAAGAAGGCACCAGCAAATCAGAAATTCTAGAAGATGCTGGATTGACCCGCGAAGAGTTTAGCGCTGCTATGGATGAAGCAAAATCGGCCGCATTGGCTGAGGCAGTTGCCAACGGTGACATCACCGCAGAACAAGCTGAGCTCATTGAGAATGCTCCAGAGCGGAACGGCCGGAACGGTGGCGGACGTGGCAACCGTGGTCAAAACAACGATAACGTAGACACAGGAGATGCCGCTGACGCTTAATCAATTGATCTAAAATTTAATAAACTGGAGATTTTATCCCGGCCGATC
>JAHDGV010001018.1 GCA_020631655.1 Chloroflexota bacterium | reverse complement strand
GCAGAGCGATTTACTCGTAATAAATAGGTCATGGGTTCGACTCCCATCGTTGGCTTAAAGCAACTTACCAGCAAATTCGACTTGAAAAGATGCTTGAGTGTTTCTGGTAAGTCTCTCTAAAAAAATACCGGCCGCCCCGATTGCACTCAGGACGGCCGGTTCTACGAAGTGGAGGAAAAGGGCTAGTGATACCCATGTCCCCGGCCGGAGTCGAACCGGCCAACGTGACCCGCGTTAAAGCTGTCACAGGGCTTGTTTCTTACTAATTCGACTTTGTTAATGTGCTGTTCATTCTGTAGATTGGTAGTCGTTAGAATGAACGATCAATTTAATGGGGGGATGGGCATTTTTTGTCCATCTCTCCGAAATTGGTTGAAAAGCTACTAGCTGGCTAGGAAGTCATAGACGCTCAAATTGATTTCTTCGAGTTCTGCCTTCCGTTTTGATTCGATAGCTGCGATACGTTCGAGCCTAATCCGCTCTACTTCCGCTGCTTCATAAATCACAGGTGATGTATTATCACCATTCTTGTGGTATTTTATTTTGCCACTTTTTCGCCAGCTTTTCAAGGTGGTCCTACTGACCCCTAACAGCTTTGCAACCTCATTTTCGAAGAGATTGCGCAAAATGCCTCCTATATTTTGTGTTTCTGTATTTGCCAACATATTACCCATTTTGGCAATCAGTTTCCAAGCCGTCAAGCGATTGCCCACGATTAAAGGAATTAAAATGAACAAAAAGTTTGTAGTTATCGGTCTGGTTGCGTTCTTCGTACTGCTTGTGTCTGTTAATATTCTATCTGGTGCCTATTTGAATCCAGATGAACCGCAAGCCACAGAGAAGCCGACAATAGAGGTTTTGCCGGTTCATCTAACGCGCCGGGCCAACCTCACAGCAAGAGACGATGCACCAGCCGCTTACGATGGGCCTACGGAGTGGGAGGGGAGCAAGAGCCGGAAAATAAACATTGACCCCCCAATCCCGGCCGGTACGGTGCTGCGTGTTTTCGGCCCGAGTTTTAGGGGGAAATCTGAATACTTTGCTATCTGGGGGTTAGATGGGGATGGGGTCAAATCCGAATTATTTGTTAGCACCACAGACACAAACCACGTTGAAAATGTCAGGCTAAGACGGCCGGTTCATGCCATACAGGGTGATACGGAGGCGGGCGACAAATGGAAGGTAAAGGTAATTAAACTACCTTAATACGGTTAAAGAGTATGTCGGCCGTGATTGCGAAGAGTGTGGCGAAGGTAAG
>JAHDGV010001017.1 GCA_020631655.1 Chloroflexota bacterium | reverse complement strand
AATCCCACTTTTCCATGCCGGGGAAATCGGCCCAGCGCTCATAGTCGAGCGGGTTACCTCGCTGGAAAATCATTCCGTTGATACTGCTTGAGCCACCCAAAATTTTGCCTCGGCCCTGAAAAATGCGCCGATTGTGCATGTATGGCTCAGGTTCAGATTCGTAACACCAATCATACAGCTTGTTCCCGATCGGGATCGTCAGCGCGGCCGGCATGTGGATAAAAATATCCCACAAATAATCTTTGCGGCCCGCTTCAAGAACAAGCACGTTGTGATTGGGGTCAGCGCTCAGCCTATTGGCGAGAACGCAACCAGCGGATCCTCCCCCGATGATGATGGTGTGATAGTGAGTCATAAGCTTTTTATGTCCTTTTTGTAAACCGTCCAGTCGGTACAGTAAATTGTAAACCAATCGATTTTGTTAGACAATAGTCCTGATGCAAGAAAGCACAAGAGAAAATATAGGACAGAGGAGAACCGCGGCCGAGACTAGGGACCTAATCTTTCAAGCGGCGAGCCAAATTTTGATTGATGAGGGACTTTCGAGCCTAACGCTGGCAAAAGCGGCCGAACAAGCAGGTCTCAGTAAGGGGGGGCTACTCTATCATTTTCCGAACAAAGTAGCCTTGATAGACGCCATCTTTGAATACCACAATGATATTTTTGAGCGCCGCTTGGATGAGCTGTGTGCAGAAGAAGGGCATGCTCCTGGGGCGTGGCTGAAGGCATATGCTCGTGCATCGGTTGAGCAGATTATTGATGAAGACACCGCTAGTTTATACGCCAGCCTGTTTGCGGCCGAAGAGAAATATGCCAGCGCCCATGCCAAAATGCGCCAAAAATACATCGACTGGCAGGATAAGGTTGAAAATTGCGGCCTTGATCCCAACTGGGCCATGCTGATTCGACTAACGGTAGACGGCTTGTGGTTCTCTGAAATGCACCAGTATGGCCCCCCCAACACCCAGCAGCGCGACTGGCTGATCACTCAGATCATGGAGCTTGTTGATCAACATCAATAGGTTACCAACGGCCGGCCGTAGTTTAATCATCGACTAAAAATCAATCACCCATCTCCATCAGGTAGTATGATTGCCTCATGAAACGACTCGCCCCGCTATCGATCTTACTTATCCTTTTGGTGCTTGGCATGTGGTACCAGCCAGTAGAGGCAGGCCCAGATCCCAATGCGACACCTGAGCCCTCAGCCAAGCCCACCAGCCTAAATGACCCCAATTACCAAATTTTGAATTCAATTG
>JAHDGV010000253.1:6450-7770 GCA_020631655.1 Chloroflexota bacterium | reverse complement strand
GCTTTGGTCACGGCCGGATAATGGCTCAAAATCATGCTGGCTAAATCGTTGACCAGCGTTTCAACCAGCCATGCCTCAGCTTCTTCTACAAACGTTTTGGTCCGCACAGCGACATCATAATAGTTAACTGCATCTTCAATATTTTTGCTGGCGGCGGCCGGTTTGGTATCGGCCGTCAAAATTAAGTTTACGAGGATCGGTTGTTTGTTGATTCGTTCATCTGGGTTAATGCCCAAAATGCCGTGGCACTGAATGTTTTTGACGATAATTTTGTCCATACGTTGATTTTACCAATCCTGCATGGGATTTTGTAGATCATTCCCTCGCTCAATACTTTTTAATCGGGTACACTGCGATTCGGTCATCTTCTTGACCAGAAGTATCCTGTACCCATTTTTTCTACATGGACCAGCCAAAACAATCTGTATTAGTTACTGGTGCGACCGGCTTCTTGGGGAGTGCTGTGTTGCCACGTCTATTTAGAGATCCTCAAACTGAAGTTTATGCGGTTGTGCGTGCGGCCGATGCTGAGCAACTTGAGGCTCGCAGACAAAAATATCTTGCCAGCCTGCCTGACAGTTTTAACCCTGATCAACTCATCTTTTTAAACGGAGATTTGACCAAGCCACGTTTGGGGTTGCAGGATGTTGATCTGCAAACGGTTTATGATCGAGTGAGTAGTATCATCCATATGGCCGCATCGACCCGTTTTGACCTGACTCGTGAGCAGGCTCAAAAGATAAATATCGATGGCGGCCGAGAGATTGCAGCATTGGCACAGCAGCTTCAAGATAACGGCAACTTTCAGCGGCTTGATTATGTGAGCACGTGTTACGTTGCGGGCCACCGTAAAGGGCGCGTTTTTGAGCATGAATGTGATGAGGGGCAAGAGTTCCGCAACAGCTATGAATGGTCAAAAGCGATGGCTGAGACTCATCTGCGCCAAAAGATTGCAGACGGTCTGCGCGCGGCCGTCCATCGGCCGTCAATCATCGTAGGCGACAGCGAAAGCGGTGCAGCCGCTTCGTTTTCTGCCCTCTATATTCCGGTGATGGTTTACTATCGTGGCTGGTGGCGCACGCTCCCCGGTAATCCGGACACAATGTTAGATTTGGTGCCGGTCAACTACGTAGCTGATTCGATCTTACATTTGCGACAAAATGAAGAAACGCTGGGAAAAACGTTCCACTTAGCGGCCGGTGATAGTGCCATCAAAATTGAAGATGTGGTCACTCGGCTCAACACCGTGATCGATGCGCCACCTGTGCGCTACATCAATCCCGACACATGGCGCAAATGGATTCACCGGCCGATGATTCC
>JAHDGV010000253.1:2650-6350 GCA_020631655.1 Chloroflexota bacterium | reverse complement strand
TCTCAAACATCTCTGCATAATTCCTGCATTTTTGGATTGTATCCTTTGGGTATAAGTAACCGGCTGAAGACAAGCCTTCAGCCTTAGTCAAAGGAAAAAATCATGAGTGACTTAGTAGTATTCACATACGAAAACGAAGAAAAGGCGGCCGAAGTATTGGCCGAGATTGCAACCCTGAAACAAGAAAATGTTCAGAAAGCATTGATCCAGATTGAAGACGCGGCCGTAGCCGTAAAAAATGCAGACGGGAAAGTAAAAGTTAAACAGACTCTTGAAGCGATGGTCAAAGGCGGCCGCATTATGAGCGGTGGTTTCTGGGGCTTATTGTTCGGCCTGTTGTTTGGCGGCCCACTGATCGGTGCATTGCTCGGTATCGGCATTTACTCGCTGTTCGGCCGGAAAATCGACATCGGCATCGATAATAAATTTATCGATGAGTTGAGCGATCAAATGGACGTTGGAAATTCAGCCCTCTTCTTACTGACCAACGGGACACCGGTTGAAGATATCTCTAACGCTTTGAACAAACACGGTGGCACATTGTTGCACACCTCATTCTCGCAAGAAGCATCTGACATTTTGGCACAGGCTAGCGAGCACGAAGAATTAAAAGATGCTGTAGAAGAACATATGGAATCATAAAACCTCCTTTCAATCACACACAAAAAAAGCCCATCTGATCATGTCAGGTGGGCTTTTTACTTTTTGTGCTTTAGGGTGCGCCCGATGGGGAGCACAGCAAGCCTTTCAATGGAGGCAAGTCAAGTTGGGAGAGGTGCCTGCGGGAATTGTTTTAATATCCGTCACCGGGCGAGTTAATCGCTTATGCTGAACTTGTTTCAGCCATCTGCGCCCTTACGGTTACACCGATTTGTTTTCTTTTAGCGTGGCAATTTTCTCGGCCGAGTAGCCGATCTCAGCCAAGATTTCATCCGTGTGCTGGCCAAGAGTTGGCGGAGGCATGCGAATTTCTGGCTGGGTTTCGCTCAGCGTGTATGGGAAGCCCAACTGCTTGATCGTGCCGAGGGTAGAGTGCTCAACTTCTTGGCTCAAGTTGTAATGCTTGGCCTGTGGATGATCAAAGACCTCATCAACACCTAGAATCGGCCCGGCCGGAACCCCAGCCTGCGCCATCAGCTCTAGCACCTCATCCCGTGTTCGACTGGCCAAGTTCTCTTCGATTTTTTCAACCAAGAACTGCAAGTTTTCCATCCGGCCGGGATTTTGCTCAAAGCGCGGATCAGCACCCAATTCATCTAAGCCAAGCGCTTTGCAGAACCGTTGCCAGATCGCATCATTTCCGTTCACGATGTTGATGTACCCGTCACCCGTTTTAAACGTTTGATACGGCCCCACAATCCCGTGAGCGTTCCACGTACTGCGTGGCACGTTGCCGGTCGCCAGATATTTGCCCGCATGGTACGAAAGCAATGCGACCTGTCCACCCAACATCGATGAGTCGATAAATTGACCTTCGCCAAAACGGAGTCTGTGGAACAAGGCCCCCATGATGGCGTATGCACCAAACATGCCGGCCGCGAGGTCCGCAATCGGCACGCCAAACTTGGTTGGCATTTCTGGCGGGCCGGTCACCGTCATCACCCCAGACATCCCTTGCACAATCAGATCGTAAGCGGTCAGATGCGCGGCCGGACCTTCTTGTCCAAAACCAGAAATCGAGCAGAAGATGATGTCTTCTTTGCGGGCTTTGACATCTTGGTAGCCAAAGCCGAGTTTTTCCATGGTCCCTGGCCGGAAATTTTCTAGCACAATGTCTGCACTTTCGATCAGGTCCCACAGCGCTTGTTTCCCTTCATCAGATTTTAGGTTTAGCGTAATGCTCCGTTTGTTCCGGTTGATGCTGAGGAAGTAGGCGCTTTCTTCTCCGACAAACGGAGGGCCCCACTGCCGGGTGTCATCGCCCGAGCCGGGACGTTCTACTTTGATTACATCGGCCCCCATGTCGGCCAACATCATGGCACAAAATGGGCCGGTTAAAACGCGGGTCAGGTCAACCACGCGGATGCCGTCTAGTATCTGCTTGTTGTTCATAGTTTTGTTAGTATGAAGTAACAAGTAGAAAGTATGAAGTATGAAGCGAACACCACTTCATACTTGTCACTTTTTACTTCTTACTTGCTCGCTAAATCTCCCCAAAGTTCTTCTTCGGTTGGCACATGCTCGGGGATTTGCCGTGCCAAGTAGGTAAAGTTCAGAAAATGTTTGTAGGTTAGGTTTTCACAGCTGTCGTTTTTGCCCCACGTTCCGGCCCCCATCGAGAGGGTAAAGTCGAGGCCGTTGTCAAACCCACCGCCGTTGTTGTAGCAGTGTGGCTGATTAACGAGCACGGTTGAAACGGGTGCCGCCATCGCCAGCTGATCGACATTGGCCTGATTGGTCGTGTGAATGCCGCACGAATGCCCTTTCCCCATAAAGTCTAAAATGCTGTTGACGGTGTCTACCGCTTGATCAAAATTTTCAACGCGATAAACGGTGAGTACAACGGATAGTTTTTCACCAGAAAACGGATAGTCGGCACCCGTTCCTTCTTCTTCTACGATAAAGAATTTGGCTTGCGCGGCCGTATCTCCCAAACTAGCCTCATCTGCGATGGTGGCGGCTGTCTTTGCCACAATGTTCCGGCTGATGTTGCCGTTGGGCCACATGGCTTGTTGCAACGACGCTTTTTCGGCCGGATTGGTCAAATAGCCACCGTGAGCCTGTAGCGCGGCGAGGGTCTCATCGTAACGTGAGTCAAGAATCACGAGCGCATTTTCAGACGAACAGCTGGTGGCGTTATCAAACGTTTTGCTCGCTACAATTTTGGGGATGGCACTCTCAAGGTCGGCCGATTCATCGATGATAACTGGGGCATTGCCAACCCCAACCCCGTGCGTAGGGGTGCCAGATCGATAGCCGAGATCGACGTTCGCAGGTCCGGCCGTGATCAGCGCATAATCACATTCCGCCATCAGCGCACTGGCGCGTGCTTTGCCTTCGTATTTGTCTTTTCCCTTTAAGCTCAAATACTGCACCAAATCTTCAGGGGCACCGAGATCGGCCAACGCTTGGCGAGCCAATTTAACGTACTCGGCGCAGGCCGGTTCCCCTTTAGGATGGGGGGCCAAAACGACCGCGTTGCGCCCTTTGAGCGTAATCATCGCATTGTTAATCGGGGTTGCACTGGCATTTGTGGATGGCAAGAGAGCGGCGATCACACCCATCGGTTTGGCGATGGTGGTGACTCCACGGGCTTCATCAACTTCGATCACCCCAACCGATTTGGCACTTTTGAGGTCCATCATCGTCCCCATTGTTTTACGTTTTACTTTGGTGACTTTGTCTGCGTAGTTCCCTAATCCGCTGTGATCAAACGCCAGCTGTGCCAGCGTTTCAGCGTTGCTGTAACCGGCCCAAGAAACGGCCGCGACTACCGCGTCTACCTGCTCTTGGGTGTAAGATTCAAACTGTTTTTGGGCCGCTCGGGCCTTGTTCATAATCGGATCGATTAACTCTTTATCGGTCATGAATTACCTTCCTTGCGTAGCGTAGCATACCAAGGCTAACCCAATAAATTTAATTGGAGTGAATTTTATTACTAAAGAGAAGCCGCCTGAATGGGCAATTTTTGTTGCCTCACCTGTTGAAAGCTAGAATTTAAGCAGACTAGCGTTGGATAAGTATTGTTTCTTCGTTGGGA
>JAHDGV010000253.1:1220-2550 GCA_020631655.1 Chloroflexota bacterium | reverse complement strand
GTTGGGACAGTTTTTTAAATCCCGATCCTAACCAGATGAACTTTAAAACTTGGGACATTTATTTAAAGTTCAGCCCTTATAGTTTGGAGCAATCGTTTATGGACATTTTTGGAGATCTTGTGTTATCAAGCCCGCAAATTATCGCAATTGGATTCGGCTTTCTAGGTTTTTTAATAGCCTTGCTTTGGGCACGCAACAAGCGTACCCGTTTAATTATGGCGGTTTCGGCCGCACTGTTTTTAGGAACCCTCGCTTTCTTGATTATAAATTGGAACGGTGCCATCGAAACCGATACACCTATCGGGCTCACCTTTTTGATATCAGCCGTGCTTGCCGCCACAATTTTTATCAACGATCGTTTTAACTACCCGCTCGTGCATTATGCTTCCCTGCTGGGTCTGCTGTTCTTTTCAGTTTACGTCTCTGGCATATTTTTCCCCACAGAGTTTTATAGGGAATTACGCGAAGGGATTGCGCTGGAAATTCTGGCCGGTGGTTACACAACGTTTTTGATCTTTTTAACCATTGATTCGTTTAACGACCAAGATGCGGATGATCGCCATGCAGAACTTTTGGCTCGGATTGATCAGCTACAGGCCCATCTTGATCAGTTGGATGTGCAGAATAAGAAAACGCGGCATGGGTAGCGCATCATGCGTGGTGTGTAGACATGAATCAAGCGCATAACATTTTACAGAAGGCAAGATTATCTTTGCTTGATTGCGCGGGTATGCGTTTTTAACACCTGAGGGACAGCCTCAGAGTCTTTGCGCCCCCAGCCACATTCAGTTGCAAGGCCGAAGTTGCTCACAAACTTTTCGGCCGCTTTGATCTTTGCATCGTCATGCTGATTGTTTTTGGGTTGGAGCAAGCCTAAATAAAGCTCTGTTTCCGGAGCCATTGCCAAGCTGGTAAGCGGAGCAAAAAACGCTTCATCGGCGGCCGGATTAGAGACGGGGATATGCATAAAGTTGACCGGCCGAGAAACCGCCTGTGCAATGCTGTTTGCCAAACCAACACTGACCGCCATATCTTTCTGCTTCACCAAGGGCGCATCGACCGGACTGCCATAACACAGATGGAAGCCCAGTTCTGCGCGAGCAGGCACCGCATCGCCCAATTCACCCAGCGTGGGTGGGATGGTTTGGCTGTCGTAGACCCAATCGGCCGGGAAATAATCTTCGAGCAGCAGGATTTCTTGGCAACAATCCCATTGGATCGCCAATTTTTCATGGGGGATGGCGGCACAAATATCAACAAGCTCACCCAACAGCGCATCTTTCATCAGCCCGATATACACCTCTTGGGAATCGGGATGAAAATAGAGGAG
>JAHDGV010000253.1:0-1120 GCA_020631655.1 Chloroflexota bacterium | reverse complement strand
AAGCATAACGGCCGGATGCTGTTCAAGCATGTCGTGCTGAAAGCTGATCCAACCAGATCGGTTGCCCGTTTCACCATCGGGCAGACGGCGCAGGTTATCGCCACAGCTGTGGCAGATCGTTTCAAATACTTCGGCCGAGGAGCTGAGGGGGACACTGCCAACAAGGTGAATAGAGGAGTTTAAGGTGGGGGAAGTCATGGGATTACAAAATTGGGTAATTATTCAACAGAAATCCAGATTGGTTCGTTTTGATGTGGTGCGTATTGCGTATCAGTGTTTATTGAAACGAGTTTCTACGTTCTACGCAATTCGGGTTAATCAACAAAATCAAGTTGCTGAACAGGTGCTTAAATCTTATATGTCTAGCGAGCCGCTTGGACGTTCGATGAGTGCGACCATGAGCAAAACGGCCGCCAAAATTATGAAGACCCCGGCCAACGGAAACCCGAAAAGGCCACATGCTAGGGCAATCAAAATAAGGATGGTGAAGACAACGCCTGCGCGCGGCCGACCGGTTGACCGGTCGATGATTGCTAGCGGATTTTTCATGTTGCTGGCACCCATCCCGCCGACGGTTAAGAAGATCAAGCTGATTCCCAAAAATGTCAGGTAGATGGTTTGACCGCTCAAGCCAGAATTGGCAAGGCGGTTTGATTCAAATAGCCAAACTCCGCAGGATTCTGATTGAGACGGGACCCGGCCGCTTTGAAAGACGTAGATGCGGGCCAAAATCATGTTGTCGTAGACCCTGTTGCTTTGATCAATTTGCCAAGTTAATTGTTCAGAGCTGCTCGGTTCGACAAAAACTTCCTGCCGCTCTTCGGCCGGGATTGAGGCCTGATTGTTGCTAGAGACAAATGAAATGGCGGCAAAGCGAATTCGGCGTTCAAGCGGGTTGCGCAGGTTGATGCTGACTTCAGACACTTCATCGGTCGTCATGGCGATGGGGCATCTTAAATTGGCTCGGTCTTTGCCGGTAAATGTCTGAGAAAAGCCTCGCGATTCAAAGTCGGGCCAGATGGCGATACCGGCGGCCACGAGGGTGAGTAGTGCTCCGATTAGGTAGAGAATTTGGAAAAAACGATCTTTCATTACTTGTAGATTTTATCCCTTTGCCGGG
>JAHDGV010000252.1 GCA_020631655.1 Chloroflexota bacterium | reverse complement strand
CCAATTCTTTAAATTCAGATACAGATGGTGACGGCGTCGCTGATGGTGATGATGTTGATCCGCTTGATCCCAATAGTGACAGCGACGGGGACGATTTTGCCGACCAAGCCGAAACGGCCGCTGGAACCAATCCGCTTGATGCTGACACCGATGATGACGGACTAAACGACGGAGATGAGATCGCCATCGGCTCAGATCCGCTTAATGCTGATTCAGATGATGATGGTGTAATCGATGGGGTCGATGTTGATCCGCTCGATCCAAATAGTGACACCGATGGAGACGGCGCGGCCGACATCGTTGAAACCACCAACGGCTGGGATCCGCTTGACCCCGATACTGACGATGATTGCGTTGAAGATGGGGCTGACGCTGATCCGCTTGACCCCAATAGCGATAGTGATGGTGATGGCTTAACCGATATTGTCGAGAAAGGGTTAGGAACTGATCCACTAAATGTTGATACGGACGGTGACGGGGTCAATGACGGTCAAGACTCTGATCCGCTTGACCCGATTAGTGATAGTGATGGTGATGGGATTGATGACTCGGCCGAAAGCGCAAACGGGACCGATCCCCTTAATCCAGACACCGACGGAGATGGAGTTCTAGACAATGTCGATATCGACCCGCTTGATCCAAACAGCGATACTGATGGGGATGGCCTGAGTGACAGCGATGAAACGGCCGCTGGTAGCAACCCACTTAACCCAGACACAGATGGGGATGGGGTTCTAGATGGTAGCGATGTTGACCCACTTGATCCGAACAGTGACAGCGATGGTGACACCCTGACCGATATTAGCGAAACGACCAATGGAACTGACCCGCTCAATCCGGACACCGATGGTGACGGTGTGAATGACGACTTGGACGTTGACCCACTTGATCCCAACAGCGATAGTGATGGAGATGGGTTAAGCGACAGTGTTGAAACTTCAATCGAAACTGATCCCCTCAACCCAGACACCGATGGAGATGGCGTTTCAGATGGTGATGATGTTGACCCGCTTGACCCGAATAGTGACAGTGACGGTGATGGAGTTAGCGATAGTGCCGAAACGGCATCCGGAACCGATCCGCTCGACGCTGACACCGATGATGATGGACTCAATGATGGCGGGGAGGTCGTTTACGGTACTGATCCATTTAATCCAGATACAGACGGAGACGGCCTAACAGATGGAGATGAAGTTCACATTTTCGGCACAGACCCGCTCAATCCAGACAGTGATGGAGATGGTTTAACAGACGGGGAAGAAGTTGATCTTGGCATCGACCCCAACGAAAATGATCCTGTTGAAAATCTCAATGTTTATATCGATGAACTCGATACCATTGATGCGATTTCGCAGAATAATGGGGGCAAAACTCTGCGCAACAAACTTGGTGCCATTCAAGATATGATCGATGCAGATGATACCGAGGCGGCTATCAACAAGCTCACTAATGACTTTTTGAAGAAAACAGATGGCTGTGCCACTAGTGGTTCGCCAGACTCAAATGACTGGATTGATACATGTGGTGATGGCATCATCGATTTCGCCAATCCGGATGGACAAGAAGAATTCTATGCGCTCATTCAGATGATTATCGATGAGCTTTCTACAAGTCCGTAGCAAAGTAGTTTTTTAGTTGATAAAGAGCGGTATTTAGCTGATACCGCTCTTTTATTATGCGTCCAATTGGATTAGGGACAGAGCACTATCCTCAATTTGCCCATTGCACGTCTCTCACCTAAAATCCCTCAATCAAAAACAAAAAGTCCCAGTTGTCATCACCAACTAGGACCAAGCTCGGCCGGATATTTGGGTTCACCCCGGCCGAGAGCTAATACTAAGCCATCACCGGCCGTGAGTGCAACCCACTGACGGCCTTTTGTTTTTAAAAGAGGAACAAACTAATCAACACGCTGAGTACTTTCATCTCTCAGCAAACTCATACCCTCAGCGGTAAAACAAAACATGAGCCACCACATCGCCAACTACACAGCCGAACAAGCCCAATTCCAGGAGCTGATCAACACCGCCGACAACCCCAACATCCTCATGTTCCAAGGAGCCAGCGGGAGCGGCAAATCCCACCTCATCGATCACTGCCTCCGTACCGTACCCAAAGATAGCCTCCCAGTCGTTCAGCTCCGCCTTCAAAGTGGCGGCGAAACCATCCCCACCCTCTTCAACATCATCGGCTCAAAAATCGGCCGGGCCAAACTCCCTACCTTCAGCCAACGACTCGCTGGACTCATCGGCAAAACGGCCGAAGCCGACGAAGCCATCTGGAAAATGCAACTGCGCCGCCAGCTGCGCAAAATCGGCCACAACAGCGACCTCGACACCCGCCAAGATTGGTACCAACAGCTAACCGACTCCTTCTTCGCCGATGCCGAAGCATTCGACCAGCCTCTCCTCCTAGCTCTAGACACCTACGAACAAAGCAGTAGCGAATTCGACCAGTGGTTCCGTGACGAATTCCTCTATGGCGTTGCCCAAACCCCCAACCTGCGCGTCCTCGTCGGAGGTCAAACCCTCCCCGAACCACTTCCTGAGTGGTCCGAAGTTGCCACCGTCCAAAAACTCCTAGGGGTCACCGATGCCAAAGAATGGATGGTGTGGGCTGAGCAAAACGGCATCCAAGTTCAATCGCTCGAATACCTAGCCGGGATCTGCGCCGCACTAGAAGGCAAACCCAGCAAAATCATTCAGTTCTTAAGCACGCTACCCAAACAGGCCACCTCCGGCCAAAACGGAGCAGAATCAACCGCCGATCGTCGCAAACGCCTGCGCCAATCGATAGCCCAAGCCTTCGATGTAGACGACCTCAAAGTCATCTGCTTCGATATGGAAATCGAGTTCGAAGACTTTTCTCAAAAGAAAAAGGTCCTCATCGTCGATTTCATGCGCCATCTCGAACGAGTCGGCCGCGTAGAAGAATTTATAAAGAGATGTCGTTTGGATCGGCCCCATCTTGAATGGTAAAAACTGCACCGCCTTTTTTTTAAGAAAGGCAGATTATTGAATGTTATACACAAGAAAAAATATTCTTCTACTATTTAATAATTCCGATATTTGGAGTAGGTTCATTCATATTTTGGAACTAGAAGGCTACAATGTATTTTGGGCTGCAAACATTGAAGAAGCAAAAGGGTTGGTTGACAAATTTAACGTAGATCTGATCTTTTGTGATATTCCTTTAACATTTGATGGAAATGCCTATGATATCAATCAAGTATCACTTGTATCAGATTTGGATGCGGATATCCCAAAACTTGTCGGTGTAGCATTTTTTGCAAGAATCTCAGAATTGCAGCCTTCTTTGCCTAATACATACTTTTTTAATTTAAATCTTGGGCCAGAAGCTGCACTAAATGAGATCAGAGACTTACTAGACAAATATAATTTTTTATCTAATTTAAGAATTGCCGTTAATGATCAATCTAGGGAGCTAATAGTTTTGGAGTCAACACTCTCAAATTTACCGGATCCAGCTATAAATGCCCTCAATGCGGCCGCCATCCCCCACTGGTTTGATTACCCATTTCTAGAAGCGATGCTAGGCGAAGAAGCGGCCGAAGAAGGCTATGAAGACCTATTCGACCTCACCTTTGTCGAAGACTTCCCGGGTCGAGGCTACGCCATCCATGAAGCCACCCGCCATGCCCTCCTATACAAACTCTGGCAAGCCGATCCGCATCAATTCAGAACCCTCAGCCAAAAAGCGGCCGACTATTGCGCCAAACAAGCGGGTGATGGCTATGAAGCCAACCAATGGCGCTCCGAAGAAATCTATCATCAGCTCGTCGCCAATCCAGAAGTGGGATTTGAACGCTTTCAAAAGATGTCCACCGCATGGGCCAACTACGAGCAAAGCTCCCTAGAACAAATCGAACGCCTCACTCAGCTCGCCCGTGAACAGGTCAAGAGCGGCCGACTATCTGCGGCTGAAAACAACTTAGTCCGCTACTGGCAGGCCCGCTTAGCCCTTCTTTACGGCCGCACGGCCAAAGCCGCTGAATACATTGGCAAAGTAGCCATTCTCCCTAGCACCGATCCCCACTTCGCGGCCGATCTTGCCGACCTGCGCGGGGACATTTACGCCGCTCAAAATAATCTCAACACCGCCAAACAGGCGTGGCTCAACGCCAGCGATCTCTATCAACAAAACGGCCGATCATTCGACCAATACCTCGTCCGAGAAAAGCTTCGCACCCACAACCTGCTCGACGATCAGCCTGAAGAAACCTCAGCAACACCCAATCCGCCTGACAAACTAACCCTCCAGCTTCTCAACAACATCGAAGATGCTTGGATAAACGGTGTCCTCAAAGAAGTTTTCAAAGACGGCAAGCAATCACTCGATCTGCCCAAAGCTCGCGGCAGTGACTCCCTACTCAGCGGCCGATTGCGTGTCCGTCGGGCTGATGGCTTGGATCAAAAAGTCTCCGACAGTGGGCTCAGCGGCCTCTTCGAAGCCAGCGGCCGTTCCCTACTCATTCTTGGTGCGCCAGGCAGTGGAAAAACCATCACACTTCTCGAACTTCTTGATGAATTAATTCAGAAAGCTCGCCATAGTAGAACGGCCCCCGTTCCTTTATTTTTCAACCTTTCATCTTTTAGTAAATTTAAGGGTTCATTTCTCGAATGGTTAGCAGAACAAGCTTACCTTCAATATCGTCTCAATCGAGAAGTTACCAAAGATCAGATTCAATCTGGCCAACGCTTTATATTGCTCCTTGATGGTTTAGATGAAATGACAAGTGATTTAGACGGTTTAAGTGCTCATGTTACTAATATCAACGCTTTTATTAGTGAGAATCTATGCGGGTTTGCTTTTTGTAGCCGTATTTCTGACTTAATACAACTAGATTCACCCTTAAGCGTTAAGCACGCCGTTATTCTTCAACCACTAAATAACCAACAAATCCAAGCCATCATCCCTGAGAATATGCAAGAATTATTTATCTCGCACTGGCAATTTAGAGAAGCAGTTCGATCTCCTTTACTTATGGGGCTACTTCCAAAAGCCTTTCCAACTGAAATAACTCAAATCCATCAAATTCCAGATTCTATTGATGGCTGGGAACAAACCATATTGCATCATTATGCTTCAAATATATTGCCGCCAAGTGAACGTGGCTCACCTGAAATATGGTTAGCATTCCTAGCGAAAAACTTGAAAAGAAAAGGTACATCAATTTTTGATCTCGAAAATCTACAGCCAGCTTGGCTTCAATTTCGTACTCAACATCGACAGTTTATGAGCATAGCGGGGCTGATCTTAGGGCTCATACTTGGCCTAATTTTTGTACTCATAATGGGTCTAAGAGAAGACTTGTGGGCATGGGCAGGGGTTGTGGCAATTAGCGGAGTCAGCGGAGCATTCGGAGGATGGTCGAGTCAATTATTGCAATCCTCATTGAAGCAGGCCGTTTTAGGTGTGCTAGTATCAATCGCGATTAGTATATCATCTATTTTTGTTATTCTTGGGAATGAGTTTAGTTCGGCCACTTTATTTGGTGTATCGCTTGGGTTAATTTTTGGAACAGGAATATTTATTTCATTTTTTTTGCTATTTCAATCATCTTCAATAATGCCAAGGGATAAACTAGTTCTACAGAAACCAACCAAATCTGTTTTGATAAAAAATATCAATTATTTTTGCTTAATAGGCTTGTTTTTTGGGGTTCTTATTGGAGTTGTTAATAGATTGGGCTTCGATTATTTGGCTATTCTAAGAGATGGATCTATCGGTGCAATTTCTGGCGCTATCATCGGAGTACTTTTTGGAACTAGTATTTCAGTTCTTAGCGCGCCTTCAATAGACAAGAGATCTGCACCAAACCAAGGGATTCAGAATTCATTACGCACAAGCCTCATGATGATGTCTGCAATCGTAATAGGAACAATACTAGTTGAATGGTTACTTAGAGCCCTTTTAGATTTTGCGTCAGAAACATCTTTTTATTTTTCAACAGCATTTGCTTGGTTTTTACCTATCGTTTTTACTTATTATGGTGGTATGGCATGGTGCAAGCATTGGGCTTTACGTTTTATTCTCTACTGGTACAGCTACCTCCCCTTTCCACTAGCGCCTTGGCTTAACACCATGGTTAAAGTCGGTCTTATGCGTCGAGTTGGAGGCGGCTACATATTCCTACATCGCTCACTGCTTGAATACTTTGCCAACCTTGATCAAGAAACCGAATAAATGCTCAGCGCATTCAGCGCTCTAAGCAGCCTCCACAATTAAAATCAATCCACCCTCGGGCAACCGAAGAAAGTGCTTTGGCGCAGTGAAAAAAAATCTGCGTATTCTGAACCTGTTAAGACGTCTGCACAATCTCTGAAAATCAATCCGTATCTGTGAAATAAAACTCAGTGTCCCCAGCAGTCAACCTCGTCATTCGCCAATCCAAAATCGTAAATCCCATCACCCCAAATCCCTCACCTGCACAACCTCACTCGCAATATACCGCATCGCCATCACTGGACTCGTCCACCCAAACCAATCCATCAACCGCTTCACATCATATCCCCGCCGGGCCATCACCGTTGCACAATGATGACGACAATCATGCGGGCTCAAATTCTCCACCCCATACTTCTTCCCCAACCGGTTCACCAGTCTGTACAGCGTCGTCCCATTTAACGGATTCTCTCGCCGCAAACGACCATCCTTAAAATTCCCCACAAACACCGGCCCCTCACCCGGCCATACTTCCGCATAGCTAGCAGCCGCCACCGCCGTCCGCTCCGTCATCCGGTGCCGAGCATCCTCCTTCGTCTTCGGCCGATAAAAGCGCAACTCCCCCCGCTCAAAATCAAAATTGCTGGCCTCCAGCAAAACCACCTCACTCGCCCGCAACCCATGATCTAGCAACAAAGCCATAATCAGCCCATTTCGCCGCCCGGCCGGGCTCTCCCCATGATCAAACAGCAAATTCGTCTCAAGTCTCGGGTCAACCTGCACAGGCGACGCCTTCTTATTAGAGATACGATTCTTCGAACGGCTCATATTAATATTTTTCGCAGTTTTGTGTGCAATACCCCGCACAGATTTGATTCTAAGGCTTTCATCGGCCGAAACATACCCCGCCTGTTGCGCCATCCCCGAATAAATTCGCACAGCATCAAGCCTCTTATTAATCGTACCAACCGCGTACCCTTCATTCAACATCCACTGCTTAAACCCCTGCACCAGCCCCCAGCTAATCGGCCCCCACGCCGCCGGGTCCCCCTGAAAATCCAAATTATCCAGCTCAACCCCAAACTCTCCGGCCGCCAGCTCCAAAAAACCCCCAAACGACCGCAACGACTGCCCATGTCGTTTCACCGTCGCTAGCGTCTGCTCCTGATGGTACCGATCAAAAACCCCGGCCGCCGCCGCCCGATTCGCCACCTCCCCCATTACCGCCAGCACATCACTTCCCCCGGCCGCCACCAAATCATCCCCACCCAGCTCAATCAACTCATCAGCCATAAAACCTCAACAGCAAAAAAACTCCGTACGACCTCAGGAAGTGCCTTTGGCGCAGTGAAAATCTCAGCGTCCTCTGTGCCTCAGCAGTAAAAATTCAATCCAATCTTACCAGAGAAAGCATCAGATAAGTGCATATTCTGTTAAAGAATCAGCACCAATATTTTATCACAAATTTGATAACCTCAAAAGGTTGTGTACAATCCTAAAATGATCCAAAACATCATCTTCAAACCCATCCCACATACAGACATCGAAATCGGATCTGCAGGTGAACACGCCAGCCGCATCCTAGCCTTTC
>JAHDGV010001016.1 GCA_020631655.1 Chloroflexota bacterium | reverse complement strand
CAGGGTGATGCTCCGATATCTTTAGAAGATTTTCTAAAAAGCTATTTGCTCCCAAGCGGGGATTTATATTCAGCGGGGCGATGCTATTTGGAAGCGCGGCCGGGAGAAGAAATCTCGTACAGCAACATCGGAACGGCTTTAACCGCTTATGCGATTTCGTTAGCGGTTGGAGAGCCGTTTGAGACTTATACTCGCAAGCGGATTTTTGAACCGTTGGGGATGCAAAATACAGGTTGGTTTTTGTCAGAATTTGCGGACCCGAATGTGATCGCGGTGCCGTATAACCGCATCGGCCGGCCGTATGGTTATCTTGGCCTTGCCACATGGCCCGATGGGCAACTGCGTTCCAGCGCAAACGATCTTAGCCGCTTTTTGGCCGCGATCATGAATGGAGGCGAGCTTGAAGGGGTACGCATCCTCGCCAAAGAATCGGTACAAGAGATGTTGCGGGTTCAATTCCCTCATTTGGAATCAGAAGACGATGAAAAGCAGGCGATATTTTGGGCACATCACGAAAAAGGTTGGATCGGGCATAATGGGGGTGACCCGGGTGTGTTTTCACTGATGTATTTTGATCCTGACAAAAAGCACGGCGCTGTTGTTTTGATGAACAGCATGAACCGGAAAACAATCGGGACCGGGGTTGCGATACTGACCCACTTTTTGCGGAGCAACTAACTCCCGGCCGCTTTGACGTGCAGGTTAAAAAAGTCGACAGACCGTTGCATGGCGGTCCAAAAATTGACCGAAATATTGTGATCATCACCCTCATACAAAAATAGCTCGCTCGGCATTCCGGCCGCCTCCATCTCCGCTTGGAGTGTTTGCGAAAACTCATACGGGACAGCCCCATCGTCAAATGCATGGTGTAGCTGAATCGGTCCTGACACATCCTGCAAAAAGCTGTTAGATGAGATGGCGGCCCAAAATTCAGGATTTTCTTCAGGGGAACCATAAGCCCCATACCAATCGTCCCGCCATTGCTGACGGACATCCGCAAAACGCTCTGAATTTTCCATTTCCCAGTCGTTCATCAGCGAATCGAAATTGGCTACAACGCCGCCCCACATTACCCCGGCCTTAATTTCTTCAGAGATGATCATTGAGCGCAACGCGATAAAACCGCCCATCGAGTGGCCGTACATGCCGATCCGATTAGGGTCAGCCAACTCATAAGTTTTGACGGCCGCGAGTGCATTCAGCACGTCAGTTACGTAGCCAGGATCACGATAGATGATAATCGCCTCCCCTTCAGATTCTCC
>JAHDGV010000008.1:34102-41041 GCA_020631655.1 Chloroflexota bacterium | reverse complement strand
CAAAAAATACCTAGTTATTTCGCAAATCCGTACAACATCATAAGCAATTATAATAAAGAGAATCTTCGGGGAGATTTAATTGCTAGCCTTACAGTTGCTGTCGTTCTACTTCCACAAGCCATCGCCTACGCCCTTATTGCACAATTACCGCCCCAAACCGGCCTTTTTGCCGCCATTATGGCTGGCATTATCGGCGCGCTTTGGGGATCCTCTTTTCATCTGCATACCGGCCCAACCAACACCAACTCGTTATTGGTTTTAACCGGATTGGTTGCGGTCACTACGGCCGACACGTCGATGACTGAATACATCGCGATTGCGGGGGTGATCGCTTTCTGGGCCGGTGTTATTCGACTTATTATGGGGATCGCTAAGCTCGGTGTACTGGTAAATTTTGTATCTGACTCCGTCATTATCGGGTTTACGGCCGGGGCCGGTTTACTGATTGTGGACAAACAGTTGGCCCATCTTTTTGGGGTGCAAGGGGTCAGCTCCCCCAACTTTTACGTGGTGTTGACCAATGTCTTCGCTCAGCTCGGTGACACCCATCTCTTAACCTTTTACTTGGGCATTGCGGGCATTATAGCCCTGCTTTTGTTCCGCCGGTTTGCGCCTAAATTACCCGGCCCGCTCATCACAATGATCGTCGGCACAATACTGGTCTGGTCCTTGGGCCTAGACGACGCAGGAGTACGGGTGCTGGGAGAAATCCCACGGGAATTCCCACGATTGGCCAGCATCCCCATTTTTGACTTTGCCCTTGTAGCAGAGCTAATGCCATACATTATCGCAGTGGCGCTGATTGGATTAATCGAGGCCTCTTCGATCTCGAGAGCCATCGCCTCACGTAGTGGTCAATATCTCGACTCTGACCAAGAATTTATTGGCCAAGGGTTAGCCAATATCGCGACAGGATTGTTTTCTGGATACCCGGTAGCAGGCTCGCTAACCCGCTCGGCCGTGAATTACGAAAACGGTGCTAAAACACAGCTGGCGGCCGTTTTTTCGGCCGTTTGGATATTGTTAGCCATGCTGGTCCTTGCTCCAGCGGCCGCATTTTTGCCCCGTGTTATCCTCTCAGCCATTCTGATTGTGACGGGTGCCCGAATGGTCAACATTAGCGGGGCGCGCCAAATTTTCCGCACCTCAACGGGTGACACTGTGGTGATGCTCATCACGTTTATCGCTACCTTAACACTTGAACTGCAATTTGCTGTGTTAACCGGAATTTTGGTATCGCTGGCTCGCCATATCGCCCAAACATCTATGCCAACGGTTGAAGCCGTTTTGCCAGAAGATGATTTTAAGCATTTTGCCCACCAGCCAGATAAAGCCGGTTGCCCCCAATTGGGTGTGTTAACCATTATGGGGTCGATCTATTTCGGGGCGGCACCTTATATCGAAAACATCATTCGGGAGCACCAATACAACAATCCAGACCAGCAGTTTTTGCTCCTACGTTTCCACCGAGTAAATCACATGGACATCAGCGGTATTCACATGCTGGACACCATCGTGCGGCTCTATCGAGATAAAGGTGGAGATTTGTTTTTGACCGGTGTTCGAGAAGAGGTTTTGCTGTTTATGCAGAAATCCGGTTTTATTGACACCATCGGCCCGGAAAATATTTTGGATCAAGATACGGCGATCGTACATATCTTCCACAACATTCTAAATCCGGCCGAATGTGTGTACACCTGCCGCCAAAAAATTTGGCGCGAGTGCCAGAGCCTGCCCAAAAGCAAGGAGCTTCTCAACCTGCCCGAAATCATGGCTGTCCCGCCCGATATCGAGGTTCCAGCCATTCAACCGGCCGCGTTTTCTACGTTTGTGTCTGGCGCAAAAACAGCCCGCATCATCGACATTCGCGAGCCAGAAGAGTTCTCACAAGGCCATCTGCGCTTAGCAGAGTCGATTCCGATGCACCGCTTCATCAACGATAAACCGATCCAATTTAAATCAGATGAGGATGTTGTTTTCATCTGCCGAAACGGCCGCCGAAGCAACCAACTAACTTGGTATTTGCAAAACCAAGGGATTGATAACGTCTATCATTTGGAAGGCGGCATGGCGGCGCTTGAAGTCGCATCCTTGCCAAAAAGCGGCCGTTAAACAGTTGTTAGTGATCAGTGATCAGTTCATCAATTTCCACTGCACAGCTCCCTAAGTTCCACGCAGTACGACTCAATCAATCAAACCTGATAGCTAAAATCATTCATGCATATTTTAATCACCAACGACGATGGGGTTCGTGGCCCCGGCCTGCTAGCCCTGTATCAGGCCGCCTCAAAATTTGGGCAAGTTAGCGTACTGGCCCCACAGCAAAACTGGTCGGGATGCGGCCATGTCAAAACGCTAGAGCGGCCGTTAAGAGTTTTTGAAACATCTCTGCTAGACGGGACACCGGCCCTAGCCAGTGACGGCGCACCGTCTGACTGTGTCGCGTTGGCCATGCTCGGCATCATCCCACAAGCGATTGATTTGGTTTTAAGTGGCATCAATACGTCGGCCAACTTGGGCGATGATGCGACCTACTCTGGCACTGTTATGGCAGCGATGGAAGGGATGATTCAAGGAGTTCCCGCAATCGCATTTTCACAGGATCGTCCCCGGAGCGGCGTGCAAGATTTTGGCATTTCAGCCTGCGTAATCGACCATGTGCTAAAAGCATTTGTACAGGATGGCCTGCCTGCAGGGGTATTCCTAAACGTGAATGTACCTGATCTGCCGGTGAGCGAATTAAAAGGGATCAAAATGACCCATCAGGGTAAACGTATTTATCATGATCGCTTGGATAAAAAAGCTGATCCACGTGGGGGAACGTACTATTGGATCGGCGGAGAGGTCCCTACTGGAGAGTATGATGCAAACAGTGACATAGGCGCCTTGGCTGATGGATACGCCTCTATCACGCCGCTACAAGGGGATTTAACGGCCGAGGTTAAGTTCGATTGGGGCGATTGAGCAAAAAAAAGACCCGTCAGGTTTTAAAAACCTGACGGGTCTAGAAGTTTAGGACTGAAGTTTAATAACCGCTTGGAACAAATACGGTTGGGAAGATTTTGTCAAAGCCGACTTGTTGCTCATATTTTTCAATACGGCCGAACAGCTTCTCAACCTTCTTCTCAACACCATCGTAATCGAGCAGATCAAAAATAGCGGTATCGCGCAAATTACCACCCATATCTGGCACCTGTCGATACTTTTCGATCCCTTTGCGCAGTTTTTTGCGTCCTTCAATGTTTAGGTTTTTGAGGGCAACGTCTACAACATCACGTAAATGTTCACGCGGGCCATAAACAGATGCGGCCGCAACAACCTCTGCAAATTTGTCATAGTCTGGGATCAAACTGCCGGCCGGCATAGCAAAGAATTGGATCACATCTTGCATCGCTTCTAGAGCTTGAGCAGGATAGTAATAGAGATAAAGTCGCGCACCTTCCATGAAGAAGTTGTAGTGGGCCGCTTCATCGATAGCGATAAGTTGCGAAGCATGTGCCAAGACAGGATCTATGTCATTTTGGAAATCAGGATCACCTGATTTTCCTTGAGCAATCAACCCAGCATTTAAATAATTGACCTGTGTCGCACGTTCTTGGATCACCGTGTACATGATCATGTGCAACGGGCTATCCCAAGGCAGTTCCCATTGGTTGCTACGCAGTGATTCTTTATAATTTTCGATCCATTCAGGGGTACGAAACTGCGAGAATAAAAGCGCATTTTCCCAAAGGTCTGAGTGCTTCTCTTCCTCTGATCCCCAGCGAATATGGAAATGAGAGCGGCCGTAGCTTTTACGGACGACTTTTAAGAGCGTTAAAACATAGTCTGGCACATACTGCTCAACGGCAAAAAAGCCTTCAAGAATAGTATTCAGCTTTTCTGAGTGATCTGTGCGCAGATTCTTCCAGTCAATTGTTGTGTTAGGGTTCCAGTTGCGAGTAGCCTGCGAACGGGAAACATACCAGCGATATAAACCGACAAACGCTCTTTCGATTAATCTATCTTTTTCTTCATTACTAAGCAGGCCAGGAGGTGTTGACGATCGAATGCCGTCGATCTCTGTGATTAGTGCGCGGTTGGATGTATCCAAAATTTTCTCCTAAAGTCAATGTTTTTTTTCGTACCCGACTGGAAAAAGTAATGCCTCTGAAGGAAGGCAAACAGTTCAAAAATTTTCCGACAGTTTAATGTTACTTAACGCCACAAAATGTAACTTAAAACTGCTTTTAAAAGTAGGGATATAGGTCATTCCCTCATATTGTGATCTATCAGCTACAACCAGGTAGGAATCAATTAGTTCCGATTTTGGATAGAATCATTTTAAGTCTGATCAAAATCTTAATCTTAATCTTCATTTTGCTTATAATTTCCCCTTTTCCTGCTGAACTTTAAACCTTCTGACATTTACGAGGTGCCCCTTGAAGGCATTTAGAGTCAGCCCTTATTTCTCAAGATTTCTATGGCAAACATACAAGTAAACAACCATATTTTCACCGATATTCAAATTATTATTTGTGACAAAGACGGAACCATTGCGGAGTTCGATACGATGTGGGGGAATTGGATTAAGGATTGGATCGGCCGATTACTAGCCACAGTCAATACACATCATCCGGAGATAGATATTCCACAGCTCACAGCTGAGCTTGATCGATCATTGGGATTTGACCGGCCGAACACAAGCGTTGTGCCAGAAAGCCCGGTAGCTGTCTCAACTCTTGAAAAAATCAGCATTGTTGCCATGACGGTGTTGTATCAAGCTGGGATCGATTGGCACGGTGCCGAAGAATTGATAGGCGAAATTGCGTCTGAGCCAGTAGAGATGACGGAAGAAATGGTTCAGCCGGTTGGTGATGTAAAAGAAACTTTTGAGCGTTGGATCGATGCAGGCATCAAGGTCATCATTGCAACCAGTGATGATCGGGAGCCAGCGTTGGCTGCCACAAAAATCATGGACGTTGAAAGCCTTATCACTGAATATTATTGTGGCAACGATCCAGTGGCGAACAAACCAAATCCGGAGGCGATTCACATCATGTGTGAAAAGTATGGTGTTAGGCCCAGTCAAATGCTGATGGTGGGGGATGCTTTGAGCGATATCGCATTCGGCCGAAATGGAGAGCTTGCAGGTTGTATCGGGATTTCAGGTGGCAGCGGGGATACGGCCGCCCTACTGCAAGCGGCCGACGTCGTTGTAGACTCCGTCGACAAATTATTAATCAGTAATAGCTAACTACGGTTTCTGGAGCGCAGGCTGGGCAAAGGCAAACGAATGGATGGGATGCGCTCTGTTTCATCTGGATCAGAATGGCCATTGCTGTAAATATCTTCCAAGATATTGAAAGACAGTGTAAACGTGGTTCCCGTCCCAACTTCGCTGTCTACACGAATTTCACCTTGATGGGCTTTTACGATCCAATCGGCAATTGATAGGCCTAGGCCGGATCCACCTTGATTGCGGCTACGGGCTTTGTCAACACGGTAAAAGCGATCAAAAATGTGGGGCAAATGCTCTTCGTTGATACCCGGGCCGGTATCAGACACACTGATGACGCCTCGGTCATTTACTCTCGACAAGCGGAGATTTACGCTTCCGCCAGACTCCGTATATTTAATCCCATTATCAACCAAAATGAGCAGAAGCTGACGAATACGGTCAATATCACCAAAGATGCGGATCGGCTCGATCCCGCCTAAATTAACGGTTACACCCTGTTCTAATGCGAGTGGTTGGACCTGACGATACACGTCCAAGACAACGGTATCGAGTTCCATTTCGATTTTGCGTAACGGGGTGCTACCACCGTCTGCACGAGCCAGCAGTAGCAAATCACCAACCAAACGGCTCATCCGCTTGAGTTCGTCCTGCATAATCTCAATCGAGTCTTCATCCATCTCCCCCATCCGTTGCATCAGGTCTAAATTGCCCCGAATGGAAGTGAGCGGCGTGCGGAGTTCATGAGACACGTCAGCCAGCAGGCGCTGTTGTGATTTAAAAAGGTTTTCGAGACGCTGGAAGGTTTGGTTGAGCGCTAGAGTCAAATCCCCAATTTCGTCGTTCCGGCCGCGATCTGGAATCCGTCGGCTGAGATCATCTGCCCGGGTAATTTGCAACGCAACCGAGGTGATTTCGGCCAACGGCCGGAGCATCATGTGCGTTGTCCCCGCCCCCATAAATAGGAAGAAGACAAACACCGCCCCACCGGTCACAACCATTATCACACCCAACTGCTGAAGGGTTGACTGAAAACTATCCATCAACTGACCCATCTGGATGTAGCCCACCAGTCGCTGACCCGTTAATGACGAATCATCGTCAATAATCAGTGGATAGGTTAAGACACGCAGGGTCTGATCACTAATTTGGATAATTTTGAATTCTGGATCGCTAAAGCCCGGGTCAATTTCGGTGAGGAGCCCCTGGTACGCCTGAAGATTGTCAGTTTGAGACATGATCTGGCCGGTGTGATCAGCCACAATCATAAAAATCGATGCGGATTTAAAAATCCCAACATCTTCAGGGAAACTTAAAACGGTTAGCTCCCCTTGCTCAAACACTTCGGCCGAGGTGATTACTTTCTCGGTTAAAGAGAGTAAATTGTCGTCCAATGCTCCGATCAGCGTCAGCCTGACCATGAAGTAGCTAAATCCTGCAAAGCACAAGAAGAAGGCGGTTAGGATTGTGGCATAAATAACGGTCAGGCGGACGCGAAAGGACATAAATTAAAAGCTGATCAGCCGATTAGCTGATCAGCCAATCAGCTATTACTCTTCCTCACGCATAACGTAGCCAACGCCACGTACGGTGTGGATCAGACGGTTCATGCCGTCTTGTTCTGTTTTTTGTCGCAAATAACGAACGTAAACTTCAATAATGTTACTGTCACGGCCGAAGTCGTATCCCCACACACGATCATAAATAATGTCGCGGGTTAA
>JAHDGV010000008.1:32942-34002 GCA_020631655.1 Chloroflexota bacterium | reverse complement strand
CCAGCCACACGATCTTCAATCGCTTCTTTGGCCGTCAACATCATAATGGGGATGTTGGTGGTGTCCCGAAGACGGCGGCATACTTCAAAGCCATCCATACCGGGTAGCATCAGATCAAGCAGAACAAGGTCCGGCCGGAAATTTTCCGCTAGCCGAAGCCCTTCAGGGCCGTTAGAGGCTGACTCTACATCATAGCCTTCATACATTAGGCCGCGTAATAAAAAGTTACGAATCCGATCTTCGTCTTCTACGATCAGGATTTTTGTGTTTAGTTTGGCAGGAGGTGTTGTTTTCACCCCTTCTGTTTCGTTTATTGCCATCATGGTTATTTTAACTCCTATTGCTGAGTTTGGTTATAAAAATCAAGGTCGGCTCATTTTTAATTTCTGAAAGCAGAAACCAAATAAAGTGAAGCCGTACATCAGCAATATACGTGCCAAATGTTCTGAAAATATGACGGATCGAATAAAATTCAGCGTTACTTAATCTTCCTTAATCTTTTTAATTGCAATTATTAATCAAAGATTAAAATTTAATGTTGCGCTCTAGAAATATTAAAGTAACATTAGCGCCCATCTGAGGTCTATGCAAAATTTTGGGGCAAAAATCCTGAATTGACTCTCGGGTCTCAACTTTGATCACAACCAAATATTTCTAAAGACCGCCGAAAAGTGGCGGTAAAGAGCAAGTGCGACATGGGTTTGGAATTATTCATGGAAAACGGGATTTCGTTAACCCGACTTTTCCAGGAAAACTTTTTTAATTTGCATTCAATAATGCAGTTTATTAGTGCTGTCACAGAGCCGGAGATTTCGGTTCTGCTATTCTTGGCCGTCTATTGGGGGAAAAACCGAAATGCAGGAGCAAGATATCTGTATTTATGGGGGATGATTCTGACAATCTTTGCGATCTTCCAACATATCATTCAGTTCCCATCCCCGTTTTGGTTAGACCCTGCAGTTTTAATTGAAGAGACCGGGAGCTTTTCAGCCCCAAATTTAAACATAGCACTGGCCATTTTGCTGATCTTGCCGTTTAGGCGCATGATCCGGGCCGATTT
>JAHDGV010000008.1:0-32842 GCA_020631655.1 Chloroflexota bacterium | reverse complement strand
GCCCTGTATTGGCGGGCATGGCAATTGGGCTTTATCAATTCAATTAGTGCGTTGGCTTTGCTAACAGGCATCGGAATGGGTATTGCGCTTGAAACCGGCCGGATAGGATTCCGCCCCGCAGGCACTTGGGCCGGTGGTGCCCTAAACACCATCATTGGTGTGGCGATCATGAGTGGCATTGTGTACGGCATGGCAACTTGGGCACCTGTGAGCAACGTGTACGAAACCGGCCGGCTGTTAGATTATTTGATCATGGCGGTTCAGTGCGCCTTCATCGCCATTACGTTTTCTTATCTACTACCCTGGCTGTTTACCGCCATCGGATCGGCCGAATCGAACTTATCAGAACTCCCAGACATTTCACTAAACAATTTTGCCTAAAGCACAGCCGGTTTAAAGCATATCCTTCAGGGATTCAGCCAAACGCTTGATCCCTTCTGTGATCTGTTCCCCATTCTCGCTAACAAAATTTACCCGCAAGGTGTTGGGTTGCACCGCCTCATCAATAAAGAAGGCGCTTCCTGTTACGAAAGCTACCTTGTTGTCGATGGCTTTGTGGAACAGTTGCTGGACATCAACATGTTCCGGCACCGTGATCCAAACAAACATCCCCCCTTCCGGCCGAGTCCACGTCACCCCTTCTGGCATCAGTTCATCTAACGCACTCAACATCACATCCCGCCGAGCTTTATAAAACGCGGTGATTTTTTCGATTTGAGGTCCCAAATAATTTTGAGACAAGAAATAATAAGCAATTGCTTGGGTTAGCATCGGTGAACAAGTATCAACCGGTTGCTTAGCAACGTTGAGCCGGTCTATGACCTCTTTGGGCGCAACCAGCCATCCCAGCCGAATGGGTGAAAAAATCTTTGAAAATGAACCACAGTAGTATGTGTGACCAGAATCATCGAGCGAATAGACAGATTGCACAGGTTCGCCCGAGTAGCGCAAATCGGTGTACGGCGCATCTTCCATAATGATGAAGTTGTAGGTTTTTGCCAGCTCAACCATGTGTTTGCGCCGCTCAAGCGACAGAGTAACCCCGGTAGGGTTTTGGAAATCGGGAATTGTGTACAGCATTTTCAGCCGGTTTCCGGCCGCCAACCATGCTTCCAACTGATCTGTTTTTATCCCATCCTCATCCATCTCAAACGGAATAAACTTTGCATGGAACGGATCAAACGCAGAAATGCCGCCTGTAAACGTAGGTGATTCAACCCCAACAGCATCACCACGATCAACATGGATCATAGCGGCCAAAAATAGGGCCTGCTGAGAACCAGTTGTGATAATCACCTGATCCGCTTCAACGTCAACACCCATCTTTTTGGTTAAGCGATCAGCCACAGCTTGGCGCAAACGTGGGTCTCCCGTTGTTGGTCCATACTGCAAAGCGGAGCCAGGCTCCTCTTCCAAAATATTTTGGGTTATTTCTTGGATCTGTTCCACAGGAAATGTTTCTGGGGCGGGTAACCCACCGGCAAAACTAATCACCCCCGGCTGGCGAATAAATGGGATAAGTGCGCGAATGGGTGAAGGTTTAATGTGGTTCGAGAGTTCAGAATAAATATCTGGCTGTACGGTCATGAGATTCTCCAAAATGTTGTCGCAGGTTCAGTAATCTAAGCAACTTGATCTTGTGTACCATTCTAAATTTAAGCGGCAAAACGGGCCACAAAAAAGGTATTCTTAAAATGAGACCCATACAGGTATCTGTTCCTATAGAAAACCCTCATTTTATGTTGAGTAGATCGATCAAACGGCTATAATCCCATTATGGAACTTTTGGCGGTCACAGGCTTCCTAGACAAAAAAAATGGAGAGGTACAAGAGGGTGCAAAAATCTCCGGCCTCATCGGGCAACGCGCCCCGCGTTCGGCCGACCGTACCCGCCAAGGTGACATCCTATTTATACACATCACCCTATTCCCAGCAGTAGCAGACCAGTATGATATTTTGGCCGAAGATCTGGCCGAAGCTTTTTCTACTTTCTACTTTCGCACAAGTGGGACGGTGAACTCTGCACTCCGCCAAGCATCACGCCACATCAACGGGCTCCTGCTCAAGTGGAACATGTCGAATGATTCGGTGAATCGTGAAGCGGCTTTGACCAGTGTGGTCTACAAAAATGATGAAGTCTACATCGTTCAGACCGGCCCATCTTTAGCCATGATGGGGCACAACTTTGGCGTCGAAAAAATTCCGTCTAACGAGCCAGATCGCATCACTCCATTAGGTCAAGGGGTCAACTTAGATTTTCGCTTCGAGCATTACCGCATCCAAGAAGGGGTGCAGTTTTTGTTGGTAGACCCTTGGCTAGCGGTGATTCCGGGCACGACGCTTGAAAGCGCACTGGCCTACAACGATGTTGAAAGTTCACTGGCCGACTTGGCTGATATTGCGGCCGATCAGCCTCTAAAAGTGATCATGATTCGCTTCACAAGCGATCCGCCCCAGCTGTACAAAGATAGCAAATTCCATATCGAATTACTGAGCAAACAATCGGCTCGCCCAACTATGGGGATGGGAATTCCACGGTTCAACGTGGGTGGCTTATCCGGCCGAGGACGAGGCAACGACGATGAAACTGTTGATCCCGACGAAACGTTGGTTAGCGGTATGGGGATGCCCAAACGGGCTGTGGCAGGCGCGGCGTCTGGTGTGTCACGCGCGGCCGGGAAAGCGGCCGAAGTTCTAGAGCAGTTTGATGCCCCTATCACAGAAGCTATCGATCAAAACACACCTGAAATGCCCAAACAGCGGGCTGAATGGCCGAGACTAGCGGCCATTTCAACATTGATTCCCATCCTGATGGCCCTGCTGTTTTTCGGCATTTACTTGCGCAACGAAGCCAACGAACAACGAAGCTATTTGCTAGAGCAAATGGCGGCGACCCAAATTTTGGCTGAGCAAGAAACTGATCCCGCATTGCAAAGAGCACGCTTCTTACAAGTGCTAGAACTGGGCGAGCGCGCCTTAGCCAGCGGTGTGACAGAGCCAGAGGTGCTCAGCATCCAAGAATCAGCCAGACGCAAGCTAGATGAAATGGACGGCATTTTCAGATTAAACGCGCAACGACTTCACAGCTATGAGGGTGAAACAACCGCATTAAAATCTGTTGTAGCTCAATCATCCACCGTTGGGGATGGTTTTTATGTGTTAGATGAAGGGGCTCAGGCGGTCTATTTCCACCAAACAGGACCAGATTTGCTCCCTGCTATCGAAACGGGTGAACCAACAACCATTGCCACGGCCGATCGTGCGATTGGTGCGTACGCAATCGGCCAGTTTGTTGACATGATGTGGCGGCCGCTTGATTCCCAGAACCCACGTGAGGCCTTGGCCATTTTGGACAACCGAGGAGCGATCGTCAGCTACTTCCCAGAGGCATCTGAACTCCGAGTCATCCAGCTGGGCATGTCGAGCGCGTGGCGCCATCCGTTGCAAATGAACGAATACGGCGGCAATTTGTACGTCCTCGATGACGATGCAGGATATGTGTGGCGCTATTACCCATCTAACGGTAACTACGTGATTCAGGAAGAACGGCAAGCGATCACGTTTTATGACTCCCCAAATCTAGAAGAATCTGTCGATTTTGTGATTGATGAATCTGACGGCTCGGTGCTGTTTTTGTACGAAGATGGGACACTGCTGAAATATTACAACGGCCGGACAACATGGACAGATGACACGCTGGCTCGTAACGGATTACAAAGTCCGATTTTGGCGCCACAAGCGATCAAATACACCGGCGACGGTAATACCGCATCGATCTTTATTCTGGACCCCGGAAGCAATCGGATTTTGCAACTCAGCCGCTCAGGTGTGTTGCTAAATCAATATCGCGCCACAGGCGCTGATGGGCGTGAACTCATCCCGCAAGCGGTTGATTTTGTGGTGACCCAAAATCCAACCAGATTTATCATTATCACGGCCACAGACGTTTATTTTGCAGAATGACACCCTCTAACCTCGTTTTATTTACACACCAGCCTGATTTAGTTGATGCGGTACGCCAAGCGGCTGAACCGCTCGGCTACGAGCTAAAAGCGTTCCAAAGTCCGGCCGACCTGCTTGCTTCGGCCAGTGGTGATCCGGTGCAAAAAAACCGGCCGGGGGAACCTACCAAGGGTGAAGATGCGAGTGCATTTGCCGCAATAGTTGATCTTGTCCCTAAATTGATCATGGTCGACATGGATAATTTGGCCATTAACTGGAAAAAGTGGATGCCGATCCTCAAATCATCCCCCGCCACACGACGTTCCCCCATTGTGGCATGGTCGGCCGAGCTGGCCCCTGAAACAAAAGCTGTCGCCAAAGCGCGTGGGGCCGAGATTGCGATCTCGCAAGAAATCTTCTTGAGAGACGTCTCAAAAATCATTGCCAAAAAGGCTCGCAAAACTGACGTGGATGGGATCGCATCTGCTTGCGCTGAGCCACTCTCTCCGTTGGCCATTAAAGGATTGGAGCTGTTTAATGCAGGTAGCTATTTCGATGCCCATGAAGAGCTAGAGCACGCTTGGAATGAAGACACCGGCCCCGGCCGTGATTTGTATCGTGGGGTTTTACAGGTGGGAGTTGCTTATCTCCAAATCGAAAGAGGGAATTACAACGGGGCGATCAAAATGCTGATGCGGGTTAAACAATGGCTCGATCCCCTGCCAGGCGTGTGTCGGGGCATTAATGTGGCTAAATTGCGCAATGATGCTGAACAGGTCCATGACCGAGTACGGGCATTAGGGCGCGACAAGATCAGCGAATTTGACACCACCAGCTTCGAGCAGGTTGAATACACCGCTTAATTTTTTTCTAAAACCAAAAAATGAGAGATGCCTAACACGGCCAATGGCCCTTTCTCTGCCCCGTACAGCACGCGCCTGATCAGTTTCCCCAATTGCGGCCGACGATTAACGATATTGTCGTACCCCCCATAAATCCGGCTGTGATGAATCTCCGTGACCGGCAGGTCGCGGTACAACTTGCGAAGTTTTCGTTTGGAGTAGGTCCGCACGTGTGGAGCCAACTTATCCCGCCACACATCGGGCAAATAATTAACGAGCGGGATGTTGCCAAACTTGTATTCTCCTCGCCAATAAATGCCGTGTTGCTCAACGGGATACCAGCGATTGGGGCAAAAGATAATGATTCGGCCGCCCGGTTTAAGAACTCGAACCATTTCAGCCATGCAAACAGCATCATCTGCAACGTGCTCAATCACCTCGTTGCTAAAGATCGTGTCAAAACTGTTGGTCGCATACGGCAATGTTTCACCCACTCCCTGCAACACTCCTTTGCCTTGGGTAACAGATTCGGTGAGCCGTTCAAACTCCACTTCTAGCCCAAACACATCCCCATTAAATTCTTCAAATGCGCGAATCCATGTGCCAAGTCCGCACCCGTTATCGAGTACGCGTCCCTGCAAGTCGCTCCATTCTAAAACCATTTGTAAACGGCGATCTTGTCCAGACCGCCAAACATAGCCGGGTTCGCCCCGCTCCGCCGCTTTTGATGAGTGTGTTTGAGTCAAAGATTAATTTCGGCCGCTTGATCTACCAAGCTATCCGGCCGATCCCCCTAAACCAAGTTCGTCGTATTTTTTGCGTACTTCTTGAATGTCTTGCCAAGTAAGTGATTTTGGCTGTCCCGCTTGGCGAGATGGGTTGCGCAACAAATATGCGGGGTGAAAGATCGGCATGATCCAACGGCCGTCAATCTGTTGCCAATTTCCACGCATTTTAGTGATGCCCAGCTTAGTTTCATTCAAAACCGACCGCATCGAAACCCCGCCCGTTAACAGCATAATCTTCGGATCAATCACCCGAATAATTTCTTGCAAATATGGTTTGTACCAGTCAATTTCGGCCGGTGTGGGTTTACGCAGTGGCTTCCCATTTTCACCCGGCGGCAGTCTGAATACCGCGTTTGTTACAAACACATCCTGCTCAGGGTCTAAATTAACCGCCTTGATGATCTGATCCAACAGCTGACCAGATTTACCAACAAACGGTTTCCCCTGTATATTTTCATTGGTTCCCGGAGCCTCCCCCACAATCATCAGTTTAGCATCTGGATTACCGCGGCAAATAACCATGTTGGTTCCGGCCGGATACAGCGGATCATCTGTCATGGCCATCATATGTGCTTTAATCTCATCTAGGCTCGAGAAGCGCGGCTGGTTGGTATCGTCATCAAATAAACTTGATTGCATTTTTTCCTCTTTAGATGCGTTTATTTTAACAGTCATAACTGCAGGACCAAAATTCCCACTTATTTAAATTTTTTCTAAATAATCTAACTGTTTAAAGATTAAAACCGCAAAAAAACACAAACATTTTATACCAATTTACCGACTATAACCTTTTAGAAATGGAAAGTAATTGACAGGAGTAGTAGAATACTAAGTAATCGTATGGCCACACTGAATCTCCCATCAGAACAAGCATCTGTCCGCGAACAATCACACGTTCGCCCTATGCACGTAAGACAAGATGCGCGACAAGTTATTGCCCTACTAGAACTGGTATTTAACCAGCATCTTCGTGGTGCCGGTCACCATACGATTTCGCCCGGATTTTCACTAAAAGATTTTATTAACGGCCGCGAGCAAATTGTTCCCGGCTTTGTCTACAGCATTGATAAACGAATTGTTGGCAATGTCTCTTTGCTCGAATCGCGTGTGCCCGGCAGGTATTTGGTGGCCAACGTGGCCGTTCATCCAGATTTCCGCAGGCGGGGCATCGCGCGCAAAATGATGGTTGAGGTAGTTCGCTACATCAAAAATCGGGGTGGGCATCAAATTGCACTGCAAGTCGAGACTGAAAACGAAAGCGCCTACAAACTTTACCAAGAACTTGGCTTCGAAAAGGTTGGTGAGGTACGTGATTGGCGCATGAACTGGTACGCTCTAAAAACAGTGGCTTCTCGGCCGCCGATCAGCCGTTCGCGGCCGGATGATTACGGCGAGTTTCAACTACGGCCGCTCCGCCCCGAAGATGCAAAACAGGCTTTCCTACTTGATAAATCGATTTTCCCCAAAGCCTTAAACTGGCCCGATCCGCCTCAGCCCAACTACTACAAGCGGGGGCTTAAAAGGTCGATTCAGTGGTTCTTTTCTGGGTCAAACCATGAAATTTGGGTAGCCGAAAACCAATCTAAGCAAGTTGTTGGTCTCGGCATCATCGAAAATGATTTTGGTCGCCCCTATGCTTTAAAGTTCCGTATGCACCCAGATTGGGCCCACCTCGTTGAACGCCCTATGGTTGCCAAGTTAAGCCGCCGCCTGCGCTACATGCGCTCAAAAACAATTGTTATCCAACAAGATGTCAATCAGAGTTCGATAGAGGGACTACTACGTGAGGCTGGATTTAGCCTAAAACGGAACCTAACGGTCATGCATCTCGTTACAGAATAATGAAAGGCCTTAAATTTACTTGGAAATACAGCCTACGCTTGCTCGGAGCACTCTGCGCGTTTGTCTCAGCATATTTGATCATCGGTGAATGGTTAGGAAATCAGACGGTTAATTCTGATTTTGAACCGACTCCCAATGGGATCAAGATTTTTGTCATCTCCAACGGGGTTCACACAGACATCGTTGTCCCTACCGTAACAGATCAAATTGATTGGACCGAGTTTTTAGATCCCGCAACCTTCCAGCCTACTCCCCAGACCGAAAGCCCCCCATATATCGCGTTTGGCTGGGGTGATCGTGGTTTATATGAAGATGTACCACAGTGGAGTGATTTAACCGCCTCTATCGCTTTTCGCTCGATGCTGATCCCCACAGATTCGGCCGTTCACGTCTCATATTTTGAAAATCAGCTGAAAGAGACCGACAACAGCATTCCAATCGAAATTTCGGCCAAGCAATATCAAATTTTAATTGATGGCTTTAAAGATTCCTTTTTGCTCGATTCAGACGGACAACCCCAATCGCTTAACTGTTGCTTTTACCCACACTTAAACGATCAGTTCTACGAGTCGCCTCGGTATTATCATATTTTTGAAACGTGTAATATGTGGACAAACAGGCTCTTAAAAGATGCAGGCATACCCACGGCCCGTTGGGCACCACAACAAGAAAACATCATGGTGCACCTTAGGAGCCGTGATCTAACAAATTAAGTTTATAGCATGATGCGCCATACCCGCACAATGGCCGGGCCTAAAAGCACCACAAACAGCGCCGGGAAAATCAAAAATACCATCGGGAACAGCATTTTAACCGGTGCCTGTTGCGCTTTCTCTTCCGCACGCTGACGGCGACGCACGCGCATTTGGTCAGATTGGATGCGTAGAACTTTACCCACGCTAACACCTAGCTGATCGGCTTGAAGAATCGAAGCGACAAACGTTTGAACGTCAGGAACTTCCAATCTATCCGTCATGTCTTTTAACGCTTGACGACGGGTTTTACCCAACTGCAACTCATTTACTACGCGGCCAAATTCGTTTGATAGCGGATCTTCCCACTTTTCGTCTACTTTGGTCATTGCACCGTCAAAAGTCAGCCCAGCTTCAACACAGATCGTCATCAAGTCCAGTGCGTCAGGCAATTTTTTAATGATCGACTCTTTACGACGAGCCACGGCCGAGCCTAACATCATTCTCGGCAAAACCAGTCCAACAGCTAAACCACCTAAGGCAAACAAAAGTTCACGTCCATCCTGAGCAATCCAAAAGGAAAGCCCGCCCAAAGCGGCCATAGAAAAAATGGTTATCCCCATAAACTCGGCCGGTCCAATTGTCCATGCGGCTTGCTCCAGCTGACGGGTTGTCCGGTCCAGCATTTCTTGTGGTGCAAACCGAGAAATTGTTGATCCAATCCGTCTCAGAAAGGGAACAACTACCCGTTCCCCAAGCCCCATCGAAAGCTCAATATCTTCGATTGTCGCCACTTCTTCGCGTGCCGCATATTCATTGATACGGTTCGTCAACGCATCTTCGCCGCCTGATCTTAAAAAGACCACGGCGATGTAGACAATAACGAGTAAAACAAGAACTAGACCGATAAAAATTAAACCTGTTGTATTCATTCTTTTAGACCTCGATATCTACAATCCGTTGAATCGCAACGCCACCAACGACAATCATAACTAGCGCGGTACCGACCATGAGCCAGCCGCAGGGTAGTACGTCTAAGATCATCGTGTCAGGATCTCGGACGAATAGCTCCCCAATGTATTCTGGGTTTGAAAAGTTTAAAAATAGACCAAGTGCAATCGGCAAAAAGGTAATAATCCAGCCCGATGCTCGGCCTTGCGCAGTTAACGTACGAATCTCACCCTTAATACGAACACGCTCCCGAATTGTGAAGCTGATTGTGTCCAAAATCTCGGACAAGTTACCACCAACTTCTCGCTGAACTTTTACGGCCGTTACAACTAGGTCAAAGTCCTCGCTTGGAACTCGGCGCAAAATATTGTCTAAGGCAACCTCAGTATCAATGCCTAAACGCACCTCTTGAATTACACGCTCAAATTCGTTTGAGATCGGGGGGGGCATCTCAGTTGCAATAGCTTCCATTGACTGCAAAACACTGTAACCGGAGCGGAGCGCATTTACCCAAAGGTTTAGCGTGTCACTCAGCTGATCGTTAAATGCTCGAATGCGTCGGCCCGCTGCATAACGGGTATAAAATCCAGGGATTAGGGCTCCCAAAAACAATCCTATCGTTCCGAAAAGCAGGCTTTGGCCGAAGAAAAACCAAGCCAAACCACCAATTAGGATCGCCATAACCACGATCAGAAGCAGGTATTCGCTAACGCGTAGCTTTAAGTCACCACGGGCGATCTGGGTTCGGATCGATTCAAAGAAGCCAAACCCCCTCGCTTCAAAAGCAGAGTCTAGGCGATCAGCCAGCTCGTTTGCCTTTTGGCTTTCAGCTTCCGCTTCAGCATCAAGGAATTCTGGTTCCCACTCTGCTCCACCAAATTGCTCTAAACGCTGATCAACATTAACGGATCTGTCGCCAACCACAAAGGCAACGCCAACTCCGAGAAGTATGAAGAACAGCAAGCCTCCGCCGATGAGTAATATTGTTCCAGACAAGGGATGCTCCTATCTTTTTCCTTTTGAACCGATCCCGAAGATTGATGGCGGAAGCATGATACCTGCTTCTGCGATCTGGTTCATACATTTTGGACGTAACCCTGTAGGACGCAAGCGTCCAATTACACGGCCGTTCTCAAGACCAGTTTGCTCAAAGCGGAAGATCTCGGACATGGTGATCACATCACCTTCCATACCTTGAATTTCACTGATCGCTACAATTTTTCTCGTTCCGTCGCGCATGCGGGCCTGCTGAATCACAAAGTCCACAGCAGATGAAATTTGTTCCCGAATCGCTCGTACCGGCAGATCCATACCTGCCATCAAACACATCGTTTCAAGGCGAGATAAGGTATCGCGTGGGGTATTGGCGTGAGCCGTCGTCATGCTCCCTTCATGACCCGTATTCATCGCCTGCAACATGTCTAGCGTTTCTCCACCACGACACTCCCCAACCACAATCCGGTCTGGGCGCATACGCAGAGAGTTGATCACTAGGTCACGAATAGAAATCTCGCCTCGCCCTTCAACATTGGGTGGGCGTGATTCCAAGGTGATCACATGTTCCTGATTGAGCTGAAGCTCGGCCGCATTTTCAATGGTGATAATACGTTCACCATCAGGAATAAATCCTGACAAAATATTTAATAACGTGGTTTTTCCAGAACCGGTACCACCCGCAACAACAGCGTTAACTTTCGCTTGAACAATCGCTTTCAAAAACTCGGCCGCTTCCGGTGTAACCGTCCCCCAATCAATCAAATTATCCATTGTGATTGGTTTTTTAGAGAACACACGAATTGTCAGTGTAGGGCCATTTAGCGCAATGGGAGGAATAACTGCATTTACACGAGAGCCGTCTTGTAAGCGAGCGTCTACCATCGGAGAGCTTTCATCAATACGACGGCCGAGCGGAGCCACGATTCTGTCGATGATGCGTAAAACATGATCGTTGTCCTCAAAATTAACATCGGTACGACGAGCTAATTTACCGCCTTGCTCAACAAAAATATGATTTGGGCCGTTGACCATGATTTCGCCAACGTCTTCACCACGCAAGAATTGCTCGATCGGACCATATCCTAAAATCTCAGCAACAATCTGATCAAACAGACGTTTCTTTTCAGTTCTAGTTAGAACAATCCCCTCATCAACCAGCATTGTTTCATAAAGTTCTTGAATCGTTCCACGGACTTCGGCCGTTTGTGAAACATCAATGCTCGGGTCAAGCTCAGCAATCAATCGTTGCTGAATATTTGTTTTTAGATCGATATAGGAGTCACGGCTCGAAGAGGTAGGCGATGAGCGTTTAACGCGTAAATCTTGCAATCTAGACTTCGCCCCTTCACCCTCAGCTTTTGCAGGTGCAGGTCGTTTGGCTTTTGATGGCTTGGAGGCTTTTTCACCATCCCCCGAAGATTTTTCTTGCTTTCTATTAATTCTGTCAAGTAAAGACATAAACAAAAACTATCCTTAGTCCGGGCTGTAGCCACCCGAACCTACAAAACATATTGGTTATGATGATTTTGGATTATATGTCAAACTGCCTTTAATCCAATCGTTGCTTAGAAGCTATTGGGTTGGTGTTCGCAAATCGGCCGCTAATTTAGCCGGTTTAACCAAACATCCTGCCAAAAAAGCCTTTTTTCTCTGCTGCGGCTTCCGCGTCAGCACCATCGGCCGTTTCCTTCTTCAGCAAGACTCTTTCAAGCTCATCTGTTAATTTGTGTAGCGATTGGACCACCTTTGATCCACGCTTGCCGCTCAGAATAATGGGCACACCCTGATCGGCCGCTTGCGTAACGCCAAATTCATCAAGCACAACGGTTGATAAAACTGGCCGTTTCATCGCATCGCCAATGTCTTGAATCGAGATCCCATATCGATCATTGGCTTTGTTGACGATAAGCAAGATTTTTTGGAAATCAAATCCGATTTGACGCATCAGCTCAAAGAACCGACGGATATTTGCCAAAGTCGCAAGATTCTGCTGAGCGACCAATACAATCCGATGAGACATTTCTAGCGCCATAATGCATGGATCGCTTAATGCGCTTGACGTGTCCACGACGACAAAATCGAACATTTCCGATAGGTTTTTAAGTATCTGCTCGAAATAATCTAGCGTGATCATTTCAGCCATTTCCGGCCGCGGTGGTGCCTGAAGCACCTCTAAGCCTGAATCATGGCGAGTTAAGACACTCTTGATCATTTCCTCATCTAGATCGCTGGCTCGATCAACCAAGTCAACAATGGTTGTCGCCGGCCGCTGTGACAGCATGACGGCCGTGTCTCCAAACTGGAAGCTAGAGTCAACCAAAACGACCTTATGCCCTTTTAGAGCTAAACCGATGGCGAAGTTAATAGCTAGAGTTGTACACCCAGCTCCACCTTTCGGGCTGTAAAATGAAACTATTTTTCCAAAAACGTCGCTATTTCGGTTGTCACCACTATCACCAGATTGATTATTTTGTGATCCCTCAGCCGCAGCAGGAACGATTTGCGGCCGGTTTTCGTAAACTCTCCGGATTGCGGTTGTAAGTTCGTCCCCAGAAAAAGGCTTCATCAAGAAGTCTCTGGCGCCTGCTAGCATCGCTCGGCGAATGTAGTCCGCCTCTGACTGCACCGACATGATAATGATTTGAGCCGTCGGAACAATTTTTAAAACAGTCTCGCTCGCGCTAATTCCATCAACGCCGGGCATATTAATATCCATCAGGATAATGTCCGGTTTGTGCTGCCTGGCAGCCTCGATAGCTTGCGAACCATTCCCCGCTTGACCAACCACTTCAACGTCTAATTCGAACTGAAGCAGTTTCCTTACGTTTTCCCGGGTTTCTGGGAGGTCATCAACAATAAGTACTCTAATTTTGTCTGTCATGGTTTAGAAGAATTGTTTGGGGTGTCTACTGTTTTGTCAGAGATTTTAAACAATCAGTTTTTAGGAAGATAATTGGATAGCTGAATAATTTGAGCATTATACAAAAATTCACGGCTATTAAACGATAAAGAGTTTACATAATTTTAAGCCATTCTTAAAAGAATTGCCATCTGGGTGCCATTGTAGGGGGCAAAAAACCAGAGAGGAAAGAGGGAAATAGGTCACATTTGCGGATCAACTGACTCTGCCCGATTGCGTCCCAGCAAAAATACCCGGCCGAATAGCCACCCCCAAACCATCAGTGTGGCCAAAGTTGGCAAGAAAACAAGCTCAATTTCTTCTGCTGATACGGTAAAAACGATCGCCTCGATCAAAAAAGCGACATGATTAAAAATAAAGACAAAAAGGAGCAGGACTTTCTGGTTTGTTTCTAGATTTGGCCACTCAACTAGTGACACGATGGAAGCGGCTACCACGAGCATCAGATCATAATGATGCAGGTGGGGATTAAACAACGTGGCTGTCACCCAAGTTAGTCCGGCCGTGAGAATAAACAAATCAGATCGGGTATCTACCTGTCTATTTTTAAACCCCATCAGCCAAATAGTTGCCCCCACCACCAAAGCCGTCAGTCCCCACCCCAAAAGGTCGGCCGTTGACCCGTTGCCAAATATTCGCCTAAAAAAGGCCAAGAAACTGTATTGTGTTTCGATCGGATAATCGGGCAAATCATGCAGATTAAACAGTTTTAAGATGTTGTCCGCATAAGCGAAAAACGGTTCGACACCGAGAACCAAAACAGATGCCCCGAGCATCATCACCCCACCTAAAATTCCGCCATAAATGACACGCCAACGCCGTTCAAACAAGGGAGCCCAGCCAACTGCGGCCAGCCAGTTGGGTTTGTAGATAAGGGTTGCCAGCATCCATCCGGCCCACCCATTTTGATTTTGCTGAATCAGCACCCAAGCAGAAAGCACGATGGCCAACGTCAATACCCCATTTTGCCCCAAAGCATAAGTGTAAAAAAAGGATGGGAAGGTAAATAGCAAAATTAAAATAAGCCCATACGAAAAGCGATCTCCTAGCAGTTTTTGCAACATAAAAACGGCCCACAAGCCCACCAAGATGTTCAAAACCCCAATTGCGATCTGAGCCTGATACAGATCAAGCCAGCTGACTGAAGCATACAAAAGGCCGGTTGGTGGCGGATAAAAGAACGCCCCCAAAATATCGTACCGGCCGCCCCAAAAATCTTCTGCATTAACGTGTGATTCCTCAAGAATTTGGTAGTGGGTCAGAGGGTCATATAGATTTTCCGGCTCACCCATAGCGATTGTCCGGCCGCCAATCCACATATGCACGATGTCCCCGTCTCTTGTTGCGGCGAACTGAACGGTACCAATGTAGAAAATCAGGATGAATAGCGAGACGATGAATCGCCATTGTTTTTGGAGCAAAGCAATCATAAAGAAAGAAAATCAGCTGTTTAATGGCTAGTTGTCAACAAGTTCAAACTGAACATCGGCCGGGAGTGTTTCCGCAAATTTGCCGAGAGTATCTTTGAGACTTGGGACAACAGTTTGATTGGTAGCAAAAAAATCTACTGTTTGGTCATGAACAATAATTGTTGAACGGCTTGTGGTTAGCTCGCCAACTTTTATCCATTCATCAGGAATGCCGCTTCGAAATGCTTCCTCATAAATCATGACGGCATCCACCTCGTATTCAGATGTTAGATCGACCATCCACTCGGCTGACTCCGACGTTTGTCGCGCGGTTAAGGCCTCTGTAGAAGCCAATCCCCATAAATCGAGCACATAATTGTCATTTTCAAACGCCACATAACCAACATCGTTAACCGCAACAGGTGCTTGATAAAAATCTGTCACAAACCGATGCATTTGAAAATGTTGTTGATAGATATTATTCGCGGCCGTTGGGATCGTAGTTAGCCCATAAAGGTACGGAGCAGAGCAAGTTAAAAACAGAACTAAAGTGATGAGGAGTCCCCATTTCGTATTTTGAGGCTGATCCAAAAATCGATTTATGCCATCACGATACAGATAAACGGCCGAGACAATTGCAGTTGCCCAAATATAAATTTCGTAGCGATGATACCAGCCGTATTTGCCAAACAGTAGATGAGCCACAATCGATAGGCCAATTACCCCTACAAACTTTTGCTCTCTCAAACCATCTGATGAAATCAACAATCTTGCCAAGATGATGAGTAACATAACCAAGAGAAGAATAGCTCGACCTTCTGCAAATATCTCTTGAAACTGCTCCAAGATCGTCTGGAATATCGAAACTGACTCACCAGAAGTCGTCTTCGCAACCACAGATGTGGGCAAAATCCAAAGATCCAAACGAAGCAGGAAGAGTGAAAATCCGGCCAAACAGATGGCAATAAGCCCCCCGCTGAGAAGTGCAGGCTTTATTCGATTTTCCAAAAGCAAAAACAAAATCACCCCACCAGAAAGCGGCAGATTTTCGTATCGAATGAGCGGGGACACAACGACAGCAACCAGTAACCACCAACGCAGGTCACCGTCACGCAGATAGAGTATCAATCCCCAAACAATCAAAACAACAAAAAATAGCTGACTTGTATGCTCCATTCCGGTCAAGACAATGCCGGGCAAGTTACTCCCTAGTGAAATAACAAGCAGTAGCAGAGTTGTAAAAAACAACCTATCTGTCTGATTCTTGAGTTGGATGGATATTGAAATGATTCGCCAAATTACGAAGAGGGTCCCGGCCGCAAAAATGAGGTTTAAGAACAGTGGATGCAGGTGCCGCAACGGAAGCCAAGAGATTATCGCCAGCATAAAGGGCCACAAAATGCTGGAAGACGGGGCTGAAAATTCCGATCCATTAAGCCCATAGTGGCCGATTGCAATTTGGTCAGCCAATGCAAGATGGATATACGGGTCATCCAACGTGTAGGTAAACGTCCCTGAGTTTAACTCGAGGATCAGATAAATCTCTGCGGCAATAACTGCAAAAAGAACGAATCCCCCAATAATTAAGGGCCACTTGTTTGTTTGCATGTTCAACTTTTGAGGAAATTAATGGCGAATATGTTTATAACTGTCTGTCTAGTTTAGAAGCCCTGAAGGCGCTTAGCCAGAAAAAATAGGCAAAAAAAAGCCCCAACCATTTCTGATTGGGGCTTGTGTTTTAGCTTAAAACTTTAAATTCTAGCTATTATGGTCGTGTGCTCAAGCTTCCTGAGATATCGTTGAATACTTGGCTAACTTGAGAACCTAGCAAAGTAAGCAATACGATAACAACAATTGAAACCAATACGAGGATCAATGCGTACTCAACAAGACCCTGACCATCTTCACGTGGTAAATATAACATAATTAACTCCTAATAGAATAAATAGATTGGCTTTCGCCTTAATTAATAACAACAAGGACAATATAGCATAGATCAATAAAAAATTGAAATAGGACTCTGGTAACTAAAATATAACCTTATCTTTATCTTTTTTAAGACGAATTGAAAGAGAAATCTATGTCTTAAGATACATTTTGCTAGTAAATTACCGCCGTTTTAGGCGAAAAACCCTAAATAACATTGATTACGGGGATAGAAAAGTCTGTTTTGGTTCCTTGGCCCGCACCACTATTGATCTCTAAAGTGCCATCTAACATAGCAATTCGCTCTTTCATTGTTTTAAGGCCACCAAAACCACTGCTGGTTTTTAACGCATCTTCAACGTCAAATCCGTGTCCGTTGTCTTCAACTGCGCATTTTACAAGGGATGGGGTGATGTCTAGAAAAATTTTGATCTGGGTTGCCTGCCCGTGAGCCATTGCGTTATTCACTAATTCTTGAACCGATCTAAAAATTGTTACTTCGATATGGCTTTCAAGACGCTGCTCTGTTCCGGTTGTTGTAAGCGATAAATCGACCCCACTTTTACCTTCAAGCGAGCTTGTCCAAGAGCGAAGGGTTGGAATTACCCCAAGGTCGTCCAACATCATCGGCCGAAGATCAAAGATAAAGTCTTTGACTTTGCCAAAGGTCTGGGCCGCATCCGTTTTAAGTGAATTGAGCTCGACACGGGCACGATCCGGGTCTGAATCAAACAGTTTTTCACAAATTTCGGCTTGCAAGATGAAGTTACTTAACGAGGAAGCTGGCCCGTCGTGCATCTTTCGCACCAAGGTTTGCCGTGCAAACTCTTCGGTTTCAATTACTTGAATGACTTCTTTATATTCAGACCCAGAGTTAGCGATCGTGGCCGACTCTGAAAAGTTCCCATCTGAAGAAAATTTGAGCACATTAACCAGATTTTCTGAAAGCTTTTCCATGTTTCGCTGGTCAGCCTGCAACTTTTCGAGCTGGCCCCGCATCGTAAACAATCGTTGCTGAGTATCGAGCAATTGATCGTATCCACCTTTAATATCGTCACGGGGTGCGGTTTCAATATCCAGCTGTCGAATCCAAGTTGTGAGTTCACTATTTCGATTGGATAACCGTTCAACTTCTGCAGAGCTTTGTTTTACGAGTACGTCTATTTCTTGCAGATTTTCTTGAATTTGATCGTAGTCTTCTTTGGTTTGAGAAATAAATTCTTCAAAATTCATAAACTTTTCTTCTAATCTAATTGGCTTGTAGTTGAGTGCTGTAGGTGGCTGAATGATAACCCATTTTGCATGCTTGCAATAATTTGTGGATTAAACGGAATACGTTTCATGAATGTTATCATCAACCATTTATTTTCTGATTCATTCTATAAACTAACCGATTTTATTTCAAATGCCGATCAGAAATAAAAAAGGAGATGGGTTTTCCATCTCCTGATTTTGAAAGTGTTGTTTGACTCTTGCCGGTTAGGCCGCCACGTGGTCCAGACGAACCCAACCTCTGCGTAGAGCATACACGGCCGCTTGTGTGCGGTCATCTACACGTAGTTTACGCAGAATGGCGGTCATATGGTTTTTGACCGTCTGGTGTGAAATGCCCAGCTTATACGCGATTTCTTTGTTACTCAAACCTCGGGTTACATGCTCAAGAATTTCCATTTCACGCGGTGAAAGTGGGATGAATAGATCATCTGAATCATCAGATGGGCTTCCAAGACGGCCGACTTTTTCTTCGATCCAACGCATGACATCTTCGTGAGTCATCGTCTTTTCACCAACGGCATAATAGCCGTCGCGCACCGAATGAATCGTTTTTACAAGCGACTCTGGTGTCACGTCTTTTGGACAATATGCAGAGGCACCAGCCCGGAGAGCATGGAAAACCTGCTCTGCATCGTCATACCCGGTAATAACAACCACTTTAGTCTCTGGCATGACAGATTTGATTTTACGCGTGACCTGCAATCCGTTGATTGTGGGCAGGTTAATATCCATTAAAATTACATCAGGCATTAACTCATAGGCCAGTTCGATTGCCACTTCACCATCGGCCGCTTGGCCCACTACATTAATATCTGGATCTGTTTCAACAACATCACAAATCCCTTGGCGAAATACTGGGTGGTCATCAACAATTAAAACTCTAATTTTTGGCAAAATATCTCCTTTCCAAATTATTCGTTTCGGTCGTACATTCAAGCAACTTGAGGGTGAAAGTCAGTAGACATCAAACATCACTTGGCCGAATAATTGGTGGGTCTCTTAAAATCTCTTTGGGTGACAATCTTCCTATTACCCATGACAATCGGTTCATGAGAATATAGTCATCATAGTACCGTAAGGCAGTATACCAAAGATAGGACGGTCATAGTACCATCCGTTCACTGAAAATTTGGTATTATAGTCCTGTCGATTCGTAATATAGCCAATATATCCTATTAAAAATCTCTTTTACCCCACAGGTGGACTTCATGGCAACTCCAAATGACCTATTTGCACTCCAGAAAACTGACACAGCTCTTTTCACTTTAAGAGCGAAATTACATGAGATCCAGCGAGACTTGCAAGAGCCAGACGATCTAGTTTCAACTAAAGCGGTAATTCAAAAATTGACTGAGGCATTGGCAACAACCGGTGCAAAGGTTAAGGACAGTGAACTACAAGTTGGGACCCTTCAGGATAAACTGAATCGTTCTACTGAGCATTTGTATTCTGGCAAGATCAAAAATCCAAAAGAGCTGGAAGATTTAGAAAGTGAAGTTAAATCACTGACCGGCCGGGTAGAAACGGTTGAGTTAGAGCTAATGGAGCATATCGAAACGCAAGAGAACCTAAAATCTGATCTTGAAACGAACCAAATTATGCTCCAAGAACTAGAGGAAGATTGGGACGGAAAGTCCTCAGAATTACGCACAGAGCAACAACGTGTTGCGCTTGAAATGAAGCAAATTATCGAGAAGCGTAAGCCTCAAGCTGATAAAATCGATGCTTCGATTCTGGCAAACTATGTCAAATTGCTAAAATCAAAAAGCGGAGTAGGAATTTCAAAATTGAGTGGGAGTCAGTGTGAAGGCTGTAAAATCAGTATGGACGGGGGAACTGTAAGGCAAGTGAATAGCAACAAATGGGTGAACTGTCCAAATTGCGGCCGATATTTGATTCGGGGATGATGATCAGTGGGGTCTACTTCAACCCATCTTCAAACAGCTGAAAAAAGCGTTCGGCCTTTACCTTTAATATGATACGGGCGTTTGGTTCCTGTTTGAGTCTTGAATCCCAATCAACAACTGTTTGACCACGGGAGTAGGTGCCACCAGTTTCGACCATCACAAATCGATCTTCTGCATGGGTCACACAATCTGGTTCAATTACAACGGCAAGAGCCAGCGGGTCGGCCGCAAACATCTTGGTGCGCCCTTCGGTTAACGACGGCCGATCAAATGACCGATTTGAAACGGTATCAAAGAATGTTGAGCGTTTGGTGCCTAGAGCGCGCCATTCTGCAACTTTTTCAAATGGGATTCCATACCGCACCGTTGCTTCCCAATCCACAAGCTCAATCAGCTTTCCAGCCTTCCCCCACGCCTCAAACACAACGTGAGCCGCTTCAGGATCAGCAAATATATTAAACTCGGCCGCGACGTTGGATGTATTGCCCCGGGCCGTAACCGCCCCACCCATCACAACAAATCGCTTGATTTTGCTCGGTAACGTAGGATCCATGCGGAGTGCCAGCGCAATGTTGGTTAAAGGACCTATCGCAACAAGAGTAAAGGCATCAGGTTCGGCCGTCACCATCCTTAATAAGGCAGTGGGAGCAAATTCCGTTTCAACTTGTCGAGATTGTGGGACCAAATTAGCATCACCCAATCCATCATTTCCATGCACCCAGGCCGCATCTTCTCCCTCAAAAACCAGCGCACTTTCACAGCCTGCAAAAACCGGAATATCTTGCCCAATCGCTTCAACAATTGTGAGCGCATTTCGGGTGGTGTGTTCGATTCCGACATTTCCACCAACGGTGAAAATAGCCTCTACTTGGCTTCCGGCATGGGCAGTTGCCATTAAGATCGCTTGTGCATCGTCTACTCCGGGATCGGTGTCTAGTAAAATTCTTTGCATAACTGATGATTAAATGTGAGCTATTTTAGTCATATTACGCGCTGTCGACGAAGACCTCGGAGGTTTCGCCACTCGAGAGAATAGTGACCATCAGAAAGAAAACCTCCGAGGTCTGCTAGCGGGTAAAGTGAGCTTATTTAATCATCAGTCTAGCATCTAAATCGTTTCAGCCAACTTTAAACGAGAAGTTATTGCTAACTAACCATCTCGAGAGTTGAGTTGTCCAAACGAATTGTCTGGATCGGTTGCTCACGCTCAACAACCTTCATTTTTAAGCCACCTTTGTTGGTCATCGTGATTCTGGCTTGCAACCGGACAGATTCGCTTGGATCAAGCTCAAATCTATAGCGCTGTGCCAAAGTGGCTAAAATTAGCTGAGCCTCCATCATGGCGAAGCTATTGCCGATACAAACTCGGCCGCCGGCACCAAAAGGAATCCAAGCATATTTATGGATTTGGTCTATGTTTTCGGGGCTGAATCGTTCTGGGTCAAACCGTTCTGGGTCTGGGAAATTTTGCGGCGTATGGTGCAACACATAAGGTGATACAAACACTTGAACCCCTTTAGGGATGGGATACCCCATCACAGTGGTATCTTCAAGTGCAACACGAGCATTCAAACTCCAAACAGGGGGCAAAACTCGCATCGACTCTTTCAACACCATTTCGGTGTATGGGAGAGATTTAAGATCTTCCATCGTTGGTAGTCGGCCGTTCAAAACTTGGTCAAGCTCAGCATGAAGCTTTTCTTCAACCTCAGGATGTTGTGATAGCAGATACCACGTCCACAAAAGCGCGTTTGAGGTTGTTTCATGACCTGCAATGAAAAGGGTCAACAATTGATCGCGAATTTCCACATCGGACATAAAGCTACCGTCTTCATCAGTTGCCAGCATCAGCATCGATAGTAAGTCACCGGTATCTTTCGCTACCCCATTTTCTCCAGCCTCGCGACGTTCTTGCATGATGGCTGAGATTGTAGAGTCTAAAACTTTTCTAGCTCTGCGATTTTTGATGTTGTCGGGGGTTGGGATCCACATCGGCAAGTTAAAGAGCTTGTCGAAGTTTTTGTCAGCCAGCGTCTGCAACACATCAATCGAGTGGCCAATTTCGGCCGAGCGCTCAACCATCTCTTCCATATCTACATCAAACAGCGTTTTTGAAACGATGTACATGGTTAAGGCTTCCATCTCTTCAGCCATGTTGATCGTTTGGCCGGGGACTAAATCAGACCCAACGACATCGGCATAATCGCTAATCGTGTCAGCATAAGATGCGATGCGACGATGATGAAAAGCTGGCTGAGAGAGACGACGTTGTCTTTTGTGTTCGTCTCCATTTGTTGTAACCAATCCTTTCCCCAACACGCGCGAAAGCAAGCGGACATCACGATTCCCTTTTGGAAAGTTTTTGGCTTGGGTGATTAGCACCTCACGCACCATCTCTGGATTTGATATCAACACAAATTTAAAAGGGCCAAAATTGAACTGGGCGATTTCCCCATATTCATTTGCTACTGCTAATAAAAACTCAGGCGAATTATCTCCAAAGTTTACTCCGGCCTTTTGTTGAAAATTTTTGGCCATTTTTGGGATTGTTTTTAGCTTAGTCATATTCACTCCATAGCTATATGATCATTATTTACTTGACATTCAATGCTTTAAACAACACAATGTTGTCTAAAATACGTTGAGTCAATAAATTAAAACTAAAAACGTGCGGTGTCAACAACGAATATTGATGGCGCGTACGATAAGCGACAGGTGTTGATTAATGCAAAAACAAGAGAAAAAAGTAGACCGTCGCGTTCTTAGAACGCGCAGACAGCTCTCAGCTGCCCTTCTCGAGCTCATGCAAGAGGTCAGCTTTGATGAAATTACGATCAAAGATATTACAGAACGGGCTGATATGAATCGGGCAACGTTTTATCTTCACTATGGAACCAAAGAGGAGTTACTTTACAGCACACTTGAAGGGCGATTTGACCAGCTGGTCCAGCGGATTGAAGAGGATATTTCAAGCAATCCAGATAAGCCGGTTTGGAGTGATGACTGCTACGACCAGCTTGTTTTTGAGCATGTGGCTGAACACGTAGACCTGTACAAAGTGATCTTGGGCTCTAACGGATTTGGAGGCATCATCCACCAGATTATTGATTACATTGCGGCCGTCGCTTTGCGCAATACGCTCGCCTACTATGGGCCACAAAAAGATGGGGAGATTCCACACGAAATTTCGTCGAGGTTTGTGGCAGGCGCTATGTTCTCGCTCATTGTCTGGTGGATTAGAAATGACTTGCCCTACTCTTCAGAAGAGATGGCAGGCATGTGCCATCAGCTGATTTCCAAAGGATGCGATGATCTTCTAGATCGCTAACCCCTGCTAGCTTCAAGGAGTGGTTGATAAGTTGGGTTCCACCACAGCCCCTTGTTAAAGGCATCTTGAGCGGCCGCATCATCCCCTAGCGCCTGATGAGCTAACCCCTTCCAGAGGAAAATCTCTTCCCCCGGCCCACCAGATTCAATTGTGGCATCAGCCAAATCAATCACATCTTGATAGCGGCCGACGCTTGCATAGGCTTCAAATACGCCAAAACTGTACCAAAACATGCGCCAAGGTAAGCCAATTGCCCGGGCCTGATCATAGGCCTGAGCCGCCTGTTCGGGGCGGCCGTCTTGCAAGAGCAAATCCCCCATTGTGTGCCACAAAAATGGATTTTGATCGTCAGCCTGCAACTTGGCTGAATAATCAGCTAGGGCCTGTTGCAAGTTCTCTTCCGGATTTAAATCTGCCCCGATAATCGATTGAACAAGCTCCGTCTCTTCCGGCTCATAAATTAGGATGAAGATGTTGTCAAAAACGAGCCAGTGATCAAGGAATTTTTGGTTCTCTACCCGAATGCCAGCATAAGGTGATTCAACTCCTGTTGAGACATAGGAGTCTGAAACGATCCACTCGGCCGCAGCTTGATCGTATCCAACCAAAAAACGATAGTGCCCCATCCCATCATCAGGATCTTCTTCAAGCCACGTCTGGAGCATCACGGGCAAGTTATTGCTCAACAGCAGTTTTAACGTTTCTGCATCGCCGTTCATCAGCGGGGTCACAATCAAATCAGGAAAACGGGTTTCAACAAAGGAAACAATTTCATCAACCCGAACATTTTTATCCCGCTCGTTTGGTTTTAATACTGATGCAGTTTCTGCTTGTGTAATCCCTTTCCCATGAAAACTTAAGTAGGTGGCAATAGTGGCCGGGCCGCAGTTATTCCAGGTCTGCCAGTTGTGCTGATATCCGCCTAAATTTACAAAATCTAGTTTTGGGGCGTAGATGGGAATCGGCGTTGCAGTGGGGGTTAACGTCGGTGTTGGGGTGGCCTCGGCCGTTGCTGTGGCGGTTGCCTCTGCGACGACAGCGGGTTCCTCGGTTTCAACTTCAACAACTACAACCGGGGTTGGCAATGGCTGAGTCGGCTCTAGGGCCAGTGCGGCCGTAAATTCATCCCCGCTTACCTCCTGCTCAGGCACAAATGTGGGCACAACCACTGGTTCTTGGGGTTGCAGGCTAGCAATCTCAACCTGCACCCGATTGATCAAGGCGGGAACTGATCCGTACCGGTACACACCAAAGGCAAAAAGACCAATTGCCCCAAAAATGGCCAAGCAAATTCCCAATATGATTAATCTGAAAATGCTTTTTCCCATGTTACTTTTCGCCTCTCGTGGTTATAATCATCGTCGTGAAGTTTTTTTACTATGCGCATCATTCTTTCCCTTTGCCGGAGACGCATCGCTTTCCACAGGAAAAGTATACCCTGCTCCAAAAGCGAATTACCGCTTCCCCGGATTTTCCTAAAGAAGACCTTATCCCAGCCCCAGAAGCAACAGACGAACAGCTCAGATTGGCCCATTCGGCCGATTATATTCAGCAAATTCGGGATGGAACTCTTCCACCAAAACTAGAGCGGGAAATGGGATTGCCTTGGTCACCAGAGCTAGCCAAACGGGTGCGTCACACGGTTGGAGCCACGATTATGGCCGCCAGATCCGCTTTAGACGACGGCATCGCCTGCACCGGTGGCGGAGGCACACATCATGCGCAATGGGATCGGCCGCAGGGCTATTGCCTATTTAACGACATCATTATTGCCAGCCGGGTGCTACAACAAGAAAGATTGATTTCTGACGTTCTTGTGATCGATTGTGACGTTCATCAAGGGAATGGCACCGCATTGATCGCTCAAAACGATCCATCAATTTTTACTTTCTCGATCCATTGTCAAAAGAATTTCCCTGCCCGCAAAGCCCAAAGCGATTTAGACATCGGCCTCCCCATCGAAACTGGCGATGCTGATTATTTACTGGCGCTAAAAACCGGTTTAAACGAAGCTTTGGATCGTTTTAAACCGGAAATGGTCTTTTATTTGGCCGGGGCCGATCCTTTCTCAGGTGACAGACTGGGCAGGCTAAATTTATCTTACGCAGGCTTAAAGGCACGGGATGAATATGTGCTGGACTTATGCAGGCGAAACAATTGGCCCACGGTTGTTACGCTAGCCGGTGGGTACGGCCGTGACATAAATGACACGGTAAAGATTTATTATCAGACCGTGAAAATTGCGAAAATGAAGCAAGGACAACATTAAGAAATAAAGGATTTAATTAAACTATCCGACAAAGTGGTGTCTTCATGCACGCTTTCTGAAAATTAGTGTAAACTATTTTACAATCGATCGGGACTTAATGTAACGTTTTTAAATCTCGAACGACATTTAGATTAAATGTCGTGAATCGGTTGTTCTGTGCAAAACTTTTATGGACTATACAAGTCAGGTTCTCATCGTTGATGACCAAGCGTTAATGCGCAATCACATGAACCGCCTCTTAAAAGAGGAGGGTTATGATCTGCATTTTGCTGAAAACGGTGTTGAAGCCCTCGATAAAATTTTTAAACTAAAACCTGACCTTGTGCTTTTAGACGTGCGTATGCCCGGCCTAAATGGCTTTGACGTCTGTCGAAAAGTAAGAGCCAACCCATCAACGGCCGATATTCCCATCATTATGGTTACCGCATTTGATGACCGCTCAGCCAGACTGCGCGGGATCGAAGCTGGGGCCGACGACTTTATCCCCAAGCCATACGACACTCTGGAGCTACAAGCGCGAGTCCGCACCATCACCCGCCTTAATCGATATCGTCGACTTTTAGAAGAAAAAGCGAAATTCCAACTGGTAGCAGATCTATCTGAAAATGGATATTTGCTGATTAATGACAAAGGCAAATGCACCTTTGCCAATCATCAGGCCCGTTTGTATATGGGGCTTCCTGTTGACATGGACGAAGATATCAAAGATCCGTTCTTAGATGTGGTCCAAAAAAGATATCGATTAGAACCAGAAACAGCTTGGGGCAATTGGCCAGACTGGGCACCTGATGGTGAACCACGCTATCTTCTACGGCCGGAAACGCCGAAAATGCCACCCCTGTGGCTACAAATCGAATCATTAGACCGTTTGGTTTCCAATGAGGAAATGGTTTGGATGATCAGCATCAAAGATGTCACCAGCCAAATTGTTGCTCGCCAAGATATGTGGAAGTTCCAACGGGCCGTCCATCATAAAATGCGCACCCCACTTATCGGGATGTACAGCGGCATCCAATTTTTAGCCAGCTACAATGATTTGCCACCAGATGAAGTCAAAGATCTGCTTGATACGGCCATGCGCCACGCAGATCGTCTAAAAGAAGCGATTGAAGACGTTTTGCAATATGTTGATTCGCCTAATTTGTCAGAGCAAGGGGAAACATTCTCACTAGATGCTCTACCTGATTTAGCAGCATCAGTTGGCTCATCTCTAGAAGTTGAAGACATCAACGTCGGCCGGATCAACGGCGCGGGCCCCACCCAACTCTCTCTCTCTAAAAAGTCCCTCGAGGTAATCTTGGGCGAGTTAATTGATAACTCTCGCAAGTTCCATCCGATGCACAAACCGACAATCGATATCAATGCATCGATTGCGGACCAAGGTAGACAGGTCAAATTAACGGTCACAGACAATGGAGCCAATCTAGCACCCGAAGAGTTGAAGTTTATCTGCCAACCGTATTACCAATCTGAAAGTAACTTTACCGGCGAAGTTGAAGGGATTGGGCTGGGCTTGGCCACCGTTGCTTCGGTTTTGTGGAGCGTTGGCGGCCAATTTACGATTGATAACAGAGTGGATGGATCTACAGGGCTTGAGGCTCATTTGTTGATCCCAATCGCACAGCAAGCTTCTAGCCAGCCACAGGTCTAAAAATCAGATAAATTTTGCACAAAAAAAAGCGGTTGTGAGCAATTAAGTTCACAACCGCTTTTTTATTTCTGAATAATGCTACTGCATCGTCTCAAAAGTAATCAAGTATTCTGTTGGTCGAGCCGTCATTCCTGCGCAGGCAGGAATCCAGCGCTAAGTCTGGCGCTGGATACCCACCTTCGTGGGTATGACGATTCCGAAGAAAGTGCCAAAACTTTTGAAACGGTGTAGTTACGCGCCTGCTTGATAGAGACTTCGGAAGTTTTTAACCAATTTAAATGGCTTTTACCAAATAAATTTAAACTTCCAGAGTCTGTTAGCACATAACGAGAGTTTCTAGGTCTAATTCCTATTCAGCGTTTTGGGCTGATAGCTGTTGAAGCGTCTGTTCTAAAGCCTCAATTTGCCGGCCGTATTCGGCCCAGTCACCGACCTGCTGTGCCTCTTGTGCCGCTTCGAACTGGCTATTCGCCTGATCGATTAATTCGGCCGTTGTGCCGTCAACAATCGCAGGAACAGGAACAACCGGGTCAGCACTCGAGTCAACATCGTCGCTTGCACCAAAATCTACCTCTTCAAGGACAATGTTTCCACCATCCCCTTCAAGCAGAGCAACCAACGCTTCATTCAGCGTTTCACGCATCACAACTCGTTCACCGCTGGCCACAATCACTCGCTTGAGCTCTGGGAGCTGGTTGTTATCCGACTCTAGGTAGATCGGCTCAACATACAAGAAGCTGTCATTCAGCGGAATCACGATCAAATTCCCTCGGATTACACTAGAGCCACGCTGGTCCCACAGCGAGAGTTGCTGAGAAATATCTGGCTCTTGGTCAATCGCACTTTCAACCTGAATGGGTCCAAGCACAAGTGACTGTTTCGGGAATTCATAGGCGACCATCTGGCCGTAAAATTCTGGATCATTGCGGGCCGCAATCCAAGCAATCATGTTTTTCTTGGTTGCTGGGGTATACGGCTGGATTAGCAGATATTCTGGGTTTTCCTCTCCCGGAAGGGTAAAGAGAACATAGTACGGTTCCATTTCTTGAGAAGTTTCGTTAAACAACTCTTGTGGAATATCCCATAAGTCTTCTTTGTTGAAGAACACCTGAGGATCGGTCACGTGATAGGTTTGGTATTGGCGCGTTTGAATCTTGAACATGCTCTCGGGAACACGCAGGTGATTCTGGAGGCTGGCTGGCATCGCAGATGCCGGTTGGAACAAACCGGGGAAAATTCGCTGATACGCATCGATAATTGGATCTTCGTTTCCGAGGACCAAGTAGTAACTTACCTCTCCGTTGTATGCATCGATCACAACCTTAACGCTGTTACGGATGTAGTTGATCAATGCCCCATCACCATCATATCGAATTGGGGCTGAATATGGATAGCGATTGCTGGTGGTGTAGGTATCTTGAATCCAATAAAGTCTGCCATCGGCCACAACTAAGTAAGGATCGCGGTCCAAAGTCAAAAATGGAGTGATCTCTTTCACCCGCTCTTGAATTTGCCGGTTGTAAAGAATGCGGGTTTGCGGATTGATATACTGGCTGAAAAACAGATTAGATTCGCCAAACTGGAAGGCAAACGCAAATTTACGCAGATTGTTGCTTAGCGGTACACCGCCTGTTCCTGAGTACGTTGTGTACACATTTTCAACTTCACCGGGATAGTTAAACTCGGGCAAGCCTGATCCAACAAAGACAACGTCATTGGTGAACTCACCAAAGTAAATCTCTGGTTGAGTCACTTCGATGTTAACCGTGCTGGATGGCGGGAGGTCACTCACAAAGAATTCCGGCCGACCCTGTCTGGTAAAGCGATCAACCGGGTTCATGACAAGTCCATACCCGTGTGTAAATTCCAGTTTTTGGTTTACCCAAGCATCGGTGTCCAAACCGTCTTTATCTAACTCACGAGCGGCCAACATCACTTGGCGGGTCTGCCCGTCAATCTCATATCGGTCGATATCAACTTCTTCGATCTGATAATAAGGCCGTAGCTCTTGAAGCTCTTTATAGGTGTCTTCAAGCGGCCGATAATCCCACAAACGAACGTTTTGAAGGGCCGCATCGTTTTCCGCCAAGTCTTGTTCCGTCAGATCATCAACCTGACCAAACGGTTTGGCAACTACTTTATCTAGCCCAAACGCCTCGCGAGTAAACTCGATGTTGTTCTCGATAAAGGGCATTTCGCGAGCTAACTCGTTTGGGACCACCACAAAGCGTTGCAAAATGTTGGGATAAATCCCCCCCACCCCGATGATGGCGATAAGCCACAAAACGCCCGCAAAAATAACCGGCCTAAATTCAAGACGGAAGAAGTTATATAGCAATGAAACAGCTACAACTGCGGCCGCGGCTGCCTGAATATACAGTGCATAGAGCGATGCGTTGACATCGGTGTACCCGGCCCCAAACACAACTCCTCTATCAGAAAACAGCAATTCAAAACGGGCTAAGTTGTTCCCGATTGCCAATAAGATAAAGAAGAGTGAGCCGAGAATTGCCAGCTGACGCCGCATCGATACCGGAATATCCGCTACCGAAAACTGGATCGTTTGCCCCTGCCGAGGAAGGCTGGGCAACAAACGTGTCACGTAAATAACCACTGTGCCGATCAATGAAAAGATCACCAGTGGCATCAGCCATCCCTGAATAAAAGTGTAAATGGGCAAAGAAAAGACATAGAAACTGATGTCATTCCCAAATATTGGATCAACTTTGCCAAACGGCGCTTGGTTGAAGAAGAGCAAAAACTCTTCCCACATGGTGGCGGCGGCCGAAGCCATCATAAACGCCAGAACCAGGGCAACGCCGTTGATCAAGTAATTGCCGGATGCGCTAGATAGCGCACCCCCAAAATACGGAACCGCAATGTTCAAAGAATTACGACGTGCTAACCGCCACGAGACGAGCAGGAAGACGGCCGCAATGGCAAAGAAGCTGAAAAAGGTCCCTAAAGTCGCAACAATTTGGGTCGTCCAAACGCTACGATACCCCCGTTCGCTAAACCACAAAAAGTCTGTGTAATACGAGGTGATTTGATTAAGCCCTATAAATAGGGATAGAAGAATTAGAATGACCCAGAAGCGTCGTGAACGCCAAAGAGGTGGAGGGGCATTTTCTGGCTGGTAATTTCCACCGCCTTCTTCGCCACCATTTCCCCCACTGCCGCCGTCGTTTGGATTTCGGGGACCACCGCCACCGTCATCCCCCTCGAAAGCGCGCCTAAATGCATCTGGAATATCTGAGTAATCGGGTCTACGCATAATTTGGTGCTTAAAAATTAAGGATAAAAGATAGAAGATTCTATCAGATTTAGTTCTCGATCTAAAAAAATATAGCTTTTCGTTTTTGGGTTGTTTATAAAGTTCGCTGTAACAAACTGCCATACAAACCCAGCCACCCTAAATATCTTGTTGAACTTCCATTAGAAATGCAGTTGATCTATGTTTAGATTAATCTACGTTTTTATACTTTAAATCGTTCCAAGTGTTTCAATTCGATCTTCACAACCTAGATCTGTACCAATTGAAAACACCAGTCTTGCGGAAATAAACGACGGCCTAACTGATAGGAAGGTAAAGATGAAATTAACGATTAATGGTGCGGAGATGGAGCTCGATGATGCGTATGCGGATGGTTTATTGGTATGGGCCATCCGTGATGGATTGGGAATGACCGGCACCCGATTCGGCTGTGGCGCAGGCATTTGCGGATCGTGTACGGTTCACGTAGATGGGGTTGCTACCCGGTCATGTGTGACACCGGTCGCGGCCGTTGCCGATGCTGAAATTACAACGCTAGAAGGATTGGCGGCCGAAGATGGGACCTTGCATCCGGTGCAACAGGCATTTTTAGACGGGCAAGTTCCCCAATGTGCCTGGTGCATGAGCGGCCAAATGATGCAGGCGGCCGCCTTCTTGGAACAAAACAACAATCCTACTAAGGAAGAAATTGTTGACGCGATGAAAAATAATTACTGCCGTTGCGGTTGTTATCATCGAATTAAAAGTGCGGTTGCTGTAGCGGCCGAAACGATCCAAGGAGGGACAGCCTAATGAGCGATCAAGTTACCGCTCCAGATTCCTCTGGCAAAAAACGTCGTTTTCGCGTCACTCGGCGCGGCTTTTTAATTGGACTAGGGGCCACGGCCGGAAGTTTAGCCGTTGGTGTGGCCCTTGGGCGCAATCGCTTTTACCGGTTTATGGCCGGAACACTTTCCAGCGGTGCGGGTGCCCCCGGCGGGATTGAAGATACGCCGCTCTCATGGTTTGAGATTGCACCAGACAACCAAATTACAATTTATGTTCCCAAAGTTGAAATGGGGCAAGGAATCCACACGGCCATTGGGCAAATTGCGGCCGAAGAGCTGGACGTGGCTTGGGAGCAAGTCAAAGTTGTGCAAGGACATACGGGTCTGGGACCGGCCGACAGTTTCGGAACTGGTGCATCGAACTCTGTTTCGACATCGTGGGAACCGGGCCGGATGGCCGCCGCTACCATGCGCACGATGCTTGTGGCAGAAGGTGCCAGCTTGCTGAGTGTGGCGGCCAGTGACGTTGAAACGGCCGATGGATTTGTCCGCGTTAGCGCCAATCCAGACCAAGCCATCAGCTACGGCGAGATTGTTTCAAACGTATCTGAATGGACCGAGCCGGAAGAAGAAATCACCCTTAAACCAAACTCAGAATTTAAATTTATCGGGAAATCGATGCCGCGGGTTGATCTTGAAGACAAAATCCGAGGCAACGCCGTATACGGCTACGACGCACGGGTTGAAGGGACGTTGTACGGTATCGTCGCGCATCCCCCCACGATTGAAGGCAAGTTGATTTCGGCCGATCCCGGTGACGCGCCCAACAAACCGGGCGTCGAAAAGGTAGCCATCGATATTGAAAAAGGGTTGGTCGGGGTTGTTGCAAAAACCCGCCAGCAGGCGGAAGCCGCTATAGGCTCAATCAATATCGAATGGGATCAGGGCAAGTTATGGAGCCAAGAAGAACTTGAAGCGCTCATGGATACCAGCGACGGGGCTGGGACCGTCATCCAAAAAGATGGGGACGGTTTTGATGCGATTGGGACACCAAGTGTCACGGCTGAATACGCAACTCCGTTCGCCGTTCACGCTCACTTAGAGCCACAAGCTGCGTTGGTCAACATCAAAGACGATGGGACAGCCGAAGTGTATGCATCTACCCAATTCCCCAACTCAGTTCGGGGTGATGTGGCCGAGGTGACCGGCCTTGAAGAAGATGGGATCACGGTTATTCCAACTTATCTTGGCGGCGGCTTCGGCCGTAAATTGGCAACCGAGGCGGCAACTGAAGCAGCGTTTTTGTCGCAGGCGGTGGGCAAGCCGGTACACGTCGGTTGGACCCGGCCGCAGGATATGCGGGATGGGTATTTCCGCCCTGCCACGAAGAGCAAGATGAGCGGCCGGGTTGAAAACGGCAAAATCGTGGCCCTGAACCATAATCACTCGAGTGGTGAAGTCGCCTTTCCATTCTTCCCAGCTCCACTGAAATTTGTGTTTGGGACCGACTTTGGCTCTTGGCGTGGTGCGTTCAACATCTACGACAACATTCCGAACCGGCAGTTAAATACTCATCTCGCCCCGTTCCCCCTGCGGACCGGCTGGTGGCGTTCGTTGGGATTATTAGCCAACGTGTTTGCCAACGAAAGCTTCATGGATGAGCTGGCTCACGAAGCAGGGGCTGACCCGCTCCAGTTTAGGCTCGATCATTTGGCCGATGACGATTTTGGTACGCGAATGAAAGCGGTGCTGATCGAAGCGGCCGACAAAGCCGGTTATGGCTCAGACCTGCCAGAAGGTCAGGGATGGGGCGTTGCTTGTTCTCCTGACGTTGACACGATGGTAGCGATGGTTGTTGCTGTATCGGTGGCCGATGACGGAGTAATTACGATCCACAAATGCGTGCAGGCGATTGACCCGGGCATCGTAATCAACCCCGACGGTGCGCGTGCGCAGGCAGAAGGAAACATTGTCTGGGGAATCAGCTCGACACTCATCGAAGAGATGACGGTGAGCAACGGTGTTGTACGGCCGCGTAACTTTGATGGCTACCCACTGGTGAC
>JAHDGV010001015.1 GCA_020631655.1 Chloroflexota bacterium | reverse complement strand
ACCGGCCCGTTTCCAGACGCCACGGTGTGCATAATTTGCGGCCCTACCCGCACCTTTACACTCGCCTCGGCCGAGAACTTACCGTTTTTGCGCAAGAGCTGAATCACGGTTAAATCCTGCACCTCAAATGGCGGCACATACCCAGGAGCCGTGCGCCGCATCATCAATTCAACCGAAGCTTCGGCCGCTTCAAAGCTAAAACCTTGGTTCTCCAAAACTTTAATTTGATCAAGAACGTCTGCCAGCTTTTCATTGCTCAATGACAGCCCAAAGGTTGCCATTAGCTCGCGCAGGTTACCGCGGCCGGATAGCTCAGAAACAACGCTACGCCGTTCGTTGCCCACCAAAGTTGGATCGATGTGCTGATACGCTTCAGGGTTACGCAACATGGCGGCCACATGGGTGCCACCCTTGTGGGTAAACGCATTGGCACCCACAAACGGATACTGTGAATTGTGATCCAAGTTTGCCACTTCAGACACAAACCGAGAAACCTCGGTTAACTTGAGCAACTGTTCATCGCTCACGCACCGTTTGCCCATTTTTAGTTGGATGTCCGGAATCACACTGCATAGATTTGCGTTGGCCACACGCTCGCCGTACCCATTAATGGTTCCTTGCACCTGCGTTGCGCCTGCACGCACGGCCGCCAGCGAGTTTGCCACCCCACAGCCGGAGTCATCGTGAGTATGAATCCCAACCGGGGTATCTCCCATTTTTTCGATGACCTCTTTGGTGATTTGCTCAACTTCCCACGGCAAGCCGCCGCCATTTGTTTCGCACAGCACAATCATGCTGGCACCGGCCACTGCGGCCGCTTGGATCGTGGCGAGCGCATACTCAGGATCAGCCTTGTAGCCGTCAAAGAAGTGCTCAGCATCGTAAATCACTTCGCGTCCCTGTGAAACGCAGTACTCAATGCTATCAGCGATCATATTCAGGTTTTCGTCTGGGGTGGTTTGCAAAACCGTTTCCGCCTGCATGATCGAGCTTTTGCCATACATGGTGATGACGGGTGCTTTTGAGTCGATCAGGAGTTTAATCTGAGCATCATCGGCCGCTTTAATATTTTTGCGCCGGGTGCTACCAAACGCCGCAACTTTGGCGTTTTTCAACTCCAGCGACTGCACTCGCTCAAAATATTCAACATCTTTCGGGTTCGACCCTGGCCACCCCCCTTCGATGTAGTGCACACCAAACTCGTCGAGCTTTTTGGTGATTTTGATTTTATCTTCGAGTGACAGGGCAATTCCTTCCATCTGGGT
>JAHDGV010001014.1 GCA_020631655.1 Chloroflexota bacterium | reverse complement strand
AATTTTAAGTCTTTATAATGGAAGTAGCAACTAAATCATACACTTTGGGCATCGAAGGCTCAGCCAATAAAATCGGCATCGGCATCATCGACGCTTCCCACAACATCGTCGCCAACCCGCGTAAAACCTTCATTACACCTCCGGGCACCGGGTTCCTCCCAAAAGAAACCGCCGAGCACCACCGCCAACACATTCTCGATTTGATCCAAGAGGCTTTATCAATTGCAAAAATCACGATGGACAACATCAAACTTATCTGCTACACCAAAGGGCCCGGAATGGGTGCCCCACTGAGTGTGGGTGCGTTGGTGGCCAGGACTCTATCTCTAATCTACAAAATAGACATTGTGGGGGTCAACCACTGCATTGCTCATATTGAAATGGGGCGACTGGCGACTGGCCTGCACAACCCAGTCGGTAGGTCGAGCCGAGTAACCAACAGTGCTCTACGTGTCGGGGGCCAACTCGCAGGTCATCGCCTACGTGGGAGGCAAGTACTGCATATTCGGCGAAACCATCGACATTGCTGTGGGAAATTGTTTGGACCGGTTCGCACGATTGCTGAACTTGTCCAATGATCCGGCGCCTGGTTACAATATCGAGCAATTGGCCAAATCTAAGGCCAACCCCAAGTATATTCCCATGCCCTACGTGGTTAAGGGGATGGACATGAGCTTCTCGGGGCTGCTGTCGTACTGCGAGGATTTGGTGCTGATGCATCCCGAACTGCGCAAGCAAACAGGGTATGTGACCCAGGAAATGATCGACGAGTGCACGGACCCGGAAGAAAGAATTTTGCTGGGGAAGAGGAAGAAGTTCAAACGCAAAAACATAAAAAACCGGAACATCAAGGATTTGGACTTCGACAAGGCAGATTTGTGCTACTCGATCCAAGAAACCATTTTCTGCATGTTGGCCGAAACCGTGGAACGTGCACTTTGCCACGTGGAAGCCAACCAAGTCCTCATCGTAGGCGGAGTGGGCTGCAACCTGCGTCTCCAGCAAATCATCAAAACAATGCTCGACGAACGCAATGGAGACTTGGGCGCAATGGACGAGAGGTACTGCATCGACAATGGAGCCATGATCGGGTACACTGGCCTGGTCATGTACGAAAGTGGCCACCGAGATACTCTTTGGGACACGACCTTTACTCAGGCGTTCCGCACAGACGAGGTGGAAGTTATTTGGCGAGATGATTAAGTCGAGTTGGAGATGTTTGTCATTTAACGCGCAGGGGTTTGGGGTTTGGGGTTTGGGGTTTGG
>JAHDGV010001013.1 GCA_020631655.1 Chloroflexota bacterium | reverse complement strand
CATTCAAAAACCAGCAAAACTGTGGGAAGCGGCGTAAAAGGCAAAATACGAATCGGCTGATCTGGATGTTCTAGCATCATTCCTGTAGATGGTCCCCCATCTAAATTGATAGCGATTTGTAAATCAAAATCCGACCCAGCAAGCCAATCGCTTAGCTCACTGAGAGTCAGCCCCCCCCGTCCGGCCGCCATGAGTAAAATATTTCCGGCTCCGTCTTTACCAATTACCGTGCGACGCGCCCGGTCTCCGTTGTCGGCACTGGCTGGAAAAGCGGCCACCCCCGCACTACTCACTAAAATTGGAAATGATTGAAAGCCGCCCCACAGCTGTTCGGCCGGATTGTAGGGAACCTGATTGAGCCAGCGCACATCGATGTTTGACGAAGGCTCAGTCCCACCGATGGTCACCATCCCCGCAAAAGGGCCGTAGCTACTGCCAGACGGTTGACCCTGAACAATGGTTAGCCCGGTTGCAAACTGCTCGGCCGTGAAATAGCCCGCATTGAGAGCGATCAGCGCACCCGAATTTTGTTGCCAACTGTCTAAAGTTTGCGGTCGGCCGGGGCTGTACCCCACATCAAATTTAAACTGATTGGGGTCAACACGGATCAGGATGAGCTGTTCAATTGTATTTTGATCGACCTGATTAATCAGGAACTGCTCCCGCACCTCTAACCCCGGCTTGAGTGGCACCCAGCCGGTGTCGTTTGGGTTTACCGGCGTGCTGGTTGGGGGGATAGGTGTTTCTGTTGGGGTTGGTGTGTGCGTAGCTGTGGGTGGTGGCTCAGTCGGTATGAGGGTGGGCGTTGGGACAAGCGTGATCGATGCGGTAACTGAACCGTTAGAAAGTTCGTTGCGTAGTGAAATCAAGAACATGACGGCCGCTATGCAAATTGCCCCTACAAATAAAAAAGTGATTAGTGATGAGGCGGTGCCTCTGCGGAATGTTTTTCGATCTCGCATCGTCTTGCTAATATAAGATGGCTTGTTCAAATCACAAACCTTTTTGAGAAATTGTAAATGGTGAATTTTGAACGTGAGGGCAACTTTAAAGTAAATCGGATAGTTTATCCGACCTGAGTTTGAGGCCATAGGCCTAAAAATAGGCGGAAAAACTTCCCGCATTACAGTCAAATACTATCTTTCTGCATTTTTGTAATGCCGGTATGTAACATTAGTTACCTACTATTTCAGAATATGAGCCTCAAAAAAATATGACAAAACTGAACCCAACCCAACTACGCAACGAATTTGATTCTCCTGAACTCAAATT
>JAHDGV010001012.1 GCA_020631655.1 Chloroflexota bacterium | reverse complement strand
AGCATGGCGATCCGCTCTGGACCCATCCCGAATGCAAAACCGGAAAATTCTTCGGGATCGTAGCCGCCATTTTTTAGTACAGTAGGGTGGACCATGCCGCAACCCAAAATTTCGAGCCAGCCGGTGTATTTACACACGTTGCACCCTTTACCGTTGCACAGCATGCACTCAACATCCATTTCGGCCGATGGTTCGGTAAATGGGAAATAGTTGGCGCGGAAACGGACCTGACGCTGAGCCCCAAACATGCGTCGAGCAAATGCGGTTAGCGTTCCTTTTAAGTCAGCAAAGGTGATGTTTTTACCCACGGCCAACCCTTCAATTTGGTGGAACTGGATCTCACTGCGGGCGGTGATTTGCTCATACCGGTAGCACATACCGGGCAAAATCACCCGAATTGGCTCTGGACAATATTCGCGCATCGCATGGATTTGCCCCGGGCTGGTGTGGGTGCGCAGAATCATGCCGGGCGTAGTGGTGTGGAACGTGTCCCACATGTCACGGGCCGGATGGTGCTGTGGAATGTTGAGTAGTTCAAAGTTGTACTCATCTGTTTCCACGTCACGGCTACGATAAACCTGAAAACCCATATCGCCCCAAACGCGATAAATTTCGCGCAGGTTTTTGGTGGCTAAATGCAAGCCACCTTTAGCCTGACGTCGGCCGGGCATGGTGATATCAATCGCTCCATCAGCGATTTCAGCATCCATTTCTACGGCTCTAATTTCGCTAAACTTTGCATCGTAAGCCGTTTGCAGATCCCCTTTAACCTCGTTGATGCGTGCGCCAAAGGCGGGCCGATCGGCCGGGTCAATACTGCCGAACTGCCGGGTCATCAGTTGAACCGATCCCTTAGTGCCTAGTGTTTCCCGATACCATGTTGCTAGGTCATCGGATGAAGCCGCATTGGCAAGAGATGCCTTGGCTTCTTGATATGTTTGTTCCAGTTTTTCAAGCATGTCGTTTTACTTACGCGCCAATCAAAGATTGGCAGATTTTGGTGTGCGTGTGCGAGGGGCGGGTGGCGGGTTGTTTTGCTTTCACGCAAAACTTGCCACTGGCCACTTGCAAACTCGCCCCTAAACAATAAAAAAGACGCGGTTTTTGGCCGCGTCTTCGTGGTTTGCAAGGTATGATCGAGTGTTAAATGATTTAGATCATCAGGCAAGAACTAACGACGCGGCATGTGAGTGCCACTCGTAAACAATGCTGAAGTGCTAAATCGCTCGAAAGTCATGATGCGGAATTATTGCATTTATCAGGACTCAGGTCAACTTTGG
>JAHDGV010000251.1 GCA_020631655.1 Chloroflexota bacterium | reverse complement strand
CATCGCCATCACCGGACTCGTCCACCCAAACCAATCCATCAACCGCTTCACATCACTCCCCTGACGTGACATCCTTTCTTGGCCGCACACTTGCTGAATTCAAAAACTAATAAACCAATGGGCGAGCTATGCTTAACCAGCCTATCTACAAAACCACGCATCCCAAACGAGTAAGTTTACATAATTTTTGGACCAACTAATTGTCAAATTTCGGCCGCCTATTTTCCGATTTTGAACCAACTTAATGTCATTTGAACCAACTTAAACTTTTTGGACCAACTTAAATGTCATTAAACAAGTTGCCAAAAATAAGAGAAAGAACACCTGTTCCATATACAAAGTGGGGCGACTTCGCTAAAATATGGCTAGTTGTGGGGTAAAGTGGGGCAAAATGGTTGCTCTGCCCACAATGTGTGACCCATCAAACAAGATTTGATCGGTCATAGGGCTAGAAACAATTAGATACGGTTGGTCACTGGGCGATTAAAAATCGCCTTTAAGCCATCTCAAGGATTGTTCTGATAAAACGGAACATTCTTGAGATGGCTTGTCCGGGGGACGGGCATCCCCTAGACAAGGCGCAATAGCAGCTTTCAGATTGCGTTTTCCGTATTAGACAGGCTTTAAGAAGATGGGTTGATAGAACGATTCGTAATCGGTAATCAACAACCCAAAATCGAAAACCATTCATGTTTCTTGGCGAATACAGTCACACAATTGATAGCAAAGGTCGCCTGACGATCCCGTCGAAATACCGCGATACACTCGCCACCGGCTTGGTGGTGACCCGTGGTATTGGCAACAACCTAGCCATCTACCCGCTCGACGAGTGGGAGAAGCTGACTGAACGCATTCTGTCAAGACCGATGTCTAACCAGCAGGTTATGAACTTTAGGCGCAGAGTTTTCTCGGCCGCCGATAACCTGAAACCCGACCGACAAGGACGTATTCTTATTCCGGCCAAACTGAGAGAGTTTGCGAGTTTGGGGGATGGAGTCATTATCGTGGGTAACTTCCAGTTTCTAGAAATCTGGAACCCCGATGAGTGGGAAGCAGTCCAACAACAGATCGAAAATAGCGATGATCTAGTCGGTTTTGATGATTTAGGAATCTGACCCGGTGCGGGGTCAGGTATGGGGCGGCGAAATTTCGCAGGCGGTCCCATTGTCCCCTTGACCCAAAGCAAGGCAACTGAACCGAATGGCAATCCAGTCACACATTTCCGTTTTATATAACGAATCTTTAGACGCCCTAAAAATCCGGGAGAATGGGGTTTATGTGGATGGTACTTTTGGGGCAGGAGGCCATTCACGGGGCATTCACGGCCGTGGTGGAACAGTAATTGCGCTAGATCGGGACCATAGTACTCTGGAATTCTCTCGAGAAGGCGGGGAGAATTGGACTACATCACTGCAGTACCACCATTCTAATTTCTCAGAGATGGGAACACTTTTACCAGAGCTTGGCTACCCACAGGTAGACGGCGTTCTGTTGGACCTAGGTGTCTCATCTATGCAACTGGATCAGCCTGATCGCGGTTTTTCGTTTCGTGCTGCCGCACCGCTGGATATGCGTATGGACAAGAGCCAAACGCTGACGGCGGCCGAGTTTGTGAATAATGCAACGGCTGAGGAACTAGAGCAGATATTTTTTGAATATGGTGAAGAAAAATTCGGCCGGCGCATCGCCCGAGCGATTGTAGAAAATCGGCCGTTAGAAACGACACTTGAGCTGGCGGACCTCGTCAAAAAAACGGTACCACCTAAAAAGCGGACCGGCCGAGGCGCTCAAAAGTCTAAAAAAACGATTCACCCCGCAACAAAGGTTTTTCAAGCACTGAGAATCGCAGTAAACACCGAGCTTGATTCATTAAGGAAGGGACTGGAAGGAGCAATCCAGATTCTTCGGCCGGGTGGGAGGTTAGTTGTTATCAGCTTTCACTCACTCGAAGACCGCATAGTAAAAGAGACGTTCCGTTTGTATAGCGATCCATGGCACAACGTGCCCAAGCACGTTATGCAGCCGGAAACTGACAGAGTTAAGTTAAAAAGAATTACGAAAAAGCCGATTTCACCATCGGCCGAGGAAATTGAGCAGAACCCTCGAAGTCGTAGTTCTAAGCTGAGAGTAGCAGAGAAGTTATAAAGTGATCGTTTTAGCTAGCGTACAGCTAGTTTAGCAATCACACGGATGCAAGAAAGGTTATGACTGTAATAGACAATAGTTTTGATCAAACAGAAGAAGTGCAAACCCGCACTGCTCGAAGGAGCAGGAGACGAGAAGAGGCCGTCCCAAACAGTTGGGCACCCGGCCTGCAAAATCTTCGTTCACGCGTGCAGCTACAAGATCTTTGGACCTTGTCAAAAGCACAAACCGCAATCACATGGATTATGATCGCCATGCTGGTCGCTATGGCGGCCGTGTTCCTATTAGTTCAGGCCAGTGCCGTTGCCGCAGTGGGGCGCGAGATTCAAACGCTGCAATATGAGTTGAATACGATTCGCCAAGTCAATTCAGATTTAGAGCGACAAATCGCAGAAACTCAATCAATCACCCAGATGCGCTCACGTGCGTCTCAAATCGGTTTTCATCAGGCACAACCGGCCGACACAATTTATTTAGTTGTTCCCGGTTATCCGCCTGAACCAGCCCCATTTGTGCCGTTCCCAGAAACAGAAGCGGAGCGGCTGATCAATCAACCTGATGCGGTTGAAACGATGCAAGAAGCGGTTCAACTATCGCTCTATCAAACGGTTAGCGGCTTTTTTGAAGGCTCGGCCGACTAACTAGTGAATAACAAAGTGAACGGCTCAACCAGTTGAGCTTAACCGAAAAACTTTCGGACCGAATACTGAAAAATGGATATTCAACAAAAAACCCGACTCAGCATCATCGTAGGATTCATGGCCCTTATGGCGGCCGTGATTGTTGTGCGTCTGGTCACTTTTCAAATAATCGAAGCCGATCAGTGGGGGGAACAGAACTCGCACCAATATACCCAACGCTCAAATCCACAGCGTGGTGAGATTCTGGACCGCAACGGAAATATTTTAGCCTCAAACGGATTTGATTATCAGATCAACGTTCAAGTGCCGCAGCCGATTGGTGAAAACGGCGCACAGCGGTTGGCCGGACTATCGGGCGAATTAGCCCTGATTTTGCAGGATGATGGATACGACGTTTCAGCGTTTGAGATTCGCGAACAGCTCAACGTTACACGCACCAACATTCTGTTGCCCTACCGCATCAACCATGATCAAGCGGTTCGGGTAGATAACCTGACCGAACGTGAGAACGAAGCTTACTCTGGAATTTATACGACCCAGTTGCCGCGCCGCATCTACCCGCAAGGGGATTTGATGTGCCATGTGTTGGGGTACACCAGCTTGGCGAGCCAATATAACGAATATGTGGGGAACAATGGTTTAGAAGCGCGCTATAACGCAGAGCTTGCCGGGCAAGGGGATAGCTCTCGGGCGCATATTTCTCCATTAATTAAACAAGATACGGTGATCGCGCTTGATGGATATGACTTAGAACTGACCATCGACCGGACCATTCAACATACGGTTGAACAACATCTTGCAAACAGCATGTCGTTTTATGGGGCGCACAGCGGCAATGTGATTGTCATGAATCCTAAAACGGGTGCGATTTTGGCGATGGCCAATCTGCCTTGTTACGATCCGTTCGAATATTATGAATCGGCCGAAGTACAGCATCCTGAAAATAAAAAGATGCCGATTTTCTCAAATCCAGCCGTCTCTTTACCCTATGAACCAGGGTCAGTCATGAAACTGGTCACCATGGCGATCGCTTTAGATTCAGGCACCGTCACACCTCAATCTACCTATCAAGATTTTGGATCACTGGTGATCGATGGCAACTACATCTACAACGCCAGCAAAGGCATTTATGGCACAGTGGGTATGCGCGAAGTGATCAACTTCTCGATTAATACAGCGACCGCAACACTGGCCCTCGATACCGGCCCCGACGCATTTTACAGCTATCTGCAACGCTTTGGCTTTGGCCAACGGTCTGGGGTCGATTTAGAGCACGAGGCTGTCGGAACCTTGCACCAACCGGGAGATGAGCTGTGGACCGATGTGGTTCTGGCTACCAATGGGTTTGGCCAAGGTATGACTGTAACCCCGTTGCAAATGACTTCGGCCGTAGCCGCAATCGCCAACGATGGAGTTTTGATGCGGCCGTACATCGTTGAAAAAATCATGGACGGCAAAACGCTGGTCTCTGATCCAGAACCGTTTAAGCAATCACAAGCGGTATCGGCCGAGACGGCGCGTGAAGTCCGCCAGATGGCGATTTTCGCCGTCAACCACAATATCGATAAAGCCTATATTCCTGGCTACACCGTAGCGGGTAAAACCGGTACCGCGCAGATCCCGGAAGAAGGTGGCTTTTATCACCCAGATGACACAATCGCTTCGTTTATCGGCTGGCTACCGGCCGATGATCCTGAGCTGATTATTTTGTACAAGCTCGACCGCCCAACCCGTTCGGAGTGGGGGTCTGAGACGGCTGCACCCGCATTTGCTGATCTAGCCAGCCAGTTGGTCGTGTTGCTAGACATCCCGCCAGACAGTGTGCGACTGGCACAGAGATAGTGGAAAGTATGAAGTGAGAAGTAGAAAGCGGCATTTATAGCCGAAACTTGATACTTCTGACTTAAAACTTAACACTTCAAACTAGGAAAAGGAAAAAGGAATTGGAACTTAATCTCGGTCATCCAATCGCCGCGTTTGGCGCATACACCGTAACCGGAAAAGAACCACGCGTGGCATCGTTTGAAATCGACAGCCGCGAAGTTCAGGCGGGATCGGTGTTTGTTGCGTTTCAGGGTGAACTGGTTGACGGACATGCATTTGTTCCCAAAGCGTTCCAGGCCGGTGCGGCGATGGCCATTGTTGAACGCGAGATTGAAGGGTATCCGGCCGTGATCGCTGGTGAACGGTTGGAAGTTCTTCCAACTGAACCTTTTTGTTTGATTGTGGAAAGCACCATGACCGGACTGCAACAGATCGCCCGCTACTGGCGCGATCAGTTTGAAAATTTAACCGTTATCGGCATTACCGGCAGTGTGGGAAAAACAACGACCAAAGAACTGATGTACACGGTGCTGTCGAACAAATTTAGTACGTTAAAAACGCCAAAGAACTACAACAACGAGATCGGATTACCGCTGACCGTGTTGCAACTTGAACCATCCCAAACCCATGCGGTTTTAGAGATGGGGATGTACACCAAAGGTGAAATCGCCTTGTTGTGTGACATCGCTCGGCCGCAGATCGGTGTGCAAACGATCATCGGCCCGGTGCACATGTCCCGCATGGGAACGATCGAGGCGATTGTGGAAGCCAAACGAGAGTTGGTCGAAGCATTGCCCACGGCCGAAGATGGCGGCATCGCCATTCTGAATAAAGACGATGCTCATGTGATGTCGATGGCACCACACACACGGGCCAAAGTGTTCACTTATGGGCTCGATTCATCGGCCGATCTTTGGGCCGACGGCATTCGCTCGATGGGGCTTGAAGGAATCGCTTTCCGCATGCATCTGCACAAAGAAAGCTGGACGGTGAGTGTGCCGCTTTTGGGCCGACACAGCGTTCACACGGTGTTGCGAGCGACAGCGGCCGGGCTGGCCGTTGGCATGACGATGGATGAGATTATCGTGGGCTTAAAATCGAGCAAAAACCAAATGCGCTTGGTTACCGTTCGCGGTCCTAAAGATTCTCTCATAATCGATGATACCTATAACGCGGCCCCAGATTCAGTGATTGCGGCCCTTAATTTGCTCGATGATCTCGACGGACGCAAGGTCGCGGTGCTGGGTGACATGCTCGAACTCGGCTCGGCCGAAGAAATGGGCCATCGCAGAGTCGGCCGACGGGCGATGCAGGTTTCTGACATTTTGGTGACAGTGGGTGAACGTGGGAAAATTATCGGACAAGAAGCCCAAGATGCGGGCATGGCGGAGATGCCAAACAAGCAACTCCACATCTTAGAAGATAACGACGCCGCCATCGAGCTGTTGCAATCCATTATCGAGAAAGAAGATATTGTGTTGGTCAAAGGGTCTTTAGGTGCGCGCATGGACCGCATTGTGGCAAATTTATCAAGAAGGAAAAGCCAGTGACCAGTAAACAGTGGCCTTCGGCCCAGTGATCAGTGAATCTCGCTGAAACATTTGGTGTACGAACAAACTGACCACTGATTACTGACAACTGGTCACTGAAAAAATGGCATTTGCACTCTCAGTAGGTTCAATCACATTTTTGCTCGCAGTCATCTGGGGCTCTCCGCTGATTGAACTCATGCGCAGACTTAAATTGGGGAAAAATATTCGTATTGATGGCCCCAAATCCCATATGTCAAAAATGGGAACACCCGCAATGGGCGGGGTATTAATTATTGGATGGGTTTTGATCACGACGATTGTGGTCAACATCGTCCGGCTCGTTACAAATTTAGACATCGCAGAGAGCGTCATCATCCTGTTGGGCGTGATGGTGGCGTACTCTGTGCTTGGTGGCATCGACGATTACATGGGGTTCACCAGCCGGCCGGGCGAAGGGATGATGGCCCGCTACAAAATCTGGATCCAAGTGGCTATCGCCCTGATTGCGGCCGTGCTCATTTACTACGGCTCAAACGATGGCGCAGGATACGTGGCGATCCCAACCGTTCCGGTTTTGCTGAACCTCGGGCTCTTTTACATCCCCATCGCTACGTTTGTGATTACCGGCTTGTCAAACGCCGTGAACTTGGTAGATGGTTTAGACGGATTGTCCGGTATGACGACCTCAAGCGCGTTTATCGCATACGGCATCATCGCCTTTTTGCAAGATCAGCAGTTTATCGTTGTGTTTTGCTTTAGCTCGGTCGGTGCCATCTTGGCATTTTTATGGTTTAACGCCAAACCGGCCCAAATGTTTATGGGTGATGTGGGTTCACAACCGTTAGGCGGCATGTTGGCCGTGGTGGCCTTGCTCACCAACCAGTGGGCCATCTTGCCCATCATCGCCATTATCCCACTACTCACGACGCTGTCGGTCATGATCCAAGTTGGCTATTTCAAGGCAACGGGTGGCAAACGGTTTTTCCGCATCGCCCCGATCCATCACCATTTTGAGGCGATTGGCTGGAGCGAAACGCAGATTGTGCAGCGCTGGTGGTTGATAAGCATTTTGGCTGCAATGGCTGGGATTGCACTGGCACTTATTTAGGCAAAGTCGCTCCTTTGTAGGGGCGAGATACGCCAAAAAGATTAGCTTTTTTAGTCAAGCAACTGGCGGATCTCGCCCGGCGGCATGGCAAAAAATGCTAGATTAAAAATATGTTCACAACGACGGGTGAGATCCCCTAAAAGATTTCAACCTGACAGATGTGTTCTAGCGGCGGGTATCTCACCCCTACCGATATGGATCAATTACACGGTAAAAACCTTCTAATTCTGGGCTTGGCCCGACAAGGTAAGGCATTGGCCCGATTCGCGGCCGAAGCTGGTGCAGCTGTGACCGTGAGTGATCTGGGCGATGCGCAAACGCTCCGCGCAGAGTTGGCGGAGATTGAAGACTTAAAAATTGAAACTGTTTTGGGACACCATCCCCTAACATTGCTCGACAATTGCGACTTGCTCGCCGTGTCCGGCGGCGTTCCGCTCGATGCCCCGTTTGTGCTCGAAGCACGGCGGCGGGGGATCCCGCTTACGGCCGATTCGCTTGAGTTTTTCAAGCGGTGCCAGACAGATAAGCTGATCGGAATTACCGGATCGGCCGGTAAAACGACAACCACATCGCTGGTAGCGGCGATTGGTGAACGGTCAAATTTAAAAACTGGCTTTAAAACTTGGAAAGGTGGCAACATCGGCTTTCCGCTCATCGAAAAGGTGGGT
>JAHDGV010001011.1 GCA_020631655.1 Chloroflexota bacterium | reverse complement strand
GCGAAACATATTCTGAAATCGGGGTTTCGTTGGGATTGATTTCAACAACCGGCACACTTGCGTTTAGCGCTTCGATCGGCACGGCCGCGGCCGGGTACACGAGCGACGAGGTGCCAATCGAGAAAACCAGATCGGCCGAGCGGACAAAATCAATCGCGCTGTCTATCGCTCCATCCGGTAAACCTTCGCCAAACCAAACCACATCCGGCCGGAGCCATGAGCCACATATCGGGCAGGTTGGGGGTGTTCCCGGCAACTGATCCCAATTATCGATCATATGGTGCTGATCAAAACATTTAACCCCGAAAATATTTCCATGAAATCGGGTGATGTTTTGACTACCTGCCTGATCGTGCAGATCGTCTACATTTTGGGTAAACAGCGCAAAATCTGGGATGTGTTGTTCCATCTGTGCCAAAGCAAAGTGGCCCGGATTGGGCTGAACGTTGCCAGCTAGTTCTCGTCGCCACGCATACCAGTTCCAGACCAGTTCAGGATCTGCCCTGAACGCTTCGGGGGTTGCCAGCTGGGTTGGTTCGTACTTGGCCCACAATCCGGTTTGTGCATCCCGAAACGTGGGTACGCCACTTTCGGCCGACACACCTGCGCCGGTCAGCACAGCAACACGTTGCGCATCGCGGAGAGTGTTAATGAGGGATTGTGGAATCATGAGTTCAGTAGAAAGTTCGAAGTCTAAAGTGAGAAGTGGTTGGCGTGGTTTCACTACTCGCCACCCGCTACCCGCAAACCCGCTTAATACACTATTTCTCCCGAAATAAATCGGCGAGTTTCTTCATTACGTGGGTTATCAAAAAACGATGCGGTATCTGATAGATCTTGTAATCGGCCGTTTAGAATTAGCCCCGTTCGGTGGGAGAGTCGTTTGGCTTGAAAAATGTTGTGCGTGACGACAACCACCGTTGTGCCTCGTTCTTCATTTTCTTTTGCGATCATTTTTTCAACCAGCGCAATGTTTTGTGGGTCCAGATTAGACGTTGGCTCATCAAGAATCAAAACCTTGGGTTCAAGAATCAGCGCCCGTGCCAATGCCACTCGCTGTTGCTCGCCACCGGAAAGTTTGGTTGATTTTTGATCGAGCAGATCATGAATGCCCAAGTCTCGTGAGAGCGTTTCAAGACGGCCGTTTTCTGCCACATCTTGCCCGCGCAGCTGTAGCCCATATGCAATGTTTTCAAGCACCGTCCGTTTGAGCAAACGGGGCTGCTGGAACACCATCGTCACTTGGCGGCGGGACTCTAAATCGGGCCACCGGCCGTCAATCG
>JAHDGV010000250.1:1899-7938 GCA_020631655.1 Chloroflexota bacterium | reverse complement strand
AGCGTGGTAGATACCACCATCGTAAGCGGTTACCGCTTTAGCGATGTTTGGATTTGCTTCCAAGTAAGCTGCAAAGTTTGGCATGTGATCAAGGTTTTCGTTTAGGTTAACGAAGTAGCCTTGTGCACCAAACGCCATCAAATCGTCAGCCACGTTGCTACCACCGAAGATGTCCGCGCTGTCGAAGCCGGTTGCGGCCGCGATGTCGATCATTTCGCCAGAGCTTTGGTCTTGAATGGTCACGTCATTGAAGGTCATGCCCAATTGTGACTGAATGTATTGCCACGTTGGTTTGAGCTGGCCTTGGTTGATCACGTTACCATCAGGTTGTTCCAACGGAGTTGGCTGATTGTAGGTGATGGTACGTTGGTTGTTGCCCAACGCGAAGTTGATGTCAAGCTCAGCTGCCATCATAGCTTCTTCTGCCATTGCAGCTTCTTCAGCGGCGGCTTCTTCAGCAGCAGCGGCTTCAGCGGCGGCAGCTTCTTCAGCAGCAGCTTCAGCGGCCTCTTCAGCAGCTGTGTCATCTTCCATGACTTCTTCAACCGCTTCTTCTACTTCTTCAACGGCCTCTTCTACTTCTTCTACCACAGTCTCAACAGACTCTTCTACCACCTCAGGGACGGTAACTTCGGTACTACATGCTGACGCAATAACCACTGTTAAGGTTAACAGGATTGCAAACAGCAAGTTTCTAGAAAGTTTCTTCATTTCTATTCTCCTTATGAATACAAAATCTTCTACAAAACGCAAGTGCGTCTGATTCACAAATTAGTTGGTTTGTTAGTTAGTCAATTTGATAGTTTGTGTTTTCAAGCCGTTGGGGCGTTTCTGACAAACTGATCTACTGACCCGCTGACAACGGCCGAACCTAGTTCGGCTAAGCCCAACTCAGTTGGGCCTTACTCTTTAACGCCGCCCAAGTTCACGCCTTTAGCAAAGTGGCGCGAGATGTAGGGGTAGACGATAAGTACAGGGATAATGGATACGACCAGAACAGCAAAGATGTAGGAGTCGGGCGAATACGCCAAGTCGGGCGGCATATCGTCGAATATCCAACGGTAGTTCTCGATCAAAATCCGCATATAAACTTGAAGCGGTTGCTCTGTCTGGTTTTGAAGCAACATCCTTGCCCAGAAATAGCCATTCCAGCGGCTGGTTGCGTAGAACAATGCGATTGTTGCCACGGCCGCCTTTGACATCGGCATATAGATATTGAGCAGCATTTGAAACTCATTTGCTCCGTCAATTCTGGCCGCTTCTTCGATCTCATGTGGGATCGCTTCAAAAAAGCTCCGCATTAAAATAATGTTGAACGCCTGTACACCAAAGGCGACGATGATGCCCCAGCGGTTGTCAACACCAAGACTCGTGTAGTTCAGGAAGAGTGGAACCATGCCTGCGCTAAACCACATCGTAAAAACAACTAAGAAGTTAAACATCCGGCGGAACAACAAACGGCGTTTGCCCAGTGCGTATGCACCGGTAATCGTCATAAACAAGCTCCACACGGTGCCAAAAACGGTGTAGAAAAGGGTGTTAATAAAGGAAATCCATAACCCCTTATCAAGGTATATCAGCTCATAAACTTCAAATGTTGTATCAACCGGCGTTATGAGCACTTGACCGGTTTCATAGGCGATCTTGCCGCTAATGGAGGCTGAGAAAGCATACACAACGGGGAAAAACGCCAGCAGGCTAAAACCACCAACAAGGGTAAGGGCGAAAATTTTGAATGCTCGTTCTGATCTACTTAATCCAATTTGCATCTTATACCTCCTACCAAAGCGATGTGTCAGAAATCTGACGGCTAATAAAATTTGCACCAACAACCAAGCCAAAACCGATAATCGAATCAAACATACCGGCCGCGGCGCCAACCGCCTGATTCCCTCCTTCTAGCCCGATGCGAAGCACAAAGGTGGCTAACGTATCGGCCGTCTCATACGTGTTGGCGTTATACAGGAGGATGACTCGCTCAAATCCGACCGAAAGCATCCGGCCGATCCTGAGCACGATCATGATAATGAGCGTCGGAGCCATGCCGGGGAATGTCACATACCGGATCTCTTGCAGCTTATTCCCCCCATCGACCTTGATCGCTTCATATAACACAGGGGAGATCGCCATGATCGCGGCAAAGAAGACAATGGAGCTGTACCCCGCCTCCTTCCAGATGCCGGTAATAATGAACATCGGCCGGAAATAGTCTGCGTTCTGCACCACCTTCGTTGTTTCCTCAATAAATCCGATATTGATTAACAACGATGACAAGATACCAGTACTCGTCTCACTGTTACGCAACATCGTTAAAACGAGCCCGGTGATCGTTACCTCGGACAAGAAGTGGGGAAGATAAGAAAGCGTCTGCGAGACATTTCGCAAAAAGTTGTTGATAATTTCACTAAAAAAGAGGGCCAAAATAATTGGAATCGGAAATCCAAAAATGAAGCCATACAAACTGATAACAAAGGTGTTGCGAAATGCTCGCCAAAACTGAGGAGCAAATGCACCATTAATCAGCGTTTCAAAATTTGCAAAGCCAACAAAGTCGCTACCCATCGCCCCAAGATTGGGTTGAAAGTTTTTAAAGGCGATTAGCAAACCGGCTAGCGGTTTGTAAAACCACAGCCCATACCAAATGACAATCGGTAATAACAGCAGGTAAAGGCGATAGTCATTGATGATGATTCTAAGGACCCTTACAAGTTGATTTTCTTCTAGATTAAGTTCATCTTTCATTCGGTCATCTCCTGAGGAGAGTGAAAAGGTTGAAGTAGGAAGTGGCATGCATGACACTGAATCATGTCCCCCACTTCGCGTTTAGACTTTCTCACTTCATACTTCATACTTAAAACTAATGACTGCTTCCCCGGCCGGAATTTGGAACCGGAGCAGTCCTAACTCTGCATCGTATTTATTCGCAATCTCTGTCCCATCCATTTGGACAGATGCTGGTTGCCCAGCAACATGGAGACTGATCCACGTCGGCCGTTTGGCAGATGTTTTACAGCCATTGTTCGTTAAAGCGATATCGGCCGGTGACGAGGCGATCATGATTAGACGGCCGTCGTGCCATAAACTGGTCACATTACCTGCGACTTTTAGATTTTCGTTTTCATTGATGGCGCACCATGCCGCGTCAGTTGTTAGCCGATCAGCGATACGCATGTGCCGCCGGCCGCTGGCAAAAGCGACCAGTGATCCATTGACCTGTGCAGCCGAGCCAAATTGGCAGTCAAGCTGTTCAACGTTGGCTTCGTCAAGCGACAAAACGACAAAATAACGCGCTTGGGTGGCTGGTTGATCGGGTGAAAGCACAAGTTGATGCTGATCCCGCCGGATGATCCATTCAGGTTTCGCTGATGTTGGATTGGCGCTTATTTCTTCTGAACGCAGGTCGCTGACAATGGCTTGCGGTTCAAGCGCATCAACTTGCATGTCATGATTTTCAGTGTTGATGCGCCACGCTTGATCGCCAATTTTTTCGGCCGCATTATCCGTCTGCATCAGCCATTCCAGCTTACGAGCTGAATCAAGTTGGATGTCATCGCACATAACGACAGTATTAGCACCTAACATGAGCATCTGGCGGCTGTACCGGGCAAGGTCAAGCTCGGCCGGATACGCCCCAGCCGCTTCGCCGTGCATGTAAACCGCGCCGTCCGCCACAAACCAGTTTTCGAGCTTTCCGCCCCACTCTTCGGTTAATCCTTTATATGGATTTTTATCTCCATCAAGATATTGCCCTTTACCATCAACCAGCAACGTGCTGTGATGGCGGGTCCATTTCTCTTTGCTATACCCTTGATCAACGGTCAGATAATCATCACCGCGCGTTAGGATGAAGCTGTTCGCGTCGTTGTGGTCGTGGTCCGCTTTAATCGTTTTCCAATCGTGCATCCGATTGAACATTTGCCCCAGCTGCCAGCCACGATTGCCGTTCGGGGTACCGCATTTAAAAGCAAGATAGGTTGCATCTTTGTTCCAGCTACTACGGGTTGTGATCAGACCTAAGTCGGGGAAAACCATCGTAGTTGGGAGGGTTTCAAGTGGTTCCGGTTCAACAGATGGGTCATACCAGACAAAATCAACCCATGCTTCGGGCAGCAAGCCCGGTTTGACCAATCCCTCACGCCCTTCACGGTCCCATTCGCCGATTTCATCAAAATGATCGGCTAACCATTGGGCGTGGCCGTTGCGGTAAACGCTGGCCAAACGGTAAAGCATCATCCGCGAGTGAGAACTGGCCCGATCGTGACAATCGCCAAAGTTTGCGGTGTTGACCCAGTTGGATGCGGCGACTGCGATCCGATAGTTAAACGCATTGCGTAAAAAGTCGCTGTCATGCAGATCCACGCCTGACTCTTGCTTGAGCATGTGGAGTGGGAAGAGCAAGAACTGGAAGCCATAGCGCCAGTAAACCGGCCCTTCATAATCGGAACCATCTTCTGGGAAAGCCCACACCACCCGTTTGAGGTCAACAATGGCGTCCTCAATCCAGTGAGATGTGTCAAAATCATCGGCCGCGAGTGCGTAAGCGGCGGTTAAAAAGCCGCCGTTGCAAATCCAGTTGTGATTTTGCCAGTAATGGCGCGTCCACGAAGTGCCGATGTCGGTAATTGAAAATTCGTAAAGCCGTTTACCCTGCAAACGGAGCTTAGCGATTAGGTCAGCACGTTCGTCGGCCGGTAGCCGATCCCCAACCCAGTTGAGCGCTAAGCTAAAGCCAAACAAAAGCCAAGACGCGTCTAGGTCATGATCCGGCATGCGGGTCAGTCCCCAATGTGGGTAGCCGATGCCAACCTTGAGCCACTTGCGCATCGTATCTAAGTAGCTCTCATCATCGGTAAGCAGATTGGCCAATGCCATGTTGGCGCACGCCATCCCGATATACGTTATCGAGTCACGCGGATGCTCAGGGGGTGGCAAAGGTGTGTCAGCGTAAGACGCCGCATGCTTTAGCAATCGTTCGAACTGTGCTTTATGAGTTGTTTGGCTAAGTTGTTTCCACTCTTCAAGAGAATGGTCACGTAAAAACAGATAACTGCTCATATTATTTTTGCTCAATCAAAGCTGAATAAGATTGCTTTTTGCCAATCGTCCGGCCGATAATGACCGTGCGTCGTTCAGTAGGGGTGCGCGATGTGCCGGGGCAAGTGCCCAGCAACAAGCTAAATGGAACAGCACCAGAAAGGGTAAGCTGATACTGATCCTCACCCGAAATTATGGTAAAAGATACGGTTTCTTGATCAACACTTTCTCCATTTAAATTAATAAATGAAGCGGCACCTTCTGTGCCCAGCGGTTCATTTTTTGCCGCCATTTGGCAAGATGGTTTAACTTCACCATCTACATGGAACAGCCAATCAAACGTGTGCTCTTCACCGGCCTCGGCCGTAAGCACATCAAAAATTTTGTTGTCTTTTGTTTCGATTGTCCGCTCAAGCTTGATCCCCGGATACGCATCCGGCATGCTCATCACCAGTTGATTGCCGTCCCAAGTTTTTAGTTCGCCACCGCAGTTGGCATGGGTTTGCCCATCTACCACAATGGTGTTGTGGGCATAGCTGTGCGGATACCACGCTTTGCGAGCCGCAAGTGCATACAGCGGGCTACCGGCATCTTTAGAGAAAGGCCATACAACCAAACTCAAACGATCCCACTGGTGGTGATGGCCGGTATAGGGGCCGAACGTTGCCAGTGCGGCCAACTTGTTGGCGGTACGCCATTGGGCCAGACCAGATGACTCTAAGAAAGTCGTCTCGTTGAGAAGCCAATCAGAAATCGGCTGTGGGTTGATCTCGTGACCAAACATGAGGGCGGCCCAATTATTGCGCTGACGATCTTCTCGGTTGTATGCGGCCAGCAGCAGGTGCTGCAGCCTCTTATCGTCTGATTGGCCGCTTAGAATCTCATAGACTTGGATCAGTTCAGGATCATAAATGCTGTCTTGCCAGTAAGAGCCTTCTGAAATGTCGGGCAATGAGCCATCGGGCCAAGCCAAGCTGGCCACGGCAAGCCCCATCCCCATGTTTG
>JAHDGV010000250.1:0-1799 GCA_020631655.1 Chloroflexota bacterium | reverse complement strand
AATGAGCCATCGGGCCAAGCCAAGCTGGCCACGGCAAGCCCCATCCCCATGTTTGATTGACCTTGTGGAGCGGTAAAGTTTTGGATGTCAAACCCGTTTGTATCGGCCGCTTCAGCCAAAATCAGGTTCGCGAGCACCACAAAGTTATGATAGTAAGGTGTGACCTCAAACTCCATGTTGTCTGGCAGGATGGCAACCTCAAGGTGAGATTTGATCCCGGCCGGAGCCTCAATCGCCCGTTCAATCATCGGTTGATTTTTTAGGGCGAATCCCATTAAACCCAAACAACAGTTGATCCACGCCATGTAATTGCTGCTAATTTTGTCTTGGGCAATTAACTTGTCTTGTGCCTGCTCCATTACCCGTTGCAACGGCCCCCACAAATTGGCACAAATGTGACCTTTTTGCACCGCCGTTAGTGTGTCAGAAATGCAGTCATATGCCTGAATAAGCGGGACCGCCCACAAACCTTCGGTCAGCGCTTGGTTAAACGCATGTCCCTTCAGCATCCACGGCTCAGCATCTGATAGGCCATCAAATTTGGTGTAGAAGTCAGCGTACTGATCTAAAACAGCAATCACCATCTTCCGGCAGCTTTCTGAGCCTGTCACTTGATAGGCAAAGCCAGCATCCCGGGCCAAATCTGTAATTTCACGATGGCGCCACACGCGCCAAGCGGCGTCCATTTTTTCCCCTTCTACCAGATGACCGGCCGGGCATTTGTGTACACCGGGCGTTGCCCCATCAAACAAAATCGGCAGCCAGTGCTCTTGGCAGATGTAGTTATGAATCCAGCCACCTGCGTCATGAGGGACAGCTTGCCCCGATTTAAGAAAATCGGTTGCTGCAGCCTCGATCGCCAGCCACGCGGATGTGGCCCAAGGGGCTGATTGTGCTTTTTGTTTAGCCTGTTGGAGGGTGGCTGGGGATAAACAATTCATGGGGGAAGTGGGAAAAGTGTTTAGAAGTCTTAAGTAAGAAGTAGAAAGCGAGTCGTGAACTCGCCAACTTCTACTTCTTACTTGTCACTTTTTACTTATGTGAAATAAAGTCCGCCGTTGATTTCAACCACTTCACCGGTGATGAAGCTAGCATGGTCAGAGGCAAGATAAACGGCCGATGACGCCACATCATCCACGTGGCCGCCACGGCCGACAGGGATTTTGCCAACGATCATTTCTTGCACGTTGTCTGGGGTGAATGTGTTGTGGAAAGCGGTATCAGCGATGAACCCTGGGGCGATCGCGTTTACTGTAATGCGGCGTGGGCCAAGCTCTTTAGCCATACCACGGGTAAAGCTGATCACAGCTCCTTTAGAAGCGGCATAAATGCGCGATCCGCCACCACCACCATCTTGGGCAGCTAGTGAAGATAGATTGATGATACGGCCGCCATCTGGCATAACCTTTAAGGCTTCCCGGGTGCAGTAGAACGTACTGCTGAAGTTAACGTCCATTACCTTATGGAAATGCTCGTCGCTCATTTCAGAAGTTTCGACACGGGCTAATAATCCACCGGCGTTATTGATCAAAATGTCGATCTTGCCGCCTAGCTTTTCAGCCGCCGCAGCCATGACAGTGCTCACTTGGCCGCTATCAGTTGCATCTAATTGCATTCCGCTGATATTGACATTTTTGAATGGTTGAGGATCACTTGAATAGTAGGTTGCAACGACGGTTGCGCCGCTATCAGCAAGCATTTCGCACATCGCCCGGCCGATTCCGTGATTGCCGCCAGTCACGACAGCTGTTTTTCCTGAAAGATTGATTTCCATAAAAAATATTTCCTAGTTTGGCTTT
>JAHDGV010001010.1 GCA_020631655.1 Chloroflexota bacterium | reverse complement strand
GAAGAGGCGATATTGTCGGTAATAGGCTTGAGCCCTTCAAACTCGGTTGAGGTGATCATATTGACCATGACCACAACCTGCTGGCCGTTGACGACGACATAGTAATCAACCAAAAGCGGATACCGTTGGAAAACCACATCGTACTGAGCCGTTGCGGCCGGTTGGCCACCCAAAGTCACCGGCCGTGGCGGGACAACTGGCTCTAACGAGTCATAGATTGCAAACTGAGTGATAAAATCTGTTAGGAACTGAACGGGGTCAGGTTCTTCTGGTGTGGCGAGGGTTTGGGGGAAAACTAAAATCGTGGCCCCCGATTCAAATTTGTTATCGTCGAGTAGAGCCTGACTCGATGCGAAGATAATCGCTTCCCCATCGTCTTTAACTAGCCAATTGCTGGGATACCCAAGAGAAAAACTGCCGTTGCTGGCTTGGAATTGGAGCAGTCCGGCCGGAATCCCCATGCTCCCGGTTTCGGCCGTTGTGGTTGTCTCACCGGGCTCTCCATCTCCATCTTCTTCTTCAACCACACTTAAATCGGTAATCCCTGTGCCGGGCGGCCGAGGGGTTAATGTGGGTGGGGATGGGGTGGGCTCTGGCCGAGACACGATCAAGGTGCCGATCATGCCGCGCAAAAGAGCCTCGTTCCGGTCAGGATCGGCCGTTTGGGCCGTTGCAATAATCCCAGCCCGATTGCTTTTGACGACGGCAAAAATAGTAGTGATTTCTTGCCCTGTTTCATCATTGATCAGTGCGGTGACGATAGCGGCCGGTTGCCCGCCGAGCAGAATGTTGCTTGATTCTTCTACCACCTTGTAATCGCCCGAATCAATCACAAAATCCCGGAGCGGCCCTGCGATATTGTCCCGTTCGATCAGCTCTTCGGGGGCCAGCGCAATGTCCATCAGTGCTCCCGAATCATCAAGTCGTGAGCGGGTCAGCAAATCGGCCGATGATGCAATTCTGAGGGTTTCAGCCTCACTAACAATCCAGTTAGGCGGATGACGCAGTGCAACCCCAAAGTCTGTGCTTAAATAAGCGATAAAGTTCCCAGACGGATCTGTTGTAGCTGTGGGGACCGGGGTTGAGGTCGCAACCGGTGGATCAACTGCAGGCAACACCGGATCGATTAGATCACATCCTGAAAAAAGGATGCCCCAAATAAAAATCAAGCTGAAAACGATTGCACGGTTGCACAGGCTGTGGGCATCCCATTGCTTTGACGCATCAAGTTTACGAACCACCATTTTTTTCAGGAGAAAATTTCTTTATCTCGCGCTCGGCATC
>JAHDGV010001009.1 GCA_020631655.1 Chloroflexota bacterium | reverse complement strand
TAAGGCGTGCGTTTGGAAGAATCAACAGTCCAAACTAATCGACCTGAATCAGCATCCTTTTTTGATTGGATTCATAGACGGCATCGACAATTCGCATCGTTTTTAAATAGTCCGGCCCGCTGTTTTCAAATGGCCCCCCGCTTTTTAGTTGGTCCACAAAATGACGCTGAATGGCATAGACACAGTCTCCAGCAAAACCGGCCCGTGTTTTTTCGTAAAGATGGGGCTCGCTCGGCCGACCTAGTTTTTTGATCTGCAGATTTCCATCAAAGTCCATAACGAGGTGCCCTTTACTGCCATCAAGACGCGCAGTGCCAAAGGTGTAGCGGGTATCGTCTGCATCAGCTTCGTTGTACCGATTGGCGTCAAAGATCGACGTGACCCCGCTGGCATGATGGAAAATCACCTGCCCGCTGTCTTCTCCCTTGATCACCGGATTGAGCTGACGCAGATGGGCGTATACGGCCGTGATCTCCCCAAACAGATAGCGAAAGGTGTCGATAAAATGAACGCCGGTTTCGTAGATCAACAGCCGTTCGTAATCACGGAAAAACGGTTGCCGAGCCAAGTATGCATCTTCGCCCCAGCCATCCCCCTGCCGCATTTGAAAATAGAAGGTAAAAGGCTCCCCCAGCACATCGCCGTTTAGCAATTTTTTAATCTCGCGATACCACGGTTGCCAGCGAAAGTTTTCGTGCACCATAAATCGAACCTCGTACCGCTCAACCATCTCTACCAAAGCCACACTTTCCGCATAAGTTGGGGCCAACGGCTTTTGGCAGATAATGTCGATCCCCCGTTGGGCAAAAACCTCGCACAGGGCATGATGGGTTGGGGGCGGGGTGACGATATCAACAAAGTCGAGCCGGTGCGCGGCCAACAGTTCGGCCGCTGAAGAATACCAGTTTGGGATGTTGTACTGCGTCGCCACCTGCTTTGCTTTGTCTAAATCGAGATCAACAACCGCCACCACTTCAACCTCTGGGATTCGGCTCCACGCATCCAGCTGAAAATAGCTGAAATAGCCGGTGCCAACAACGGCCGCTTTGAGGTGATTAGACTGCTTCATGCTGTTCCTCTCCCATTGGGGGAGGCTAGGTGGGGGTGTAATTCCTTTTTTAGGACTGTAACCGCATCGAGTAAAGCCTGCTCGCTTCCGACATTTCCGGGGAAAATCACATAGCTCATGTTCGGATACCGACTTTCAGATTGGGTTTTCCAGACCGGAATACCGGGCAAAATCTGCCCTTGGACAATGGCCCTCTTGATCTCTAATCCTTTGGTCGCCA
>JAHDGV010001008.1 GCA_020631655.1 Chloroflexota bacterium | reverse complement strand
ATGAAAAGTGGAGCCCCATGCTTTGGCACGGCCGAAAACAACTTGGCCATGTTCGCTGGTGGGCAGATGGCCCGCTATTACAACCTCCCCTATCGCTCGGGCGGCAACTTTACCGCTTCCCGAATTCCTGATGCACAGTCGGGTTATGAGTCAGCCAGCACGATGTGGGCTACAGTTCAAGCAGGGGTTAACTTCATTTTGCATTCGGCCGGATGGCTTGAAGGTGGCCTGATTGCAGGCTACGAAAAATTTGTGCTTGACCTTGAGATCTGCGCCATGATCGCCCGCTACAGCAAAGGATTTGAGCTTGATGACGATGGATTTGCGTGGGAGGCCTATAACGACACTCCTACCGGTCAGCACTTCTTGGGCTCATCCCACACCATGAAGCATTATCAAACCGCATTTCATCAGCACAAGGTGTTTAGCATGGATAATTACGAAAAGTGGGAAGATGAAGGGAGCGAGGACTCGTATAAAAAGGCGAATAAGGTTTACAAGCAAATGTTGAAAGATTACGAGCAACCGCCCATGGACCCGGCCGTGCGTGAGGAGCTTGATGCTTTCATCGCCCTACGCAAAGAGGAAATCGAGGCCGGAAAACCACGGCAAGAGAGTTACAACCTCTAAGCAGTTCGATAATTACACACTAAAACCAAAGCCGATCTGACTCTTTTGAAGTCAGATCGGCTTTTTGTTTGCGTTTATTCTAAAGTTGGATAGCATTCAAACCAAAATCGTTCAAAGTTGAACGTTATTCTTTTCAGATCCTTTTCGCATGACAAAGCACACTCTAGATTACAGCTATCTACCCGGCATCGTTGGCCATCTTTCATCACTCGTGTTTATTAGAGCAACTGATATTGCTGTTGAACACTTAGCTGAGTTAGGGCTGACTACAAAAGAGTTTGTCGTATTAGAAATAATCGCTCAAAACCCAACTGCATCTCAGCGGGCTATCGCAAAGGCGGCCGGAACCAAGCCCCCACTGCTGGTCAAAATCTTAGACGACTTAACTAAACGTGGGCTGATTACTCGTGAACGATCAACGGTTGATCGACGCTTGCAACATGTGCGGCTCACGGCCGACGGGGAGACGATGCGCGGCCGTATTCGCGAGCTGGCATTTGCGGCCGATGCGGAACTGCTTGATGAAGCTAACTTTACCCCTACTGAAAAGGAAACATTGCTAAAACTTTTGCAAAAATTGGCTAAACGGGAGCAAGAGACCCAACTCCCACTGGCCCAAACTGGAGATTAATCATGGCATTAATAGATGAAATTGTTAT
>JAHDGV010001007.1 GCA_020631655.1 Chloroflexota bacterium | reverse complement strand
ATCCATGGAACGTGGAACGAACTCCGGGTGGATCATCTGGTGGTAGTGCGGCGGCGTTGGCGGCCGGGTTTACTACACTTGAGCTGGGTAGCGACATCGGCGGGTCAATTCGGACCCCGGCCCATTTTTGCGGTGTGTACGGTCATAAACCAACGCACGGAATAGTTTCTTTACACGGGCAAATCCCCGGCCCGCCCGGCACCAAAAGTCATCCAGATTTGGCGGTAGCTGGGCCGATGGGGCGTTCGGCCGAGGATCTGGCCCTAGCTTTAGATGTGTTAGCCGGACCCGAACCGATTTATGCCACCGGCTGGAAGCTTGATTTACCTGAAGCACGCCATAAAAAACTGGCTGACTTTCGGGTCGGTGTCTGGTTTGATGATGAGGCTTGCCCAGTAGATAGTGAAATGGTTGGCATGCTTGAAGCGATGGCCAACGAGTTGCGCGCGGCCGGGGCAACCGTGGTTGAGTCGAAACCGGCCAATCACGCTGAGATTTTAAACATTTACTACTTCTTGCTCTCATCGATTACCGGTTCGAGCTTTCCCAAGCACATCTACGATATGTTCGCCAACATGGATGATGATGGGGTAAGTGGCTATCTGGAAGCCAATGGCCTTCCAGAGTTGTATCGAGCGCAGGTCAAGGGACGGGCGGCAACCCATCGCCAATGGCTGGGTGCTAACGAACGTCGGGCCCGTTTTCAATACAAGATGCAGGATTACTTTAAAGATGTAGACGTGCTGTTGATGCCGGTGACGCCCAATGTCGCGCCGCCACACGACAACAAATCGCTGATGGACTCGCGCAAAATCAAAATTGATGGGCAGGAACGTTCATACGCAGATCAATTTACGTGGATTGGTCTGGCATCGATGGCCGGGTTGCCAGCCACCTCAGCTCCGATTGGAGTGACGAGAGATGGCATGCCGGTCAATGTGCAAATTGTTGGTCCGTTTTTGGAAGACAAGACCACGCTTGAATTTGCCAAATTGCTGGCAGATGTTTATGGCGGGTTCGTGGCTCCGACTTTATAAAAAATTATGAGAAAGAAAAATCTGATCTTTCACCCAAATCGAATTACCAGCCCCGATTTTGAACGAATATGTTCATGATCGGGATTAATCACCTGTGGGATTTAGCAAACGGCACCCCACGAACAAAACAATCGTCAATCTAAAATCGTAAATCGTGAATTTAAAACATGTCATTTAAAGAAGTTAGCAACAAAGTTGATTTTGTGGCAATGGAACACAAAATCCTTGAATATTGGAAAACCAGCGACGCAT
>JAHDGV010000249.1 GCA_020631655.1 Chloroflexota bacterium | reverse complement strand
TGTTGCCGACTTGAATGGCACTGATCGTACAACTGCCTGCACCCACAAGCGAAACCACATCACCATTAACAGTACAGACTGAGCTTGGTGACCCATCAAAGGTTACCGGTAGGCCGGAGCTAGATGTTGCGCTCAAACTCGCCGTCATGCCGATTGTTCCGGTGATGATGGGTAATTCAAACTCGATCGTTTGAGCCTGCATTGGTTGATCAAAGCAGGTTCCGCCAGTGTCATTCACCGTAAGTGTTGCCGTATTGCTGGTTGTGGTACCGGCCGAATTTGAAGCGATAACTGTGTAACTGCCTGCATCGTCTTCTTTTAGAATGGCCAACCCTAAAACAGGTTCGTCTTCGCCCGCCATAATGTCTCCATCTTTATACCATTGGTAAGTTGGGTCTGGGATGGCTGTTGCCATGGCTGAAAACTCAGCTGATCCACACACCTCGCCAGTTTGATTGGTCGGCTGAGTTGTGAAAGTCGGCTCGGCCGGCATTGGCTGCACAATAAATGCCTCTACTGCCATTTCACTTGGCTCAAACTCGGTTCGGGAACAGTAGGCTTGGACTGCGTATTCACCAATCTCGAGCGTAAATGGCCCCTCGTAAAGTACACCGTCTTCAATCGGGCTACTGCCATCTATTGTGTAATAGATTTCAGCAGAGCTTGTGCCGGAGGAAATGCTAACCTGAGCGGTGCCTGTGTAGGTGCCGCCGGTCATGATTTCCGGAGTGGCGCACTTTAAAAGGTAATCGGCCGATGCTACTGCGCTGTCAACCCATCCAATCTGAGATGAGATCGCCTTAACCGTTTTTGATGCAGAGACGGTTACGTTTGCTGGCACCGCTCCACTTTCCCGATTTTCTAGATTGGTCAAAGGGATCGTGCCATCTTCTGTAATGTGCAAACCGCGAATTCTGAACGGTGCTTGATGATCTGTGGCTGTTACTTTTGCCGTAAACGTGTTGGTATATGTGCCACTTGGTGGGTCGATGGTTGGTGTCATCACTGTTCCAAGGACCGGGGTGACAACGGTGAGACGGTGTGTGTTAGATGCAACAGAACTTGGATTTGCATCTGCTTTAAACGCTCTAGCCCGGATGAAGTAGTCGTCTGTGGAACCGGACAAGCTGAATGGCCCGTTATACGGTTTGACCGTTCCAGAGCTAAATGGGTCTGATCCATCAGTCGTGTATGAGATAAACACCCCTTCAGTTTCAGAGGTGATTGAAACTGTGATCGGGCCGTTGTAATTGCCGACAGGCGGGTAAATTACCGGCGGGTCAATTTGCAAAGCTGGATCGTAAACGGTGTACTCTGCCGTTGTGGTAGAGCTAGCGGCCGCCCCTTGTAAAAAGGCTTTGGCTTTTACCACGTGCTCGCCGTGGCCCAAATCAAATGGCCCTGAATACTCAGTTGAATAACTTGTTGGTTCAGCTCCGTTGGTTGTGTAGCGGATTGTCGCCCCTTCAGTTGGGCTACTCATCGTTATTTCAAGCGTGTCGGTACCGGTTGATCCATCGGCCGGGGTAATGATGGGGGGTTCCGCTTCACCGACTACCACAAACTCAACGGTTTTTGTTTCGCTGGGGGTATACGGATCGAGGAATACCTTTGATTTAACTGTGGTATCTTCGCTGATTGAAATAGGGTCAATAAATTGGTTGGAATTAGTTGTTGGTTCTGAACCATCTAGGGTGTACCGAATGTCTGCGCCTAAAACGGTAGAGCCTAAATAGACTGTCACTTCTCCGCTAAAACTGCCGCCGTTGGGGTAAATGACCGGGGTGGGTAACACAATTTCATTGATCGTTATTGGATCACCATGCGACGTATCACTTTTATAATACCCCTCTTTATAAGCCCTTGCGGCGACTTCATGCGTCCCATTTGGTAGGGTCACAGGTCCATCGTAAACCGTGCCGGGGTAGAAAAAGGATGGGGTTCGGCCGTCAAGCCGGTATCGTATCTCGGCATCGGCCGTTGTTGTTGTCAAAACAAGCTGTGTCCCCTGACTGTATGTACCGCCTTCGGGTGAAATGACCGGTGCGTCAACCTTCGGTGTGCCGGAGAGATATATCGCCGTTGTGGTATCACTTTCAGCCACATAGCCTGATCCCCCAAAGTTTCCGAACGCTTTTGCCCGTAGCGTTACCCCATAATTTAAATACAGCGTATCACCTTGATCTGGGAGATAAACAAAGGAGTCAAAGGTTGGTTCTGTGCCGTTTAAGGTATAGCGGATATGGGTGTTGCTGCTATTTTGGCTACTGTCTCCATAGGAAATGTTTGCTTGAAGCGGCATGGTGTAAGAACCGCTTTCAGGTGAAATAATCGGTGCTGCTATTGGCTCTATGCCCCATATTTGATCAATGGCACCGCGTAAATCTGGCTGAACACCGATGTTTTCCCCATTCTCACTTTCTTGGGGCGTACCGGTCGATTGGAGGATGCTCTTTACAACGGCCGGAGAAGCATAGTCGCCGTTTTTGGCTTTGTAGTTACTTTGAACAATGGCGGCCGCAGAGGCAACAATGGGCGAAGCGCCTGAAGTTCCCCCAAACAGCGTGTACGTCATCAGAGCACCGTCGTCGTCATAGTAGCTGCCGTTACCCGGGGCGATGATCGAGTCTCCCCAGCCATACAGGTCAACGGTTGACCCATAATTTGAGAATTCTGATCGTTCTCTCTCGCTAACTAGATACCCACTGTTGGCTGCGCCAACTAAAATCGCACCTGAGTCATTACTTGTACTGAATGGGTTGTGGCCGGGATTATATTTGCTTTGATCTAGATCGTTATTTCCATTGCCAGCCGCTTCGACAACGACAATCCCCTGAGCCACAGCAACTTTGATCGCATCATAGGTGGGTTTATGGTACTCAACCGGTACACATCCTTCCTGCCCTTCGTCACACAGCGCGGGTCCCGGCCCCTGAATTTGCTGTTCGATGATAATGACATCTCCTTTACTAAGTTCCAACGTGCACTGAATAACTGCATCGGTGATGTCTTGGAATGTACCAAACAATCCCAATATTGTATTTCGGGTTGGTGTTGAGAAAATCAGGTCAGCATCATAGGCTAACCCTTGGATTCCCCAGTCATTATCCTTGGCCCCCATTACACCAAGAACGGCCGTGCCATGATCGTTGTCTTTTGACCCGTAAATTGAGGTTAATACCCTTGGTCCAGGTCCAATTTCTTGAATAGAGGGCAGATCTGTATGAATGTTGTACCCGCGCTCGATGTTGCATATTTGAGTACCATTTCCGGTTCCGTAGAGCCCTTGCCATGCATAACGGGCATCAATCCCATCCGGCGCCGCATCGGCATATTTTTGATACATATATCCATAATCTGGATCTGTATTATCGTCGTTGATTTCAAAATAGTCTGGCGGAAGTGCGGCCGGACCAACTTTGGGTACCGAGTAAACGGCTTCAACAATATCTAATTGGGATAGGGATTTGATCGCTGTGTTGGGTGATAACCCATCTGTTAAAAACAGCCGATAGTACAAATTTAGGTCCGGCAGGGTTTGATCAACCGCTCTGGTTGCTGGGTCGATGCGCATCGCTTCGACCTGATCTTCGCTAACAGTTGCTAAACGGGCCCAGCTGCCGGTTGCGATCAGGTCAGATTGACCGGCCGCTTGCGATAAGGCACCGCGACCAAAGTCTGTTAACTCCCCGTTTCTTAGGCGGATGTTTGACCCATCAACAAACTTGACTTCGACAAAACCAGGTTGGTGCAAGGCTGGATCAAACGCCATGCTTAAATCGGCTTCGTTACTACTTTGCCCTTGCGTGGTTAAAGCTGGGATTAAGCTTGCTAGTAAAATGCACAGAAATAGATAGATGGTTCTTCTGTTTAGAAAAAAGGGTTTTGGGCTCATATTTCCTCCGTTGGTATGAGATAATTTGAATTGACGCTAAAATAGTCAGCGTTATGCATCGTTCTTTTTGGTAAGAGCGACGATGGCATTCCTGAACTAAGACTTCTACACTCTGAATAAGCACCTCCCGCCATCGTAATCAAAGGCCGTTAATCGATTGAAAATCTAGCGTTAATCTATGCCTCAGTTGACCGTTCAGTTTTTTGGTAAACCACAAATTTGGGTAGATGGGGAGCCTTTGGAGTCCCTTGTTTCACAAAAAGCACGGGCAGCCTTGTTCTATCTTGCGGCCCATCCCGGCATGGTTTCACGTAGCCAATTGGCCGGTTTGCTGTGGAGCGATATGGAGGAGTCGGCCGCGCGTGCAAATTTGCGTGTAGTCATCAGCAAGCTCAAGCCAAGGTTGTCTGAGTTTCTAATCATTAATCGCCGAGAGATCGGGCTTGATCCAGAAAAAAATATCCCAGCTTCGATTGACCAGTTTTTGAAGAGCGATGATCTGAGGCAGATTGCAAACGGCTATAAAGGGCCATTTTTAAACGGATTTGATTTGAACGAACCCAGCTTGTTTGCAGATTGGATTGAGGTGCAGCGAGCCAAATGCCAGCAGAAAGCGATCGATTCTTTGGCGCAGTTGGCCAGTGCGGCTCTAAAAGAAGGCGCTTTTGTACAGTCGATTGCGGACTTGAGGCAATTACTGCTATTAGACCCTTGGCGTGAAGAGGCGCATCGTCAATTAATGTTGGTGTATGCTCGGTCAGGTGATAGGGGAGCGGCGTTGAGCCAGTACGAAAAATGTACCAAAGCGTTGAACGATGGATTGGACATCGAGCCATCTGCTGAAACAAAAGCCCTTTTTGAGCAGATAAAAGGTGGGGAGATTGGGCAAAAAGCTCACCCAACAATGGCCGAAACGATTGGTGCTCTATCACATGCCAGCGTGACTCCAAATAATCTGCCTACGCATCCGCTAAATTTTATCGGCCGATCCGCAGAGCTTGATCAAGTGGTCAATCTTTTGAGTGGAAATGAATCTAGACTGGTGACGCTAACTGGCACAGGCGGGATTGGTAAAACACGGCTCGGGATTGAATGCGGTCAAGCACTTTTGTCTAAATTTGAATCGGGCGTTTTCTTTGTTTCCCTAATCTCGCATAACTCGGTTAATAGCCTGCCGCTTGCGATTATTAATGAGCTTGAGCTGGCTCCGGCCGCACATAAAACACCCAAAGAACAACTGCTTAATTACATCAGAGACAAATCGATGCTATTGGTTTTAGACAACTTTGAGCATTTGCTAAAGGGTATCGATCTCGTTTTAGAGTTGCTTGAAACTGGGCCGGAGCTCAATCTGCTGGTTACCTCGCGTGAGCCATTGGGGTTAGCGGCTGAATGGGTATTGCCTTTAAAAGGGCTACCGTTCGCGACCCACGGAAAGCATGAAGCGGCAACTCTTTTTGTCGATCGTGCTAAGCGGCTCGACTTAAGCTTTTCGGCCGATGATGAGCAACCCTGTATTCATAAGATATGCAATTTGGTTGAAGGCTTACCGTTGGCCCTTGAGCTCGCATCTGCTTGGATACGGGTTATATCGTGCAACGAAATTGCGGCTGAAATTGAAGGCAATATCGATATTCTTGAAACAGATTTGCCCATTGTGCCAGATCATCAGCGGAGTATTCGTGCTGTCTTTGCCTACTCATGGTCGCTATTGACTGACCCCGAAAAAGAAGGATTTAGCAAATTAGCGATTTTTCGCGGTGGGTTTGATCGATCAGCGGCCGAGAAAGTGGCCGGTGTCAACTTGCGCACTTTAACTACGTTGATCGATAAATCTCTTTTACAAAAAGAATCAGGCGGGCGCTATCGAATTCATCCGCTTCTTCAAGAATTTGGCTTAGAGCAACTACCGATAGATCAAAAATCGAAGCTAGTCGATGCTTTTGGCGCTTACTATTCAGGTTTGTTAAGCAGACTTGAACCACGAATGTACGGGGCAGAGGAAAAACTGCTTCAAGTCGTTGATGCAGAATTTGACAATGTGCAGGCGGTTTTCAATCGGCTCATAGAAGGTGCGTTGACCGAAGAAATTTTGATCGAGATATTGCCGGTTGCATCTTACTATTACACCCGCAAAAATTTGTTTTTTGATGGGCAAGCCTTGATCAAGGACTTAATCGCGAATGGATCGCGGTGGTCGGCCGAGACTCAAGCCAACCTTCAAGTGCATGGGAGTAGCTTTGATTATCAGTTAGGCCATTTTGCAGAAGCATTTGACCGGTTAAATTTAGCGATTCCTGTGTTGCAACAGGCAGATATGGCAAAAGAATCTGCTGAAGCCTTTTATTATTTGGGCATTGTCTTGCTCAGACGGGGGGATTATAAAACGGCAAACAAGCGCTTCAAAGACAGTTTATCGCTCTTTGAGACGATTGAGGATCAGGGTGGTGTTGCTAGGGCGCTGAATGGTCTTGCAATTTTAGGGACGTTACAAGGAGATTATGCAGAGTCCCGTCCAAATATGGATAAAGCGTTGTCGATCCATCGAGAACTTGGATTTAAGCGGGGTATCGCAAATTTGCTAAGCAATATTGGCACTTATTATGTGCGTACAAATCAGCACGAATCAGCCTTGCCCGTATATTTAGAGGCGGCCGACATCGCTAAAGAGGTTGGAGAGCCAATTCCGGTTGCTAATATTCAAAGTAATATTGCGAGTTTATTAAACAGGTTTGGTCGGCACGAAGAATCTATAAAATACTATGAAAATAGCTTGTCAGTATCTGTTGAAATGGGGGATCAACGCTGGATTGTGGCTAATTACAACGGATTGGGGAAAGTTTATATCGACCTTGAAAGCTATGAAAAAGCTACCGAAATTTTACTTGGAGCGCTTGAAAAGGGGATATCAATCGACGTGCTCCCAGATGCATTGACGGCCGTCGTTTACTTGGGTCAAATTGCACTTGAAACCGGTTTTGTCGAATCGGCCGCTTACTGGCTAATCTATGCAGTCAATCATGCTTCAGTCCAAGCTGATGCAAAACTTATTGCTGAGCAATTGCTTGCTGAAATGGCACCCAAATTGTCAGATCAGGACAGGCAAGTTGCAATTATCAAATCGGAAAACATTTCGGTTGAAGAATTAAAAAACAGAATCAAACAAGAGTTAAAAAGATTAGGATCTGATGGAGAGAATTATGAGTGGCAAAGAAACGCGCAATCAGCTGGTTCGGATGTTGACCATTCGGCAGGCCCACATGGACTTTGAAGATGCGGTGAAAGATTTTCCCGCTGAACATTACAATAGCAAACCAGCCAACTGCGACTATAGCTTTTGGCATTTGCTTGAGCATATCCGCATCTGCCAGAAGGACATTCTCGACTACATTGTGGATGAGGACTACGCATGGCCGAACTTTCCAGATGATTTGTGGCCGGATAAAGAGGTAGATACTGATGCGGCCGGATGGCAAGCCACAATCGATGCTTTTTATCTCGATCGTCAGGCCCTTGTAGACATCGTTAGTGACCCCGATCAAGACCTGTTTGCTCCGTTGCCAAACAGCGGCGAGCACCAACACAACATTTTGCGCGAGATAAACATCATCGCAAGTCACAACGCCTACCACACAGGTGAGCTGGGGATTTTGCGCCACACGATGGGATTATGGTAGCCAACGGCTAAGTGCGTTCACTGCGGAGCTTTGGGTTGAGCAGTAGGCCAAGCAAATCAGCGATTAAATTGAGGCCGATGTAAACAGATGCGAGGACCATCGCAATCCCTTGCACCAGCATAAAATCACGGCTTGAAATGCCGATTAAAATGGCTCGGCCGAGGCCAGGGTAGTTAAACATCGACTCGATGATGACCGAGCCGCCAATTAACCACGCGATGGTTAAAGCGATGATGTTGATGGATGGGAGCATGGCGTTGGGCAAGGCATGTTTAAGCACGATCCGGGGAAGGGGAACCCCTTTCATGCGAGCCATGACAACGTACTCACTTTCCATGACATCGATCATGCTGGTGCGCACAAGGCGCAAAATGTGGGCCACCATCACACAGGTTA
>JAHDGV010000248.1:1719-7970 GCA_020631655.1 Chloroflexota bacterium | reverse complement strand
GACATGCGCTACAAAAATCTGACCAAATACAGCATGTCGTTGTTTGTGATCTACTTTGGCACCAAAAAACGGTATTTAGACTCCGGTCTACGCCACCACAACATTATTTTGGGCAAACGGTACAAAGAGCTGTTGCACGACATTTTCAACAAAAAAGAAAAGCCGGAAGATTTTTCGCTTTATCTGCACATGCCAACGATCACAGACCCATCGATTGCACCAGAAGGGCACGAGAACTTCTATGTGTTGTCTCCGGTGCCGCACAACGGTTCAGGTATCGACTGGTCTAAGGCGGCTAAGCCTTATCGCGATTCGATCATGCAGTTTTTGGAAGATAATTACCTGCCTGATTTGCAAGAAAATATTGTGGCTGAGCACTACATCGATCCAGCTCACTTCCAAGGGACGCTAAACAGCTATCTTGGATCAGCCTTTTCGGTTCAGCCGGTTCTGACCCAATCGGCCTGGTTCCGGCCGCACAATCGCTCGCAAGATATTGATAACTTGTACTTTGTTGGGGCTGGGACCCATCCAGGTGCAGGACTACCCGGCGTGTTGGCGTCCGGAAACATCGCGGCCGGTTTGATTGGCGCGGGTGAACAACAGCCGTTGGCCGATGTGCTTGATCCTCAGCTTGTAGCGGCTGATTAAAACGCAGTTCTCCGCATCATGATTAATCGCCTACATTAACTACCGGTTTTTGGGATGGTTCTTAGCTTGCCGTTCGTTCCCTCGTTTGTAGTTACCCGTTACCCTAGCCATAAGTTGTTGCTCTCCTGCGAAGTCCAGCTTGCTTATTTTCTTCAAAAATTCGGCAGCTGGTTTTCCTCTCAGGGTCGTAACCTGTTTTCCATGATGGCTAATTAAGATCGCTCCACTTTTGGCGGTTTTGTAGCTAAATTCTAAATCGTTGGACATTGTTTTTATCTGCAGGCTTTCGTTTCGGTCTTTAGTTTATCCCAAATTTGGATGATTAGAATCAATTTTGATTTCCTGTGTGCCCCCGGCCCAAGAGATAAAATTGAGGTATGCAAACAATTTTAATTACTGGAGCCACCAGCGGCATCGGATTAGCCTTATCCCAAATTTACCACAAGCAGGGGGCCAATCTGATTTTGGTCGGCCGTCGGCCAATTGAAGCTCTATCAGATCCGGTTTTTACACCCGAAGTCTACTGCCAAGCCGATCTTGCTCAGCCAGACTGCCACCTGACCATTGATCAATGGCTGACTGAGCAGGCAATCGACAAGATCGATTTGGTTATTCACAATGCTGGGATCGGTTGGGTTGGATCAACAGAAGAGCATTCCCCGGCCGAGATTGTAGAGATGATCCAGGTCAATCTAAAAGCGCCTATCGCCATTACCCATCAGCTTTTTAAACGATTAGAACGAGCCAGCGGCAAAGTTGCCTTTGTGAGTTCGGTGGTATCTCAATTGCCGTTGAGCAAATTTGGTGTCTATGTCGCTTCAAAAGCGGCACTAGATGGTTTTGCTCGTAGTCTGGCCGTTGAATGGAACGGCCGTGTTCAGGTCCAGGTCCTGCATCCGGGGGCAACCAACACGGCCATGCATGAAAAGGTGGGAACCGATCAAGCCGTTTATAGCAAATATCCCTCGGCCGAAAGTGTGGCGCAAAAAATGGAGCGTTCCATCTTGCGGAACAATCGGCACGTTGCAATCGGTTTTGGAAACAAAATCATGCGGGGATTGAGCCTAACAATTCCAAGGTTGCTCGATCTGGGGATGCGACAGCCCCCATCTTTGGTGATGCACCCACAAGAGCGGAATCGTTTGAAGCCTCACGTGGTGATTACCGGAGGGGCTGATGGAATTGGCGCCGCGGTAGCGCAAAGATATGGTATCACGGGGCAGTTAGTAACGGTGCTCGATATTGATAAGGAGCGTGGGCATAAACTTATAGATCATCTCGGAGATGGTGCTACTTTTCTTTCTGTTGATTTATCACAACCCGAGTCAATTGAGCAGGCGGTTGATCAGTTGCTGGAATTGCCACCTATTACAACGCTTGTTAACAATGCGGGGATCAGTGCGGCCGGTCGATTCGAATTTCTCGAGCTTGATAGGATGCTAAAAGTGATCGATATCAATTTAACCGGAGCCATTTTACTCACGACTCGTTTGCTGGCTGAAGGGAAGTTGATGACAGGACATCAGCAGGTTTATCTTTCTTCGTTGTCTAAATATGTTGGGTATCCCGGGGCAGCAGTTTACTCAGCTTCGAAAGATGGGTTGGCCGCATTTGCACGCACCATGCAGACGGCGGCTTTAGCAGACGGCCGTACTACAACCGTTTTCCCCGGCCCCACACGGACGGCCCACGCTCGCCGGTACAGCCCAGACAACAGCCGTGAAGAGCAACGAATGCCACCAGAGGCTGTGGCTGAAGCGATTTTCAAAGGGGCGCAGGCTAAGCGCAGGCTCGTGTTCCCTGGGGCTGGGGCGAAGGTGTTTGCAGTGTTCGGCCGGTTGGCTCCACGCTTGGCCGAGCGAGCTATGAAAAGGACCATTTACGATAAACTTTAGAGCCGATCAGCTCGTTCGCTTCGCTCACTGTCAGCATCTCAGCTTAATCAGCTTTGCCCTAACGCACCTTGTTTCGCTTTATCCCAAAATAGCTCAAAAACTTTCAACCTTCCGTTTAAAAACAACCGGCTGATTAGCTGAAAACGAGCGGAGCGAGTGTGCTGATTAAGCTGAAATGCTAATAAGGCTCACAATCATCCGCTCACTTTCCTCGTTGTATGGCTCTTGATCATAGTTTCCCCAAACTGCGTCAATTTCAAGTCCGGCCGCTGGCAGATAATCCATCAGCTGATCCAAGTACCGATAGTGGAAGAGGTTAGAAAATTCGACCTTTTGGCCGCTATCTTGGATGCGCCATTTAATTTGAACCTGCTGTTTTGCATGATCGGCCGACCAGCCGCTCCACATCGGCAGTTTACGGCCGTCGTCGTCTAGCGCCTCATCTTCAGCAAAGCCCCCATCTTCGTTTTCAAGAGCCGCCATCAAAAACGGTTGAATCACATCGATAACGATTTTGCCACCCGGGGCCAACAGCTTTGCGGACGCTTTAAGCAGGTCCAGAACGGTTTGGTTATCAAACTCCATTAGGGTGTTCATGCCGATGATGATGAGACCAAATCTTTGTTCTGTTTCCCACGTCAAAATGTCAGCCAGAATCAGCTCGGCTGGTACCGCTTCTTCGGCCATGCGTTTTTGTGCCACCGCAAACATATCGGCCGAATTGTCGATGCCGGTGACCGTCTGTCCAGCCTCTGCCAGCGGAATCACCAATCGCCCAGAGCCGCAACCAATGTCTAAAATCAACCCTCTCCCATCTTCAGCTAACTTATTAAATAAAGCAATGTCTCCTGTATGCGTCTGATGGATGAGGTCATAGTATTTGGCTGCGGTTCTGTACATATCGGTGGTATTTTGGTTATGAGTAAATGTGAGCCTTAGGCTTGTTTAAATTGAGGCGCTCGTTTCTCTTTGAACGCATTTAAGGCTTCCAAGTTAGACGGCCCACCAAACAGAGGCAAGAAGTGTTCAGTCTCTTTGGCATACCCATACCGAATATCTTTGCCCGTTGAGTAGCGGACAAGCGCCTTCAAGGCGGCCAAGGAGTCGGCCGGGAGTTGCACTAGCTCGTTGGCCCAAGCTATCGCCGCGTCTAGAGTGCTCATCCCATCTGGGCAGATGCGGTGTACAAAGCCGATTCGTTGGGCCTCGGCCGCATCGATTGAAGCCCCGTTTAGCATCAGGTTCATCGTCACGCTTTGCCCCAATAAATGGACCAAGCGAGGCACGCCGCCCCAGCCGCTGGTTAACCCCATTCGTACCTGTACAAAGTGGAACTTTGCCGTGGGGTTTGCCACCCGCAAATCACAGGCTGAAAGTACTTCGACGCCACCTCCAGCCGCATGCCCGTTGATCGCACCGATCACGGGGCAGGGTAGCTGGGTTAATTTGATTAGAGCGTCTTTGACAATCGTATGTAACTGCTCCCCGGCTTCGGGTGATGGGTTTGCCGCTAACTCATTAAGATCGCCGCCTGCAATAAAGGCTTGATCTCCCGCGCCGGTCAAAATGAGCACGGCCGGTGGGTTTTCGGCTAACTGATTGATGGATGCTGCAAAAGCCAATTGCGCTTCAAGATTTAAAGCGTTGCGTGCCTCAGGTCTGTTGACCGTTAACACGACTACATCATTTTCATAGGTTCTTTGTAGGATGAAAGACATCTAATCATTTTAGCCCGTTTACGCTGGATAGCCCCATTTTTTCGGGTATGATTACGCAACAAAACATTAGCTGTAACTACAAGAATGAATTATATAGACCTTAAGATATCGGTCGGTCACCTGTCCGACCAGACCTACAACATAAAATTTGAATCGAGTCAGGGGGGAGAAACGGCTGAAAAAAGTGAGTTTCCATTTGTTAATGAAACATTAGAAAAGCAGTTGGAGCAGATCAGTTCGATCCTTTATACAACCGGCACCCGCTTTATGGGTCGACGGCCGGAAGAAGAGAAACAAGAGGCTTTTAGCGGCTTAGAGATCGAAGGGTTTGGCAAAGCTCTGTTTGATTTTCTGTTCCAAAGAGAGAACTTAGCTCATTTCCGGACCTTGTTTACGCAAGCAACCAACGAACCAAATTCCGGTGTTCGACTAAAACTTTATTTTGAGCCCAACGCCAATTCCCTTTCCGCCATTCCGTGGGAGCTGATGCGAGATTCATCTGCCCGTGGGGACTTTTTGGTTTTAGATTATCGGATCCCTCTCGTGCGGTATATCAATCTGGCTCAAGCCATCCAGCCATTAAAAGAAGTTGAAACCCTGAATATTTTGGGGATGATTTCTAACCCGCTAAAAGATTTAAATGTCAAAAACGAAAAGAAATGGGTAGAAGAAGCGCTACAGGGATTGATCGAGGCAGGTCTGGTTCATTTGCAATGGGTCGACGGGGATGAGTTTCGTGACATTCAATCCTCGATCAGGAATGGAGACTGGCACGTCTTTCACTACATCGGCCATGGGGGCTACGATGATGAACGGGATGAAGGTTTCTTGGTTTTGAGCGATGGAAAAGATGGCACTCGAAATTTATACGCTCGGGATTTGTCACGGATTGTTCGGAGCGAAAAATTGCAGTTGGTTCTGCTTAATGCTTGTGAGGGCGCAACCACGGACAGCGATGAGCTGTTCTCATCTACCGCTTCGACATTGGTAATTGATGGGATTCCGGCCGTGCTGGCGATGCAGTATCCGATAACCGACACGGCCGCTATTGAACTATCACGCTCGTTTTACGAGTCAATCGCAGATGGACAGCCGGTTGATTACGCGCTGGCTGATGCCCGTTTGAATATCAAATACTCACACCCTGATTCGATTGAGTGGGCGACACCGGTCTTGTTTATGCGGTCGAGCGACGGCCGTTTGATTAATAGCTTGAAAACGGGCCAACCACCTTCAAATGAGGATAAGGCTGACGGTGAGAATGTGGTCCCAATCGATCCAATCATTCCACCGCTTAACACACCGACCAAACGAAGCGGCACACCGGACGGCTGGGACGAAAACAACGTTCTAAAAGTACGAAAAAGCAAATTTAAGGATGTACTTGAAGGCTTTACGATTGATGAGCTAATCAACTTTTGTGACGATTTAGAGGTCCCCCATGAAAACTTGCCTGCAAAAACCCGTGATGCAGTTGCGCGGGAAATGATTGGTTGGCTCGACAGACGCAAGCGGTTGGGCGAGCTAGTAGAACTGATTAATGAAGAGGGGCGGGAGCAGATTTGGGCCGTTCTGGATCACCTTGGCCCGCTTGAAGTTTAGGGTTAGGCTCACCAAACTTCGGAAGTTTCAGGAATTAAATTTATTCCGTATTAGCTTTTCAAAACTTCCGAAGTTTCTTTACTAGAGTTTATCCACCAATCCGGTACATCTCCGCCCCTTTTTGCGGGAGCTTGGTGAACGACGTTCTCAGTTCTGAATAGCGGTCTGCGCGATTGTTCCAGAGGTTGGCCAGCATTTCGATTATTTCTTCATCGGTAGAGCCACCACGCAAATAATCGCGCAAGTCAAGCTGTTTGTTGCCGAATAGACAGGTAAACAATTCACCGGCCGCCGACAATCTTACCCTCGTGCAATCGCCACAAAACGGCTGTGTGACCGAAGCGATGATCCCGATCTCTCCAGAGCCGTCTGCGTACCCATATCG
>JAHDGV010000248.1:0-1619 GCA_020631655.1 Chloroflexota bacterium | reverse complement strand
CTGATGGTTAGCCTGTGCAAACCGGCCGCTTTAATTTTTTGAGCCACGGGTGCTAAAAAGTAGCCGTTGGTTGTCATGGCTACATCTTCGATACCGGGTGTTTTGACCCACTCTTCGATGATGCTGGTCAGATTTTTGCGAATTAAGGGTTCACCGCCAGTTATTCTCAACTTGGTCACACCCATCTGGCCAAAAATGTGGGCCAAACGAATTAATTCATCGTCTGATAAGATTTCATCTTTTTCTAGAAAGTTGTAGCTCTCTCCGAAGATTTCGGCCGGCATGCAGTACGGACATCTAAAATTGCACTTGTCCATCACGCTGATTCTTAAATCACGAATCGGCCGACCAAATTTGTCTCGAATGTTCATCATAAGCTATTGAGCCGTGTAGCCACCATCTACCGGTAGCGTAATTCCATTTACAAAGCTTGCCCCGTCAGATGCGAGCCAAAGGACGGCCGAAGCCACTTCGCTCACTTCGCCAAACCGTTTGGCCGGTGTTGCCTGCATCGCCGCCTGCATAAATTCAGGAGGCGTACCCGCCATCGCACGTTCAACCATTGCCGTTTTGACTATATATGGGTTGACACAATTGACTCGAATTCCCTTACTTCCATATTCAACGGCGGCCGAGCGGGTGAGCCCAACCACAGCATGTTTGCTGGCTGAATAGATGGGTAGTGAGTGGGAGCCGGTCAATCCAGCAACGGAGGCGGTATTGATAATGCACCCGGAGTTTTGCTTAAGCATCTGTTGCAGTTCGTACTTCATGCATGCCCAAACCCCTTTTACGTTGACCCCCATAATAAAATCGAAGTCTGCTTCGCTTCCGTCGGCCGTCCGTTGGGGTTGCCCCTCAACACCTGCGTTATTAAATGCGATATCTAAGCGGCCGTGGGTGTCACCGATTTGTGAAATCAAGCCTTCAATCTCGGCTATGTTCGCCATATTTGCTTGGATGAAGTGACTTTTCCCGTTGCTTGATTTAATGAGCGCATCGGTCTCCATCCCACCGTCTTGATTAATATCAGACCCGATTACGGTTGCTCCACCTTTTGCAAAGGCGATGGCCGTTTCACGGCCGATGCCTGAAGCACTCCCGGTAACTAGGACAATTTTATCCTCAAAGTTCCACATTTTGTGACCTCTAATCCTTGTAGGAAGTTGACCAAGACGGCCAAAGATATGTTAACCGTTTAACACAAACTCGCCCAACAAATCAAACAACTTATATCTCTTTTAAAACAATCTGATACTGGGCTAGGAAGCATGGCTGATAAATAAAACGAAAACGGGGTTGACATTAAGAACAATTGTTCTATAATCCAGAAACTGTAATAGAAAACATGTTCTAAAACGGAGAAAGTCAATGAACCACATGTGTCATGTATGTGTGCTGTAAAGTGAGCTGAAGTGATTTAGACCACTTTACAGCACATAGGACATAACCGGGATTTAAGTTAGTAAGATAGAAAATGACAAGTAACGCATACGCATACTCTCCACGAACACCTTTCGCCGCTCTGCGGTCGATGTTCCAGCGCATTCCAAGGCAAGAAGTAATCGCCTTTTTATTGGCGGGTGCTCTGCTGGCGTTTGAAGTTTTTAATTTTGATA
>JAHDGV010001006.1 GCA_020631655.1 Chloroflexota bacterium | reverse complement strand
CTTACTTTCTCACCTGCCAACTATTCGGCAAAAAGCATCAAGCGGCCGCCTTCATCGCCGCATTTGCACTTACCTTTAGCTTCTGGTCGCTCATGTATTCCCGCACCGGAATCCGACACATCGCCCTACCCGCTCTGGTACTCCCCTGCTTTACTGCCTTCTGGAGCTGGTTCCGCGCCAACCAAGACTCTAACTTTTCAAAAACGACCATCTCACGGCCGTTAATCGTCGCCACCCTTTGTCTGGCTCTGGCTTACTACACCTACTTCGCCTCACGCGGCGTACCGCTGATTCTGATCGCCTTTTTGCTGGTTCTGGCCATAATCGACTGGTCGTTTATCCGCCAAAAGTGGCAACAGATCTTGTTCTTTTTGGGCGTTAGCACGGTGCTGGCTATCCCCCTTTACCTTTCTATTCAGGCCCAAGCCGGTGCAGACGCACGGGTGGCCGAGCTGGCGGTCCCGCTCATCGCCATGAGCGAAGGTGATTTCAATCCGCTCATCGAACACATTCGCATCACGTTAGACATGTTCCATGCCACCGGTGACGGAGAGTTTTTGTACAACATTCCTGACCGGCCGCTGTTTGGCCCGATAGGAGCCATCTTGTTTTGGGTCGGGATTCTGGTCTGCGTTTGGAAATCGTTAGCGGCCGTCTGGCTTCGCTTTTTTGGGGCAGATGATGGGCTTCAGATCGATAAGCTCCCCTACATTTTCCTGTTGCTCTGGTGGGGGGCGGGAATCTCACCCGCCTTTATTAGCGTCCCTCCGGCCAGTTTGAGCCACACCATTTTGGCCCAGTCGGCCGTCTACATCATCGCCGTTGTGCCTCTAATCTTCCTACTAGATCACTTCAAACTTCAAACTTTAAACTTCAATGTTGCAAATGGCGCTTTCGCCTTATTGCTCATCCTACCAATCGCCATCCGCGATCTGCCCGACTACTTTGTCACATGGCCCAACCGTGGCCAAACCCGCTTTTTGTATCGGGCCGACCTGCACGAGCTGGCCGACGCCGTTGTGGCGGACAACATCACCGACTTTGCTGTAGGCGGCCCACTCAACGGCCCGTGGGATCGGGTTGCCTTTGAAGCCAACTTGCGTGACGAGGCCGACCGGATCAACCCACGCTGGTACAACCCAGAACGCGCCCTGTTTATCAATCCGCGCACCAGCATTTTTGGCTGGCCGAAAACGGCCGTGCCATGGCAACAAGAAACCTTTGGGCCGTTAGGTGGCGCAGGGATCGGAGACTTTAATTCTTATCGAGCCACCATTGTTCCATTACCCA
>JAHDGV010000247.1:4928-7975 GCA_020631655.1 Chloroflexota bacterium | reverse complement strand
TATACTCCCGTCATGAGCGATGACACCTTTCCCCTTTTAGAAAAATCGATAACTGACCTGCAAGAAATGATGGTCAATGGCACGTACAGCTGTGAAGAAATCACCCAGCTCTACCTCGAGCGAATTACCGCCATTGATGAGAATGGCCCTGCGCTAAACTCCGTCATTGAAGTGAACCCAGATGCTTTAGAGATCGCCAAATCTTTAGACCAAGAAAGGGCGGAAGGGACCATTCGCGGCCCGTTGCACGGGATCCCAATCATGCTCAAAGACAACATCGACACCGGTGACAAAATGTTGACCACGGCCGGGTCGTTGGCGATGACGGCTGGTCCAGCGCTGAAAGATGCCTTCTTGGTCACCAAGCTGCGCGAAGCTGGAGCGGTGATTTTGGGCAAAACCAATCTAAGTGAATGGGCCAATTTCCGCTCAACCCGTTCATCCAGTGGCTGGAGTAGCCGAAACGGGCAAACGCGCAACGCCTATGCGCTTGATCGCAATACCAGTGGATCAAGCTCAGGCTCTGGTGTGGCTGTTGCGGCCAGCTTGTGCGCGGCGGCCGTTGGTACTGAAACCGATGGTTCGGTTGTCTCCCCTTCTGCTGCCAGCGGGATTGTGGGGATCAAGCCGACTGTTGGCCTTGTCAGCCGCAGTGGGATCATTCCGATCAGTGAAACGCAAGACACGGCCGGTCCAATGGCCCGCACGGTTGCCGATGCGGCCGCGCTTCTAACGGCGATGGGTGGCAGTGATGCTGAAGACGACACCACCGCCGGTGTAGACAATTACCATACTGACTACACGCAGTATCTAGACCCTGATGCATTCAAAGGCAAAAAGATCGGTGTAGCGCGACAGTTCTTCGGCCGGCATCCTGAATCTGACCGGCAAATGGAAGAGGCGATAGAACGGATCAAGTCACTTGGGGCCGAGATTGTTGATCCGGTTGAAATGCCACCGCGTAAAAATTGGGGAGATAGCGAATTCCAAGTTTTGCTCTATGAATTTAAAGATGGACTAAACAAATATTTAGCCACGCGCGGAGCCGATTTCCCCATGAAATCACTGTCAGATATCATCGAGTTTAACGACGCAAATGCTGAAAGTGTCATGCCGATTTTTGGCCAAGAACTACACAAAATGGCGGATAAAAAAGGAGATCTGGAAGAAAAAGAGTATCTCGAAGCCTTACTCGATTGCATCGAAGGGAGTCGAATTAACGGACTTGATGTAGCTCTAGAAGGATTGGACGCCCTTATCGCTCCAACTCGCGGCCCAGTGTGGTTGACTGACCATCTCAATGGGGACTCAGCCACGGCCGGATGCTCCTCTTACCCTGCCGTTTCGGGCTATCCACACATTACAATGCCACTGGGATATGTGCAAGGATTACCGCTCAACATTTCGTTCATGGGGCGGCCGTGGGAAGAGGATCGCCTAATCGCCTTGGCATATGCGTTTGAGCAGGCAAATCCTGTCCGACAAGCGCCCACATTCCGGCAAACCTCAGGCATTCTGTAAGCCAAACCCATCATTAAAGATTAAAAACTTGCACCCCTCTTGCTATGTTGCAAGTTAAGTGCTATTTTCCCGCCAAATGCATTTGCAAGCGATCGCCAATTACACCCATGAGCTAGAGCAGTTTAATCAACTGATCGACATGAGCAATGAGCTCAATATTCTCATGCTACAGGGGGAAAGTGGTAGTGGAAAATCCCACTTCATTTCTCACTGCCTCAAATTGGCTAAGGAGCTTCCATCTGCCCATGTTAAGCTAGAAAATGGCGGAGAGTCTGTCACTACACTGTTTAACGTGATGGGGTCAAAAGTCGGCCGTCAACATCTTCCACTTTTCAGCGAGGCGATCAGCGGCCTAGTCGGTGAATCGCTGGCCGAGGAAGCTGACGCGATGTGGCAGATCAAACTGCGCCGCTATTTAAGACAGATCGGAAAAACGGCCGATCTGCCCACAAAGTTGGCCCACTTCCAGGTTTTAACCGATAGCTGGTTTGCTGACTCGCTCAATTTCCCAACCCCGCTTATTGTTGCCATCGACACCTACGAAAAACGCTCAACAGAATTTGATAATTGGATACGAGATGAGTTCTTGTACGGGATCGCCCACTCAAACAACATCAAAGTTTTGCTGGGTGGCCAATCGCTACCAGACACGGATCCCGAATGGGAGGCGTTTGTTTCTTCGCTCCAACTCAAAGGGGTTTCTGACCCCCAAGATTGGCTGGCATGGGGAGAAGAGGTTGGGCTAGACCTCCCTTCTGCCGATGTGATTATGGGCATTTGCATGGCTCTGAAGGGAAATCCGAGCGCCATCGTCCAAACTCTGGAGGCCTCGGCCGGTTCTTCACCACAAGATGGAGAAAGCTCCACATCTACCCCAGAGCAATCAGGCAAAAGCTCAACGTACCAGATGCGCAAGCGGATTCGTGAAAACATGATTGATGCGTTTAGTCTGTCAGAAATCAAAGACCTGTGCTTCGACTTAGATATTGACTATGAGAACTTGCCAGACCACAGTCACAAACCGGGATTAGCCCGTGAGCTTGTTGGCTACCTAGGGCGCAACGGCCGGTTGGATGAGTTTGTCGGAATCGTTCAGGAGGAACGGCCCGAATACGAGTGGGCCTAAGTGATATGAATCCAGCACTCCTAAAAAAGCTATCTGAAGCAACTACCGATTCTGAGCGACAAGCGATTGTGCTTGAAATGAGCCTGTCTCAGCTGGGTCCTGAACTACTTTCAGCCGTAAAAGCGGCCGCAATTCCCCACTGGTTCGATTACAACTTTTTGACCGCACTCATCGGAGAAGAAAAAAGCGATCAAGTCTATGACGACCTACTCGACCAAAGTTTTGTTGAGCACATTCCCGGCCGTGGCTACGCCATCCACGAGCGAACCCGCCTGCCACTTTTGGATCAGTTTTGGGAAGAAGACGAAGTTCAATTCCGCTTGTTAAGCGGCTGGGCGGCCGATTACTGTGCCAAGCAAACAGAAGATTCCTACTGGAAATCCGAAGAAATTTACCACCG
>JAHDGV010000247.1:3005-4828 GCA_020631655.1 Chloroflexota bacterium | reverse complement strand
TGGATTGATGGGGTCTTGCGTCAGGTGTTAACCCCAAGCCAAAAAGGATTAGATTTGCCGCTGGCGCAAGAACGAGCCGTGAGTGGCCAGTTACGCGCCAACCGGCCGGGCGGACTCGATCAATCACTGAAACAAAATGGCCAGCTGAGCAGGCTGTTTAACGCCAGCGGCCGGTCTTTGCTCATTTTGGGCGCACCCGGCAGTGGCAAAACGATCACCATGCTCGAATTGCTAGATGAGCTGATCGAACTTGCTCGGAACAACAAAGACGAGCCGATTCCATTGCTATTTAATCTGTCTTCGTTTGGGCTATATGAAGGTGATTTTGTCTCTTGGCTTGCAGAAGAAGCAAGCAACCAGTACAGCGTTTCAGCCTACTTGACCCGCGGCCAATTGGAAGCTGGAAATCGATACACCTTGCTACTTGATGGGCTGGACGAAGTTCCGAATCAAAACGGGGAGCGGAACCGCTGTGTGGAAGCCATCAACGAATTTATGGCTGACCATCCGGGCGGTCTGGTCGTGTGCAGTCGCATCACCGATTATCGCGAGCTGGAATCAAAGCTAGCGATTCAAAACGCGGTGGTAATTCAACCTCTGACCAACGGGCAGATCAGCAGTACGCTGGATTCTGTCGGCCGCAATGCGCTAAACGATCTTGTTACCAAGCATTGGCGCTTGCGCGAGACCTTGCGCTCCCCATTATTGCTGACCCTGTTCCCTCAAGCTGTTGGAGCCACGGCGGCACAAGAGCTTGAATCGGCCAATTACAGCACACTTGATGAGTGGCGTCAAGAGATTTTCGGCCGGTACGTAAACGAAGTTTTGCCACCCAACGAATCTGAACAATCGCGCGGCTGGTTAAGTAATTTAGCCAACGGCATGCAACAAGCCGGAACCACTGTTTTCAACATCGAAGATTTGCACTGGAATTGGCTCAAACAAAGCGAAGGCACGAAGGCTTTTCGGGGAAATAGTAGTGCATTTTTAACTGCGCTCATTTGCTCTGTCTATGGTTTTATCATGGCTCTCGTTATTATTTTGACCGGTGGATTTGATAATGCCAATGGAGCAGGTCGACTTTTTGATGGCAAAATCCCGTTTGCGATTTTATTCAGCGTATTAATCGTCATCTCCCTTATTTTTTCAGCTCGGTCAACCAGCCGATGGTTTTCAAGCAATCCAAAGGCTTATCCCAGAGGGGTTACAACGGCCTTCATATTTTGGATTTTAGCTGGTATTTTGTCATTGCTTATTTGGCCCGTCAGCCAGTTTGTGACTCGTACAAACATCGATATTCTGAATGGGGAATATGCCTATAGTTTAATATTTGCGCTGGGCATTATTGTGTCGGTTGGGCTAAACGTTTGGACAAGCAAAATCCCGCTCGTAGAAAAGATTCAAATCAAACTTGCCTCTAGAGAAAATTTGGCCAGATTTAGATTAGAATTTTTCCAAGCAACGGGCGCGTTTATGGTTCTGTTTTGGTTGGTTGGATTTATCATCGATCCTAGCCGAGTCTCTCTAACATTTTTCTTTATCTGGATTCTTCCAAGTGCCCTCCTAACCAGTTTCCTCTGCTGGATTGCCCTCTCTTCAATTACTCCGGTTGAAGTGGATGAGCGCCATCTACCTGGTGAAGGGATTTGGGGGTCGTTCTTAAGCGCCCTTCGGGTAACCCTACTCATCACCCCAATTTTCCTCCTAACAAGTAGCATTTTAGACTTCATTTACGAGGCTAATTTCCGCTTTGTTTTTGTTGTACTGGCGACTCTGCTACCGATTGCGTTCAGTTGGTTTGGAGGTATCACCTACGCTCAACA
>JAHDGV010000247.1:0-2905 GCA_020631655.1 Chloroflexota bacterium | reverse complement strand
CGTAATCGTTGTTTCCATCGATATTTGAGTCTACGGCACTGTCATTGGTTCCTAATATTTGCTCTTCGGCCGCCGTTAGCCTATCACCATCAGCATCGGCCGATCCATTTGAGGCACCGTTCACAAATGGGTCGTTGCTATCATTTGGATTTGACCCAATCGCCAATTCAAATCCATCTAATAACCCGTCCCCATCGCTGTCTTCCAATCGATCTACAACCCCATCATTATTTGTATCAGCCGCACTATCGCTTGTGCCAAGCACAGCCTCTTCAGCCGCTGTTAAGCGGTCCTCGTCTTGGTCATCATTAGCGCCAGCAACAGTAGGATCATTCAAATCAAGCGGATCTGTACCCAGCATGTATTCGGCCGCGTCAGTCAACCCATCCCCGTCACTATCCTCAGAATTATCATGAGTACCGTCCCCATCGCTATCTTTGCTGTTGGAATTGGTCCCTAGCATTGCCTCTTGCAAATCGGTTAACCCATCCTGATCTGAGTCAGTTTGAGTCTCGTTCACTTCTGTGATAACCGCTTGGACTTCGGCAAATGTTGGATTGTTTGGGTCAGCATAAGCAGGCAAGCCCAACGAGGTGGGATCATGCAATCCAACCTCATACGCATTTATCAGAGTTGGCTCCACATTATTTAAGGTTGATGTAATCAATTCTCCGGCCGAGGGGCTTCCGTCGGCTACTGCGTCTGCGGCCGCTACAAGCGTGGATAGTTTCTCAGCAACTGTATCATTATCGCTTATATCTAACGGATTGGTCCCCGCATCCAGCTCAGTCACATCGCTGATCCCATCCCCATCATCTTCCTCATCTATGTAGTTATACAAACCATCCCCGTCCAAATCAGAAACCTGTACCTCAAACACTTGGTACCTTGCAACTGAGAACGGTGCCCCCACAAGGGTGGTGATCGCATTGGTTGATGTAAAAACAACTCCTTCTGAATCCCAGCCATCTCCCGTGTTAGCAGGAGCCGTTGTGTGGTCCCCATCAAACAAATAAGTTTGCCCGTTGGGGGTCAACAGCGGCTGATAGTCGGTAAATATGCCTGATGCATCAAACTCATACTGCAAAACAGGCACCCACGTTACGGAGTCGGTTTGAGTAAAGGTAAATGAGCCATTCACCAAACTGGATCCCAGCAAGACCGTATTGTTCAAACTAATCCCAGCAGTAGATGTGATATCAAACGTGTAGCTTGGCCCATCATTGGCACTGGTTAAGGTCATCGATAGATCATCAACGGGCAAATCAGTCTCAGCATGAATGATTTCTATGGTGGCTAACCAATATTGTGCGATATTTGGGAATCCATTATTTGTGGTGATGGTGTTTGATGCGGCCAAAGTTGCACCGTTGTCATCATTGATCACATCTAGCGGCGTGTCGTTGGCTAATACGGCCGCACAGTTTATGCCGCTGTTTTCATACTCGGCCAGCTCAATGTCCAACTGTGTACGCGAGAATCGGGAGCAGTTACCCGTCATCGTATTCCCGCTAATATCGGCCACGCTTAACAACCCATCAGCCTCTGAACCCAGCGCAGAGATTGGTGAATGGCCGGAATCAATCGGCATCATGTTGATCGCCGCACGAGGATTGTCTTGAATTGTGTTGTTCGAGATGGTTGCAGTCGCCCCCTCCATCGATATGCCGTCTCCGCCGCTGTTGATGATGGTGTTATCTGTCACTGTGTAATCGAGTACGCCGCGCAACGAGATACCGGCGTAAACAATGCCATCGGCCGAAGTATCCCCATTCCCAGCCACGTTTTCGCTGACTGTTTGCCCAATCACGTTATTCTGAATGGTGACATTTTTGCTAACGGTTGTATTTTCAAGCACACAATCAGCCCCGCACACACCGGCAATTCCGGATCGGCCGTTGCCCGCAATCGTATTACCACGGTCGGCCGTTGTGCCACCAATCACATTAGACGCCCCACGCTCAAGCAGAACCCCGTAATGACCATTGCCGATTACAGTCTCACCGTCCGCACCTAGCCCAATCAGATTCCCAGCAATCACACCACCAGACATTTGTTGAGCATAAACGCCCGACTCACCAGAGCCTGAAATAACGTTCCACTCGGTTTCGTCGGCCGTGCTATCCCCATCAGTTCCAATAGTATTGCTGTCTCCAGTGATCCTAATGCCGTTGTTCCCGTTTGTTTTAACATTTAAGCCACTGGCATCGGTTCCGAAATAACTACAAAAAATGTGATTACTCTCACCCGAGATCAATAAGGCATCATCAGTAGCAACCCCGTTTAAAACAAGGCCTTGAATCTTTGAGTTATCGGCCGAGAGTTCAATCTTGCCGCCAGTCAAAACAATCTTTAAGGATCGATCTGAATTTGACAAACCGGTCCCGCAGGAAGCTCCTGTTTCTGTGGTCCCATCAACCTCAACAGACTCTGAAATATTGATCAAATTATTTGATAGTGTAATCGTCTGCACATCCCCCGATCCAATATTAAACGTAATCGTATCTAAATCGGGATTGCTATTCGCAATGTCAATAGCGGCCCGAAAAGTACAATCCCCTCCACCATCAGTAGCTTCGCAGATGCCATCTCCAAGATCTTCATCTCCACCATCCCCGGTATCATTCACAACAATGGTTGCGGCCGCAACGGGTTGTGCAAACCAATATTGACTGCCCAAGGCGCTTGCTAAAATTAAGATGGAGATCAAAAAGCCCAGCGTGGTCCGGTGTTTCAGAGTGTCTGCAATATGCATGTTTATTCCTGTGGAGCCGTCACTTAAATCCAGATAAATAACGGGAGTAGTTCAAACGAATCTATTTTGTCCATTTTGAAGTGGCCAAACAGTCCCATTATCAGGAATATTAGAGGCAAACTTAATAGCACTTTCGAGCCATGCAGGTAA
>JAHDGV010001005.1 GCA_020631655.1 Chloroflexota bacterium | reverse complement strand
AGTTCGGCCGATGAATTGGTGGCGAAGCTGAAAGAGATTCCGTATGTAGAGGATTTGCTCGTGTGCGGGCCGGGGGCCGGGGCGGAATTGATCGAATAAGATCAGATGTATGGAATCAAAATTAGTGAAACTAATCCTTCGACACGAAGATGAGGAAGAAGTTTACGTTGAGACTCCGTGGGCTACTGATCTTGGCGATGGTCTTTATCGTTTAGAGAATTGCCCATTTTATGCCTATAATCTGGCCTTTGGCGATATCGTCAAAGCATCGTTCTCAGAAGCCGAAGAAGGACTGTTTTTTGAAAAAGTAGTTGAAAAATCTGGCCATCAATTGGTCCGCATAATTTTTGAATCTTCTGTTGAAGACGACGGACCAGAAAAAGAGCATTTGAACAGGCTACTTTCGATGGGATGTTCGTACGAAGGGGCAAACTCAACATACATTTGTTTAGACATCCATCCCGGAACCAGTCTTGAGCAAATCAGAGCGTATTTGATGGCGCATGATCTCGAGTGGGAACACGCTTCACCTTCGTACGACGTTTTATTTCCAGATGATGTTTGAGAGTCTGTGCAAGGTTTTCAAACATGGAACGGCCCGAACTCAATTTAGAAATTTCAGCAACGGATTTTTTAGACTTTTACTGGCTCAAAGATGAGCTGACCGGTTTCTGCCGGACCAATCAGCTATCGACGGCCGGGTCAAAACAAGAAATCACGGCGAGAATCGCCCACTTTTTAGAGACTGGGGAGCGGCTAAAGCCATCACCCAAACGAAAGGGCAATGTAAAAATGCCGGAGACGTTTACCCGCGAAACGGTAATTGGTGAAGGGTGGCGAAACTCTCAAGCATTGCGCACATTTTTTGAAGCGGAGATCGGCAAAGGGTTCCACTTCAACGTCTTTTTGCGTGACTTCATCACCAACAGCGGGGTGGGCAAAACGCTGGGAGATGCGATTGACGGCTGGCATGAGTCGAAGAGTCGGCCGAAAGGAAGCTCTGAAATCGGGGAGCAGTTTGAATACAATCGGCATATGCGAGCTTTCTATGATGCGAATCCCGGCGCGACCCGGGCTGAGGCGATTGCGGCTTGGAAAGAAAAACGCTCAAAACGGGCATCTGATCAAGACTGAGAGGAGCAAAAATGAATTGGGTTGAATCCTTTTACTCAAAACAATATGAATGGGGAAATCTGTTTGCAGGCGGCGTTGCTGATTACCATCATCAAAAAGCATCGCAAATTGAGAAGCTGGCTGGGCCGGGCAAAAAACGCATCCTTGAATTAGGGTCAGG
>JAHDGV010000246.1:3801-8009 GCA_020631655.1 Chloroflexota bacterium | reverse complement strand
GTTCATCACCAAGAAGGAGAAAAACAGATGGAACGTGCAATCACAGGTTTGTTGATAGTTGTGGGCATCATTCACATTTTGCCCATAACGGGATTTCTAGGCTTAAATCAATTAAATCAACTCTATGACATTGATTTGGCCGACAGCAATTTAGAAATTTTGATGCGACATAGGGCGATTTTATTTGGCCTATTGGGGGCTTTCATCTGCTACGCAGGATTTGTTCCAGCATTGCAACCATTGGCCTTTATCGCTGGCTTCATTTCGATTGGGTCATTTATCTTCCTAGCGGTTTCGGTCGGGGATTACAACGGTGCGATTCAACGGGTCGTCTATGCAGATTATGTTGCGGCTGTCTGCCTGATCATCGCTATAATTCTGTTTTTTATTAGGACAACCCGATGAGTGTTAATCCTATCAGAATGGTTGCTATACCCTTTTGCTTCTGCTAATATTTGGCTCATGAAATCAACAGGACTGCAATTCATTTTTGACTCGTACCGAGCCGCAGCGGCCCAGAACTAACCGTCTGGTGCTGATTTCTCCTGTACAATTAAAAGAAAAACGGCCGCCAGACAATTTCTGGCGGTTTTTTTGTGCCTGTTTCAGGTAAAATCGCCGAAATTCAAATCGGTGGTCAACGACAGATTTGGCTGTGGGAAGCCATCATCTGTTTGATTGATTCCTGAAGGGTAGGGTGTTTGACCAAACCGGCACAAACACCCCATCTGCAAAAAACCAAACGATAGGTTTAAACATGAAAACGAGTAACGAGATACGAGAAGCTTTTCTCGCATATTTTGAAAAAGCAAATCACGAACGGGTAGAAAGCGCCCCTTTGCCACAAAAAGATAATCCAACCCTGTTGTTCAACAACGCAGGAATGAATCAGTTTGTGAACGTCTTCTTAGGCGTTGACAAACGGCCCTACTCCCGCGCGGCAACCTCACAAAAATGTATGCGTGTTTCGGGGAAACACAACGACCTTGAAAACGTGGGGCCATCTCCTCGCCACCATACGTTCTTCGAGATGTTGGGCAATTTCTCTTTCGGCGATTATTTCAAAAAAGATGCGATCAAATATGCTTGGGAGTTTTTAACCGAAGAACTTGAATTGGATAAATCACGGTTGTGGATCAGCATCTACACCGATGATGATGAGGCTTTTGAGCTGTGGCAGGATCACGTTCCGGCCGATCGTATTTTGCGCTTTGGCAAAGACGAAAACTTCTGGGAAATGGGCGATGTTGGCCCCTGCGGCCCCTGTTCTGAAATCCATTACTACTTGGGCGACATGGAAGACATGGTGCCTGAGGGTGTAAACGTTGAAGACGACTATCTCGAAATCTGGAACTTGGTTTTCATGCAGTTCGAGAAAGATGCAGACGGGAATATGACCCCTCTACCCCGGCCGTCAATCGATACTGGAATGGGGTTAGAGCGGATCACCCAAGTTTTGCAGGGCAAAACCAACAACTACGACACCGATCTGTTTACACCTGCAATGGACGTGGTGCAGGAACTGCTCCGCCATTCTGATGATGATCGGGATGAGAACTATGTTGGGTACCGCGTGATTGCGGATCACGTCCGCGCTGCAACGTTCATGATTGCTGACGGTGTACGCCCGGGCAACGACGGCGCTGACTACGTATTGCGCATGGTTATGCGGCGTGCGGCTCGCTTCGGCCGTGAGATCGGATTCACCGAGCCATTTATGTCGATGGTGGCTGAAGCGTTCATTCAGCACATGGGTGAGGCATACCCAGAGCTACACCAAAAAGCTGAAAATATTAAGTACACCCTGACCCAAGAAGAAGAAAACTTTGAAGGGGTCTTGGATCGTGCCAACGTCCACCTCGAGCGGTTGCTCAACGATTTACGCGAGCAAGATAAGAGCGAGATTCCTGGAGATCAAGCGTTTACGCTTTACGAGCGTCACGGTTTGCCGATTGAAATTACGCGCGATGTGGCTCAAGAGCAGAATTTCACCATCGATGAAGATGGTTATCTTCAGGCACGTGCGGCTCATAAACTTGCAAGTAAAGGGGAAACCAAAGGGTATGAGTTGGATGGCAACATCTACACAACCATTTTGAGTGACCTTAAAGACGAAGGAAAACTGACGGCAACCGGTGTTCAGCAAGACCAATATGGGGAACCACGCATGGAATCCCAGATTTTGGCCATTGTTAAAGATGGGGATCGCAGTGACATCGCGCGTGAAGGGGACAAGGTCGAGATCGTAACGGCCGCTACCCCGTTCTACGTCGAGTCTGGTGGTCAGATCAGCGACAAAGGGACGATGTCTTCGGCCGCAAAAGGGGCTCAGATCCGTGTCGAAGACATGGTAAAACCCAAGGGGATTGACGGCTTGATTTTGCACGTGGGCACCGTTGTCCAAGGTGAAATCGAGATCGGTGACCCGGTGATGTTGCGCGTTGACAACCAACGTCGCACCGACATTCGCCGGAACCACACGGCGACCCACATCCTGCACGAAGAGTTGCGCCGCCACTTGGGCAAACACGTAACCCAAGCCGGCTCGATGGTTGCGCCAGACCGGTTGCGCTTTGACTTTACCCACAACGAATCTGTGGGAAGTGAAACGCTGGCTAAAATTGAAAAAGAGATCAACGAAGCGATCAGCAGCAATTATGAGATTGTGATCGAATCGATGGATAAAAACCAAGCGATCGAAAACGGTGCCATGGCGCTGTTTGGCGAAAAGTATGGGGATACGGTTCGCACGGTCAAAATCGGTACAGATAAAAGCACCTACAGCTTTGAGCTGTGTGGTGGTTTGCATGTGCCAGAAACAAGCGAAATCAGCCAGTTTATCTTTTTAAACGAAGGCTCTGTGAGTGCCGGAGTACGCCGTGTAGAGGCGATTACCGGCCGGGCGGCGCGTGAATACGTCACCGACCAACTGGCTCTAATCGACCGGATTTCTAGCATGCTCAATGCGAAGTCAGACGAAGTTGAAGGACGCCTCGAGGCGTTACTGAGCGAAAACAAAGAGCTGAAGAAAGAGATCGAATCGGCCAAGAAAGAGTCCCTAGCTGGACAGCTCGATTCAGTTTTGGATCAAACAACCGAAGTGGCAGGCATCACTTTGCTCACGGCAGTGGTTGAAGGGGCTGATTCGGACGGATTGCGTGAATTAACCGACCGGTTCCGTGATAAAGCTGGAAGTGGCGTGGCTGTGTTAGGCACCGTCAGCAACGGCCGCCCCTTGCTCGTGGCCGCTGTCACAAAAGATCTGATCGACCGTGGCGTACACGCTGGCAACATCATCCGAGACGTAGCTAAAGTTGTCGGCGGCGGCGGCGGTGGTCGGCCGAACTTGGCTCAGGCCGGTGGTAAAGATGCCAGCAAATTGCCTGACGCGCTTGCTATCGTACCGGGACTCGTTGAATCCAGTATCAAGTAAAAACCAGAAAGTGTGAAGTGGCTGGTCTGCTTCATACTTTCACCTTTTCACTTTCTACCTTATGAAAAACTCAACCCGATTTTTAAACGCATTTGTCTCTATCGAAGAATATTTGCGCCAAAAAACGAGCCAAGACGGCCACATGGGTTTTTCTCAGATGATTCGAGCGGTGGGCAAGCGGGAGCAAAATGTCAAAAGCCTAGAGTATGACTTAAAGGAGTTTGCTCAACTGCGCAATGCCATCATTCATGAACGGGCTGGGGATGAGGTGATTGCGGAGCCAAACGATTTAGTCGTCAAAGCGATTGAGCACGCGGCCGAAATGGTGACTCGGCCGCCCACGGTTTTCCCCCTGTTTAAACGCAACGTCATCACAATTTCACCTGACACAAAGTTGCGCAAGGCGCTGAAAATCATGTACTCCAGCGGGATTTCAAAGCTCCCGATTGTAAAAAGCAACAAGTGCATTGGGGTGTTAACCAGCAGTACGATCACCCGCTGGTTGGGTGACTGCGTTGAAAACAACCAGATTGATTTAGACAACACCACGGCCGAGTCTGTTTTAAAGTTCGGGCGTAAAAAAGACCGTTACGCGGTCACTGGCCGAAAAACTGACCTGTTCTCGGCCGTTGCGCTGTTTGAAGATCATGAACATAAAGGGCAACGTCTGCATGCCTTGCTCATCACAGAAAATGGGAAAGACACCGAGAAAATAATCGGTATCATGACGATATCTGATCTACCCAAAGCGTTCCAAGCGGTAGAAGCCTAATCA
>JAHDGV010000246.1:0-3701 GCA_020631655.1 Chloroflexota bacterium | reverse complement strand
GGCGGATTGCATTTAGACGGCCTAGCTGACTGCTGTGATGGGTTGCTCGGGGCGGCTCCGGCTGAAAAACGGCTCGAGATTTTAAAAGACCCGCGCACCGGTGCCTTTGGAGTGATCGGGTTGATCATGGCGCTCGGTATCAAGGCGGCCGCAATTTATGCCGTTTTGCAAAACACCCCGATGCCACAGGCTTTTTTGCCGTTTATGCTGGCACCGGCCGTTGCGCGCTTTCTAATCTTGCCAACAGCCATTCAGCCGCAAGCTCGGCCGGGCGGCATGGGTGCCGATTTTGCATCGACCATCTCAAACAGCATCATGGGGCTCGCGGCAATTCTTCCAGTTTTACTTTTGCTTTTAGGAGGCTGGATTGGATTCTCTCCGGTCCAGCTATTGGTTGCGATTGTTTTGGGAGCTATGGGAACGGCTTGGTGGATTTATCTGGCGAAAAGTCGGATAAATGGCGTAACGGGGGATGTTTACGGCGTGGTTGTCGAAACGGCCGAGATCTTAATTTTGATCGGATTTGTCATTTCGTTTTAGCCCAAATCCTAGTTGATCGGAACTTCTAAAATGAATGTTGTCCCAGCACCGTTCTCGTTGGCCGTAAATGTAAGTTCCCCACCCATTTGCCTTGTCGATTGCAAAGCCAGAAATAGCCCCAGCCCCAATCCCGGATTCAACGGGTCTTCTTCAATCCGGAAGAATGGCTCCCACACCAAATTGGGATTCTGCAAGTTTATGCCAATACCTCGATCTGAGACTTGCAGGTGCAAATAATTCTGCTCCTCATCAACTGAAATCTCGATGTTGATCGGACTCCCGGCCGGTGAGAATTTCAGCCCGTTATCAACCAGATGAAACAGTATTTTCTGAACTTGAAACAGATCTATTTTTACAGATCCACCCCAAGGTTTAACTTCTATCAACAATCGATCCTTATTCCGACCAAAATTGTTGAACAAACTTAATTTAAGCCCATCTGCCAGTTCAGAATACCGAGCGGGCAAGATATTGCAGGTGTCAAATTCTGGGTCAATCGCATCCACGCTCAAAATGTCTTCAATTAGCTCGCTCAGTCCGTTAATTGATGAGTCGATTCGCTTATAAAGAGTTTCACGCTTCTCATCCGTCATCTCGGCCCTGAATTTTTTCAGCATGTCTACCGAAACTTTGATAGATGACAACGGTGTGCGGAACTCATGTGAAACGGTCGTCATGATCTTTGATTTCAAATGATTTAAATCTTTTTCTTGAGCAACCGCTTTGTTAAGCTGATTGTTTAGCAATGTTAGCTCTTGAGTTCGCAGATCAACCATCTTCTCAAGCTCACTCGTTTTTAAGCGCAGAATTTCAGCTTCTTTGTCAGCGACCTCTAAGCTAAAAATCTCAGCTTCAAGTTCGTGAAACAATTTAAAATGCTCAAATGCTTCTTTGTACTGCCCGGCCCCCTGATAGGCGTATGAGATTGTTTCGTAGCATCGCACCAAATGCGGCCGGAAATTATTCTTGTTGGCTAAATCGATCCCCTTCTTTAGAAAATCAATCGAATGCGCATATTTTTCTTTGGCTAAATAAGCCTTTCCAAACTCGATAAGCGCATCTAACTGCTGTTGCTCATCACCGATCTCAATAGAAAGCGCATAATTTTCTTCCAAATATTGGATCGTTTCGTCTAGTTTCCCCTGCTTTCGATACGCTTTAGCGATACTGCCTAAGGCCCAACACTGGCTATACATATTATTCGTTTCTTTGGCTAGCTCTAATCCCTGTAAGCTATAGGCTAACGAATTCTCTATGTCTTCAAGTTGGCTATAAACCATCCCGATATTGACCAGTTTTCCCGCCCAGTTCCCTTTATCGCCTAGTTTTTCATCAATCTGCGCACTGGCTTTATACGACTCAATCGCATCTTCGGGTTTATCAAGCCTTGAGTAAATATGCCCCAAATAAGTCAAAGCGGTTGATTTCTCCGCCTCTAGATTCAGCTCGTTGCAAATATTGAACTGCTGGTAATGCATATCCAGCGCTTCTGCATAATTCCCCCAATACATCGAAACACGGCCCAAGTGCCCTAATGCTCTGGCCTGGCCGCCTGCATATTCAATTTCTTTTGCTAGTTCATGGGCTTGCTCCGCCAATTCCTGAGCTTCTTCATAGGCCGTTTGCCTTAGTTTAAACCAGCAAACGTTGTTTAGGCTGTCAACCAATCCTTTTTTGTATCGGTCCCCAACTGCTAGGCTCATATTCAGATCTAAAGCGGCCTCGCAGTTGGCTAACGCCGTATCTAGCTCAGCAAAACGATTTTTATAGCTCGACAAATTTAGTCGATCAATTTCCGAATATTTTTTATCAATACTGATCTTGTGCATAACTCAGTCAAAAGTAATGAGGTGGGTTCTGAGAACTGCTTACTATTTACTTCCAAATCATTGGCACAAAATGAATTTGAAACGGTCATCAATGCTACAACAAATACCAAAACTGTAAATGCTTATTTCGTTAATTTGATTTTAGATATAAAAAAAGGCAGATGGAAAAATCTGCCTTTCAATTTAAATTGAGCTGATTCTAGTTTGACCGGTCAATAACCATGTCAACAAGCTGATCCAGAGCCTCTTTAATCTCCGATTCGGGGAGCGGAGCCAGTGCGGAACGAGCCCTTTCACCCATCTCAACTGCCTGCAAACGAGCTAGCTCTAGAGCACCAGAGTCGCGCATTCTGTCCATCATCTTTTTGACCGGATCATCATCGGGTAAGGCTTGGGCCACGGCAACTGCTCCACCATTCTGGTAGCTACCATTTCCGTTTGCGGCACCTTCAGCCACAACGACACCACGGCCTTGAGCTACATCTAAGCCAACCGGCTTGCCCATTTCTTCAGCGTCACCGATAACATCCAAGATGTCATCAACCAATTGGAAAGCCATGCCGAGGTTATAACCATACACACGCATAGCTTCGATGATTTCATCGGAAGCACCGGCCGCGGCCGCGCCCATGATGGTTGAAACTTCAAAAAGACTGGCCGTTTTACGAGCGATAATCTTTTTGTAAATCTCGCGGTCGATTTCACCCGTTTTGGCAACGTGCGCTTGTAGCGTTTCACCTTCTACCAACTTAACGCAAGCCTCAGACATCATAACGTTGTATGGATTACCATACGGTGCCATGAGCTCATAAACCTTGGTAAAGAGAAAGTCGCCGGCCAAGAGTGCAAATGTACGGCCCCATTTTTTGTGGACCGCCACTTTTCCACGTCGGAAATCACTGTGATCATTGATGTCATCGTGTACCAAGGTGGCCGTGTGCACCATTTCAACAGCGGCACCTAAGTCATATACATTAGACAAATCGGTGCCACCGCAAGCAAGATAAGAGAGCAAAACCAACCGTGGTCGGATCCGCTTTCCACCAGAGGTAATAATGTGCACACTCGCATCATGAAGTGTTTCTACGTCTGTTGACACCACTTGTTCTAAGGTGTCTTCAATGGCTTCCATCCCCTTGCCAATTAAATTATCAAACATGACTCGCCATCCTTGTTCAGACCAGCCTGACTAACCAATGGTAACCGGAGCTGGGATATGTGGTAAATAAATTACGGCAGGTTAGTACCGTGTTACTAAATTTTAGCTCGTTTTGAACGTAAAGCTAGAAAATTCACAACGTTCAAAAAATTTTGAACGATATGATCAGTATA
>JAHDGV010000245.1 GCA_020631655.1 Chloroflexota bacterium | reverse complement strand
AATCGCCTACTTTTTTAGCGAGTTCTTCTAATGGTAAATCGGCCCATTGGCCAGTGAATAATGTGACTGGTCGTCCCATGTTGATCCTCCGGATAAATTAGTTTGGTAATCGGTGAACTTTAGTAACTAAAACGGGGTCAGTCAATAATGTTTTGACCGTTTCCATCGAACCGTTTATGTCAGTGGGTCCACTACGCCGTGCTTAAAATTTTAATTCTTTAAAGTCTTCTACCTGACCGCGAATGGCTCGTTCGGTTGGTAGTCGTTCAATGCTGGATGCACCGAAGAAGCCGACAACTCCTTCTGTGTTGTTGAAGATGTATTGCGCATCCTCTGGCTCAGCGATTGGGCCGCCGTGACACAAACAGATCACGTCTGGATTCACTTTTACAGCTTCGTCCCGGATCGCTTGGACCATTTTGGCACAGTCGTCTAGGGTTAATGCTGTCTCAGCTCCGATTGATCCTTTGGTGGTTAGACCCATGTGAGGCACGATCACATCGGCCCCGGCCTCAACCATCGCTCGAGCATGTTCTGGATCAAACACATACGGGCAGGTCAGCATATCTTGCCGATGGGCTTCTGCGATTGCATCGATCTCATGTTGCATTCCCATGCCTGTCTCTTCAAGATTTTGGCGAAAAACCCCATCGATTAATCCAACGGTGGGGAAGTTTTGCACCCCATCAAAGCCAGCTTCTTTTAACTGTTTGATGAACACCGGCATCAGCCGAAATGGATCGGTACCGCACACCCCGGCCAACACAGGGGTGTGTTTGACCACGGGCAAAACCTCAGATGCCATTTCCATGACAATCGCGTTGGCATCGCCGTAGGGCATGAGCCCGGCCAAACTTCCCCGGCCGGCCATCCGATAGCGGCCGGAGTTATAGATGATGATGATGTCAGCCCCACCGGCCTCTGCAAATTTGGCCGAAATGCCGGTGCCAGCCCCACAGCCGATAATCGGTTGTCCCGCTTTGATTTTTTGTTTGAAGCCTGCCACGGCATCCTGTCGTGAAATAAATGGCATGTTCTAATTTCTCCTGTAGGGGCAGGTCTTGTGCCTGCCCAAGGGGACGCCCACAAGGGACGCCCCTACAAAATTGTTTATTTACGGAGGCCGTTCCACGGGGCTTGATCCGCTACTTCAACCACACCGTAGCCAACTTCACCCACACATGGCCCCAAAATGGCGATTAGCTCGGCCGGTTCGTTGCCGTTGTTAAACGAAGCGTGTACCACATCTGCGTCGATAAAGACCGCATCACCCGAATTGAGCAATTTCATCTCTTCGCCCACCCATTGCTCAACCGTTCCTTTGGTTACCACAATGACTTCTTCTTGGCCGGGATGGTAGTGAAAATCATGCCCCTTACCCGGAGCCAGCTCCACATCAAGCGCCGTAATTTGCTTGTTTTGGGTCAAGGGTGGATGGCTAAGCCACGCTACGGTCCCCCAATCCAATGAATCGCGAGGGGTGTCTGCTTTAAAAGAAAATTTATTCATCTGATTTGTCCGCTTTACGCGACCTCCATGGTGCCAACGCCTAGATAGCGGCGCTGTGCGGCTTCGTCGGCCAGCATTTCGGCCGAAGTTGTTTCCAATGCAATCTGTCCATTCACCATCACCAGCATTCTGTCTGCCAGTTCGGCCGCCACCGCCAGTTTTTGTTCAATCACCAACAGCCCGATTTCTTCTTGGGCTAAAAGTTTTAGGGTTTCAACCAGTTGATCAACAATCACCGGGGCTAGCCCTTCAGATGGCTCGTCCATAATCACAAAATCTGCATTCAGCAAAAGTGCCCGACTAATCGCCAGCATTTGCTGTTCTCCCCCAGAAAGCTTGCCTGCACCGCTGTGACGACGTTCGTCTAAACGAGGGAACAGGTCGTAGATTCGTTTGATTGTCCAGCGAGCTTTGGCTCCGGGATCAACCATTCTCAGATGCTCATGGACGGTCAACGACGGGAAAATTCGTCGTCCTTGCGGCACATAGCTCAAGCCGTGTTTGACGATTTCGAACGGCCGTTTGCCGGTTAAAACCGTATCCCCCAGTGTTACAAAGCCGGACCGTGTGGGAACCAATCCCATAATCGCGTTGCACAGCGTCGTTTTCCCCATTCCGTTCCGGCCGACGAGCGCCACAGGCTCTTGCCCCAGCTCAAACGAGACATCTTGGAGCACATGGGCACTGCCGTAAAAAACATTTAAATTTTGCACAGATAATGCGGTCATGATTAGTGCGCCCCCAAATACAGCGCATGAATTTCTTCATTGCTAGCGATCTCGGCCGGTGTGCCCGACGCAATCACCGCACCATCGTGCATCATCGTAATCACATCAGCCACTTCCATCGCCACGTCCATATCATGTTCAATGATGAGTAATGTCAGGTCATCATCAAGCGATTTAAGTAATTCGATCAAACGCCCCCGTTCCCCTTGCGACAGCCCAGCGGCCGGTTCATCCAGCAGAATCAGGCGCGGCTCACCCGCAAGCGATAGCCCAACTTCTAGCTGACGCTGTTCCCCGTGTGAAATATCCGCCACGGTCCGGTGCATCATATCGGCCAGCCCAACTTTTTGGGCGATGGTTTCAGCCGCCTGCATATGTTTTTCGCTGGCAAAAATTCGGCCGAAGCTCATCCGGCCGTCGTAGCAACCACGCACCGCCAAATAGATGTGGTCAATAATCGTTAGGCTTGGGAAAAGCGCAGAGGTTTGGTAGGTGCGTCCCAATCCCATCCGGCTACGCAGATGGATCGGTTTTTTTGTCACATCTTCGCCAAACATCGAAACCCGCCCCGATGTCGGTTCATATTCCCCGGCGATCAGGTTAAACAAGCTCGATTTACCCGCTCCATTGGAGCCTAAAATCGCCCGTCGTTCCCCTTTTGCGACACGTAAAGTCACATCTTTTACGGCGCGAATACCGCCAAATGAGACGCCTAAGTTGGTTAGTTCGAGTGCGTTTTCCATTGCCAATTGCCCATTGTTCGTTGCTTGTTGCCCATTAAAAAATTAGCGGGAGACCCCAAAGGGGCCTCCCTGTAAGTTGATTGTTCAACTACGGATTCAAATCTGCACAGACCGGATTCTCACGGTCAAATGCACCTAGTGCCAAGTATTCGTCAGCATCTACACCCAGCGTTTGGTTAACACCTTCGGCCACAGATACAAGTTCATTGACCAAAGTGCCATCTTCTTGCTGTACAACTTCTGTGATGTAGTTGTTGCCTACCGCTTGGCGATTGCCATCTAGGGTGATGAGGCCGGTTGGTCCGTTGACTTCCATCTCACCCAAAGCAGCTTGTAAGCTGGCTTGGCCGTCTGACAAGTCGCCACCAACCTCTTCAATTGCACTTAGTAGGGCAAACGTGTTGACGTAGTAACCCCATGCGAAGAGTGATGGAGAGGTGAAGCCGTCTGGGAATTGGGCCAAATAGTCTTCAACAAATGCAAGATACGCTGGATCTTGATTGGTGTCTGCGATTGGCCCGGCCGAAATTGTGCCGATAACCGCGTCTAACAACGCACCGTCTGAGCTGAGTACAGACTGGTCAACCGTAATCGATCCACCAATGATCGGAGCTGTACCACCAAACTCAGTGTACTGACGCAAGAAGTTAACCGCGTCTGCACCACCCAACGCCACGTAGATCGCATCTACATCGGCCGGGATCGAGGCCACAATCGAGCTGTAGTCTGTGGTGCCGATTGGGGTCCAGAATTGACCGTCTACCACACCGCCAGCTTGGCAGAATTCGAGAACAAATCCACCCACTTGGCTGTATGGGAAGCTGTAGTCTTCAGCAATGGTTGCCACTTTGGCATACCCTTTTTCGTTAAAAGAGTAGGTTCCTAGACCAGCCATCCACTGGGTTCCGTCTGTGTTAAAGCGATAGAAGTTCGGGGCTGGGTCACGCAGAGTTGCGTCTTGCGCACCAGACACACCGTTGACAAAAGTCACTTCCGGCTGGGTTTTTGCATACCCTTTAATCGCGATTCCTTCATCACCTGAGAGTGGCCCAACAACAACGTCTACGCCATCTTGTTCAACAAGTTTGCGCACGGCGTTGGTTGCGGTGTCTGGCGATCCGTCTGAGCTTTCAACAACCAACTCAATCGGCCGACCAGCTACCTCGCCACCAAAGGCTTCAATCGCCATTTCAATACCGCGTACTGAGTCTTCACCCAAAGCCGCAAATGCACCTTCAAGAATGGCGATACCACCGATGTTGAGCGGACCAAATTCAGATCCGTCAGCCATCTCTTCCTCTTCCATGGCTGGCATACCGGCCGCAAACTGCTCTGCAATTGCGCCACAGTTTGGATTCTCACGATCAAATGCGCCTAAGTCTAGATATGCTTGTGCGTCTACACCCAGCGTTTGGTTCACACCTTCGGTGACTGACACCAATTCACTGATCAGGCTGCCATCGTCTTGTTGAACAATCTCGGTGATGTAGTTGTTACCAATCGCTTGACGATTGCCGTCGAGTGAAATTGGGCCGGTAGGGCCGTTAACAACCATGTTTGACAGGGCCGCTTGCAAGCTGGCTTGGCCATCTGATAAATCACCACCAACTTCATCGATGGCTTGTAGCACGGCCAGCGTGTTCACGTAGTAGCCCCAGGCGAACAACGAAGGCGAGGTGTTTGCATCTGGGAATTGTGCTAAGTAAGCATCAACAAATGCGCGATATTCTGGAGATGGGTTGGTGTCTGCCACAGGTCCGGCCGAAATCGTGCCGATAACTGCGTCGAGCAATGCGCCGTCTGAGCTGAGTACCGATTGATCAACCGTAATTGATCCGCCAATAATCGGAGCGGTGCCGCCAAACTCGGTGTACTGACGCAAGAAGTTAACCGCGTCTGAACCACCCAGCGCCACGTAGATCGCATCTACATCATCTGGGATCGAAGCCACAATTGAGCTGTAGTCGGTTGTACCAATCGGGGTCCAAAACTGGCCATCAATCTGGCCACCCGCTTGGCAGAACTCAAGTACAAATCCGCCCACTTGGCTGTATGGGAAGCTGTAGTCTTCCGCGATTGTTGCCACTTTGGCATACCCTTTTTCGTTGAAAGAGTAAGCTCCAAGACCGGCCATCCATTGGGTTCCATCGGTGTTAAAGCGATAGAAGTTAGGGGCTGGATCACGCAAAGTTGCATCTTGCGCACCAGAAACACCGTTCACAAACGTAACTTCTGGCTGGGTTTTGGCATACCCTTTGATCGCGATACCCTCATCACCTGAGAGTGGACCTACAACAACGTCAACGCCATCCTGCTCAACCAATTTGCGCACAGCGTTGGTTGCGGTGTCTGGTGATCCGTCTGAGCTTTCGACCTGCAGTTCAATTGCACGGCCGGCCACTTCGCCACCATATTCAGCAATCGCCATTTCGATGCCGCGTACCGAGTCTTCACCCAAGGCGGCAAAGGCACCTTCAAGGATGGCGATACCGCCGATGCGAATCGGTTCGTCAGAGGCCATTTCTTCCTCTTCCATCGCTTCTTCTTCAGCCATTTCTTCTTCTGGCTCAGCGGCTTCTTCAACCACTTCTTCGACCTCTGCGGCCGGTTCTTCCGCCGCTGGCTCTGCCACAGGCTCTGAGCCACCACAGGCGGCCAAAAGCAATAGCAAAATCAATAAAGTCGAAAATATAGAAATTTTCTTTCTCTGTTCCATTTCTTTTCTCCTCTAGAAAATAATGTCCAATAGTCAAATACTATCGGGTGGGTTACTTCTTAATCTATTTGAGCCGCCTGCAGTTCAGACGGAGCTTCAACATCGGTCGAGGTGACAGCGGCCGGTTCAACCGTGCGCCAAAACAGCCCCATCAACCCATCTTTTAGGTAGAGGGCGACGAGTAAAAATGCGATCCCGATCAATGTGTTGAATCCTAATTGGAGGGGGAGGTCAAAGCCGTTGACCCAGTTGGTGAATGAGCTTGCAAAGGTGGTGACAAGCACAAAGAAAATCGCCCCGACAAAAGAGCCCTCGAAGTACATGAGCCCGCCTAGAACGGCGATCATCAAAATGTTGATGTTGCGGGTCAGGTCGATGGCCCCCGGCGACATTTGGCCGTTGTACCAAACCCCCAGCAGACCTGCGATTCCGGCCACAAAGCCAGCTAAGGTGAAGGCGGCAATGCGATGAGCCGTGACATTAAAGCCGAGCGCGCGCATCCGGCGCGAGTTGTCACGAATCGCTTGAAGGGCGAGCCCAAACGGGGTTTTGACCGTGTATTTGAAAAAGAAAAAGACGGCCAAGGCGATCACAAGAGCGACGTAGTAAAAGATGGTTGAAGACCTGAGCAGGTTTTCAGGATCAAACCACGGCGCTTGTGTGTCGTTAATGCCGGAAAATCCTTTAGTGATAGAGCGATTTTGGAGGGCAAACGAAAATGTCAGCATCGCCAAAGCGAGGGTGATCATCAAAAAATAGATCCCTTCAGTGCGCACAGAAATAAGCGCAAATGCGATGGCGACTAGCGCTGGCAAGATCAGCGCCGCCAGAATCCCCATCCATGCGGGATACCCGTTTAGGGCGACGAGATTCGCAAATGCGTAGCTACCTACCCCGTAAAGGGCGATTTGCGCCAACGACACCATCCCGCCGTATCCGGCCAAGAATGCTAGGCTCATTGACAGGATGGCGAGGTAGAGGGACTGCACCCCGATTTGGAGTATGTAAAAGTTTGCATCCCGCACAATCTCTGCATTTGCAAGCGCTTGCAAAATTGGCGGATAAAAAACCAAAAGGAGCAGTGAAACGATGCCCAAGTTGCGTCTGAGCTTTGAAGTTTGTTGATTCATCGGCCTAAGCTTCTCCCTAAAATGCCCTGCGGCCGAACGGCGAGGACAATGACCATAATGACAAAAGTGATGAGGCTGGCGTAAGTGGGTGTATAGGCTAGACCATATTGCCCGGCCAAGCCGATTAACACAGCTCCCAAAGCGGCACCGCCAAGGCTACCCATCCCACCAACGATCACAACGATGAGGGACGACAGCAGATAAATGCCGTCGTCACCCGGCCGTAGAGAGAGGGCCGATGCGCCAAAAAAGCCGCCAAGGCCCGCTAAAAGCGATCCAAGTGCAAAGACGAGTAAAAATGTTCGTTCGATGTTGATACCCATCGCTTCAACCATCGGCCGGTCGTCAATCCCAGCTCGAATGACCATCCCCAGCTTGGTTCGATTGAGCATGTACCACAGTGATGCGCCGATCAAGATGGCGGCAAAAAGGGTAAACAGTCGGAATGTGGGATAGATCAGACGCAGACTTTCGGTTTCGATGAGGGTGGTTGCACCGCTGATAATTTCCGGCGGCCGGACTTGGCGGATAGAGCCACCATACCGTTGCAAGAGCAAGTCTCCAACCAAAATCGAAACAGCAATTGTCACAAGCGCCTCTTGCAGATCGTCTCCCTGCACACGGGTGAGCAAAAAGCGTTGCATCAGCACGCCAACCACCACTGCAAAAAGTGGCGCAACGATTAAAGCCAGCCACCAATTACCTGTGCTATCCCATATCGACCAGCCGATATAGGCACTCACCGCGTACAGCGTGCCGTGCGCCATGTTGACCACCCGCATGAGTCCAAAGATGAGGGAGAAACCGCTGGCAACCACAAAAAATAGGGCGGCTTGGGTTAATCCATTTAGAGTTACAATGAGAAACTGTTGCATAAGTCAGTGGTCATTTTATTAAAACGACCCCTTTTGAATCCGATAAATTTGTATAGTTTGCCTAATTAGGTTGGGCAATCTGTGTCAAATCTATCCAAGATGTTTCAAACGCACCTGATTCCTTTGACTAAAAGGAACTAGTTCTTTTGGACTAGTCCGTATGGGCCAAATTTTCACTTTCCCACCGTTTTTTCCAATAACGACTGATCCCGTCGACAGAAACATCGGGTGGTGTGGCGGTAAAGTAGGCATGTAGCTCAGCCTCAGTTAAATCGGCCTGTGTGCCTCTGGTAATTTGCCAATTTTTGTAAAAATCAATAATTTCGTCTCGG
>JAHDGV010000244.1 GCA_020631655.1 Chloroflexota bacterium | reverse complement strand
ACCTGGAACCTGCGGATTAAGAGTCCGTTGCTCTGCCAATTGAGCTACGAAGGCGAATTTTCACCATTTTAAAGGCCTCTCGGCCGATAAGCGGGCCGAATTATATCGAATGTTAAGAGGGGTGCAAAAAATCATTCACTTAAAGATAAAAACTCTAAAACGACCCACCCCGTCTGGCTACCGGTGCTGACCTGTTGCCACCAAACCCCATCAGCCTGAGTCAACCCATCCAACATTAAAACCGGTGTTTGGTTAGGCAATCGATCTAGAATCTCAGCCTCAAGTGAAGGCTCAACACGTAGGCGCAAATTATCGATTGTGACTCTGGCTAAAACTACGGTAGCAGTTGGCTCCGGGGTAAGCGTGGCAGTTGGGGGCGGGGTCTCTGTTACCGTTGGTGTAAAGGTTGGTTCTGGTGTATTTGTGACCGTGGGAGTGGTAGTTGGAGTTGAGCTAGGTTCTGCCGTTGGCGTTGCAGTGTTGGTTGGAGTGGCAGTATTCGTTGGGGTAGCAGTTGGGCCGGGCGTCGGGGTCAAAGTTGGAGTTGGCGGTATGGCTGGATCGATCACTTCAAAATCGACAATTTGAAGCTTGAGTCCCACATCAAAAAATTCATACCCCTGTCGCGTCAAAATTTCTTTGGTCAAATCCCGAATAGCCTCCACCTCAGAAAAAGAAACAAACTCAAATGAATTTACAACAGCGGTCACTTCCAGCGTTTCCCCACCTTCATTTTGGATCGTTTCAGTTTCCACAATCTGCTCCAGCTGTGCGGTGCCATCTGTCACAGAGTCGATGCTGAATTCAACGGCCGCAACAATGTTTGAATCAAGAGCTGATTGCGCTGTTAAAAAGTAGGTCACAATACCCAAGACGGCCACATTTAGCAATAACAGCAGGGCCGCAATGCGTACGGCCCTTTGTCGAAAGGTTTGGCTTGATTTAGCGTCTCGCTCTGTCGGCCGAAACCCGAGCAGAAAGAAAATAAACGCACTCGCAATGGCGATGGTGATTAGGTTTGTCCCAAACAGCAAAAGCGCTCCGCTGGCCAACAACAGATTCCCCGTTGTCAGGCAAATACCAACAACGGCCAGTGGTGGCACCAGCGCGGCCGCAATCGAGACACCGGGCAATGCCCCGGCCGCCTGTGAATAACAGAGCGCATACGCACCTGCCAATCCTGAAAAGAGGGCCACCGCTAAATCAAGCAGGCTGGGAGCCGTGCGTGCCAAAACCTCGTTTGGAAGCTGATCTGTACCCAGCAGATTTAGCCCCAGCACCATGCCGACACCAATGGCTAAAACAGCACCCCGTATCACGGCGGAGAGTGCGTTTCGCAGAAAGTCGGTTTCACCCAGCACCATCGACATACCAACGCCGACAATGGGTGACATGAGCGGAGCGACGAGCATTGCACCGATCACAACGGCCGGGCTATTCAACAACAAACCGGCCGCGGCAATGGCGGCCGACAGGCCGATAAGCACATAAAAACTGACATCAGGGATTGAATTACTTTTTATCCGTTCGTAGGTGTCACGCCGTGAATGCCGATTGATGTGCGGCATAATGCGGCGCACTTGATAGTTAAATCGTTCAACCAAAGATAAGGCGCCAAACGGAGAACGCCGGATTACAACGATGGGTGTATCACAGTCACGGACAACGCCGGCAACCAAATCGCCGTACAAAACCCGACTGAGAGCATCCTCCGTCGCACCTACAATTACAATATCAGTATCTGCTTTTGCATGGTCAACAATCCCCTGAACCGGACTGACCGCTCGCTTGACGTAGGGTGTAACCAGCTCCTCCATTTCAGACAGATTGATCACATCTGACAATGCTTGACGGCCGCGCTCCATTCCGTTTTCACCCACAATGTCACGGACTACATAAAGGGTTGAAACCACGCATTGCTCAGCGATCGGCCGTAAAAGTTTCAGAGCCTCAATCGAATTTGGGCCTCCTATAGAGGGAACCAAAATATTATTAATTTCGATCTCGGCCATTTCTTGATCTAACTGCTCGGTTGAGCCGCGCACAATGCCGACATCACACTTTAATTGCGAAACGAGCTCCGGTGCGTTGCGCGTATTTCGGACCAAGACCAAATCGATGCCTGCACGCTCGACCAGCTCCTCAAGTTCAGCCCCACCCTTGCCAACATCATAAGTGATGTGAATAAGTCTCTCAGCCAATTTACCAGTTTGACGAAACTGTTTTTGCGCCTCTTCAAGTGTGGTTCGGGTGAAATAACTCGACTCACCATCCTCTTCCAATCCCCCCAGCCAGACCTTGCCGCCCCAGCCGTTTGCGATTTTACGCCCCAATTCTCCCATTACACCGGGCTTTTCGCCGGGGAACAGTAGGATCAAACATCTCCAATCATCTGAAGGCTCTAAATCTGAGATCATCTCTATACTTGATTCAGTTTCAACGGTGTTGCTCATTATTCAAATGGTATCAGATACCGCCTCACAGTTCACACTTCAAACTCTTGTAAATAGGGTTTTTCTAGTGTCGTGTTTTCTCAAATTTTTTTTCCACAGATTAATTGGATTACACAGAATAGTTTTTCAATCGGTGGAATCTGTGTTATCTGTGGATAATTTTGTAGACTTTAAAAAAGCCGTGCTTTTGTTACTGACCTGCCACCTAAGAATGTTTGAGCCGGTATCACCCCTATGCTACACTGCGGCGCTGTGAAGAATTCAAGGACAACAAAAACCGTTCTGTTGATGATGTTACTCCTCAGCCTTGTGCTGAGCGTCAACGGAAACACCGTACCAAAAGCTGAAGCGCAGGATCCTGCATCGGAAATTTTTCGGTTGGTGAATAACTTTCGCGCCTCTTTGGGGCTTCCGGCCTTCCAGTGGAACAATCAACTAGCGGCCGCATCACAAACCCAAGCAAATTGGCTACTGGCCAATCCACGCAGTTTTGTACACACGTGGCCAGACGGAACCACCAAAGAAATGCGGGCGGTGCAGGCGGGCTATAACGGCCGTGTCGTTGAAAACATCGTGGGTGGATGGGATATGACTCCCCAAAGAGCCTTGACTTGGTGGCAAAACAGCCCACCCCACTACAACACAATCACCAGCAGTTTTTACAACGAGGCCGGTACCGCCTTTGCTGGAAGCGGCAACAATCGCCGGTATGTGATTGTTGTTGGCAACCGGGGGGCAACAGCGGCCCAAGTTCCCAGAGCGCCAGAACCTGAGCCGATTTTTGTTGAGCCGATTATTTTGGCTCAACCGGATCAGACGGGGCAAATTACCCACACCGTGGGCAAAGGGCATGCGCTGTGGACATTAGCGGCCTATTACGAGGTCAACGTATCTGACCTGCTGTTATACAACAATTTGTCAGAAAACGATCTGGTTTCGGTAGGAGATGAAATCATCATTCAACCGCCGGAAGGTTGGGTGCCGCCACCAACGCCTACACCACCAAACAGCGTTTTTGTGCAGGAAGGGCAGACTCTGTGGACCATCGCCGCCATTCACAACGTCGAGCTTACTGACCTCCTCCTTTTTAACGGATTAGAGGCAAGCTCACTCATCAGTGAAGGGGACGAGATCAAGATTCGCTTACAGCCGGGGGAAGCACCGCCGACGCTTACGCCCACACCAACACCGGTGCAAAAATACACCATCCGCGAAGGGGATAGCGCTTGGTCAATTGCGGCCCGATTTGGCATTACTCTGGATGAGTTGCTGGCTTGGAACGGACTTTCTGCGAATCCTCTATTGTCTGTAGGGCAAGAACTTTGGGTTATTCCGGCCGAGCAGGCTACCTCTCTGGACCAAGCGCCTGTGGTGGAAAATGTGGTTGAATCACCCCCAACCGAAACTCCCGTATTTGACACCACTGAATCAGAGCAAATTGTTGTTGAATTGCCCACCGTCACACCGGCCGCCGAAATCGCAGATGCGTCACCAACAGATGCTCCCGTTGCTGAATCAGCAGACCAAGAATCATCTAGCCAAGCGGTTGCACAGGTGGTAGATCAAAGCTCCACAGATACAGAAGCAACTACGGCCGATGTTCAAACCATCAATCCAGAAGCATCTACCAGCGTGATCAATTGGCCCCTGATCTTGATGGGGCTTGCGGCGCTGTTTTTAATTGCTGGGGGATGGCTCTTTTATCAGTCCAGAGAGCTTTCCTGATCTGGTTCGGGAGCAATCGGTTCCCCCTCTTCCTCGACCCCACAAAAACGCAAAATCATCAGCGCCAAAGCGCGTGTACACGTCTTTAGGTCGTCCATCGGCACAAATTCATCCGGCCGGTGTGCTATACGCACATCTCCCGGACCAAACATGATTGTGGGGGTCTCCCCCTCGTTGACCAGCAGACGCATATCTGCCCCATAGGTCATACCGCGGACAATCGGGCTTTGCATCGTCACATCGGTGTAAGCATCTTTCGCCAACTGAATCAGCGGTGAGCCCTCATCAATTTCGGCCGGGTCAAATTGGCCGCCCCACCACTCAACTACTGGTGGATTGTCTTTGAGCCATTCATCAGCCTGAGCCACATTCTGGACGACATCTTCAAACGATCGTCTAGCCTCTTCCAAGTCTTCGCCCGGCTCAATGCCGTAGCGCCCTTCAAACGTCAAAGACTCTGCCACAGTAGAGGCCCAGTTGCCCGCATGGATCACGCCGCAACAAATCGGGTAAGGGGCATCATAATCTTTAAAAAATGGATGGGTGACACCGATATTGCGTGTTTTTTCGTATGTCAAAATCGCTTGATAGACCAAAATGAATTTTTCTAACGGATCTACTCCCTCAAACCGCATGGCTCCGTGGGCCGCCCGGCCGGGGATCGTAATCTTGAAGTTAAAACATCCCGCCTGAGCCGGTGCAATCATCAGCTCGGTTGGCTCCATGATCACGGCCCCATCTGCCTTATGACCGCGCACAACGGCCGCTAGGGTGCCTGAACCACCGTCTTCTTCACCAAAAACAGATTCAATCAACACTTTCCCTTTTAGTTTGATCCCCAAATCTTTAATCGTTTTAACCGCCATAATGGCGCAACACAGTCCCCCTTTCATGTCCAAAGCTCCTCGGCCATAAACCCGATCAGATGCCGCGTCATAGGTCGCTCGCCACGGATCAAAGTTCCAGCGTTCCAGCTCACCGGCCGGAACCACATCGGTATGTCCGTTAAGCAACAACACAGGGCCGTCCTCGTTCCCCCAGCTCCCCACAACCCCGATCGCCTCCGGCCGCTCAACTTCGGCCGAAAATTTTGGATGGGACTTTAACTCTTCCATATCAACAGACCACTCATCCACATCAAAACCGATCTCGTTTAACTTTTTAGAGACGAGTTTTTGTACCTCTACTTCTTCCGGTGTGCCGTCTAAACTTTTAACAGCAACCAACTCATCTAACATGGTTAGTAATTGATCAAAATTGATATTCTCTAAAACGTGCTGCTCGGTTGTTTTCATGGTCTAATTCCTAGGTGCATACTTTTATAACCATTGATAATTGCGACATTGTCGGTACGACAAAGTGGATGACTCCCCCGTACTGTTTGTTTGACGCTCAAAATCGGTGTGAAACCGAATCGCTATTCCTGCTGTGATCAATGGATCTACAAGAAGACTTATGTCCTGGTTGTAGATTAGTTTTTCTTGTCTTAAAGTATATCATGCAAGACCATTGGGGTAACTTATGAACACAAAAAACAACGCGCAGCAAACACAACAAAAAAGAACCTTTCGCGAGGTTATGAATATCAAGCTGGAGAACTACACAGTCGGGGAAGAAATCGCACACGGAATCACCCATGGGTTGGGGGCGGCATTTGCAATTGCCGGACTAACTCTGCTCATCGTTATTGGTGTGAATCAAGGTGAAGTGCGCCACGTGGTTTCATTTAGCATCTACGGTGCATCGATGGTGCTTCTCTACCTTGCGTCTACCCTTTACCACGCCCTACAGTTCCGCCGGTTACGAACCACACTAAAAATTATCGATCATGCAGGCATTTATCTGCTAATTGCGGGAACCTATACTCCGTTCATGATTTTGGGCGTTGCAACCCCGGCCGGATACGCCGTTTTAGCCGTTGTTTGGGCCATCGCCATCCTCGGGATCATCTACAAGATATTTTTCATCAACAAGTTTGAACTCGCCTCAACGCTTAGTTACCTAGCAATGGGATGGCTAACCATTTTTGTCTGGAATCAGCTTGTCCAGCAAATTCCTCCTCAGGGATTAGGGTTGCTCATTGCAGGAGGCCTGTCTTATTCGATTGGGGTTATCTTTTTTATCTGGGAGAAAATGCCTTACAATCACGCGGTATGGCACTTGTTTGTTTTAGGTGGCAGTTTTTGTCACTTCTTCGCCATGTTCCATCTTGTCTAAATAAGCGGAAACCAACTCCCGCACTTTCCAAATCGGCCAGCCTGCATCAACACAAAAAGGAGAAATCATGTCTGAAAAATGTTCAGCAACCACAAAATCAGGAAACCCGTGCAAAAGGAATGCAGTAGACGGAACTGATTTCTGTAAACAGCATACCCCTGAGGTAGCCAGTGCGGCCCCAGCAGTCGAAGCTGTTGCGGCCACAGCCCAGACTGAAAAAGAGAAAATCGAAGAAGCTTTGGGTCAAATCAAAAGTCGCGTTGAAGAGATCAAAAGTGATACAGAGAAATTTTCTCCAGCTAATTTTTCTCCCGAAAAACTCTACACTTGGATCAAAGAAAATATTGGCAACTTCAACTCCCCCGTCATTGACGAAATTTCTTCCAAACTAAGCTCAGCCTCGGCCGAAGATTTCCGTAATCCTGAAACGTGGAAAGAAATTTGGGTCATCGTAAGCGCCGCCATTCAAGAAGAAATGGGGCAAGCGATGAACAAGGCTGAAGAGATTGTTTCTCCCGCGATCAGCAAAGCACAAGAGCAATTAGACGGCTTGCCAACTTTGGGTGAGGCCAAACAGCAGATCAACGAAAATTCAACCGTTAAAGGAGCCGTCGAATTTGTTGAGAAACTTCCAGGTTACAAGGAAGGGAAAGATCTAATCAATCAAGTTCCAGGATCCCAAACAATTTCAAAACTGACCAGCGCCATCGACAGCACCCAGCCAAAGGACTTCCTTGATCCTAAAACGTGGGAAGGTTTTTGGACCGTCATCAACCACTCTCTTTCTGAAGAGATCAACACCTTGCGCGGCGTTGAGGTTGAAGAAGAAATCATCGTCGAAGAGAAATAGAGTCTCTAACCAAACAAGCCATGGACTTTGAAACAATCGTTGTGGGCGGGGGGCTCATCGGCTCTGCCGCTGGTCGATACCTGAGCCAGTCATCAGACTCTGTTGCGATTATTGGCAATGCAGAACCGGCCGACTGGCAAGCCCACAACGAAAATTTCGGGAGCTACTACGATCAAGGCCGCATCACACGCGGGTTAGACGCGAGCCCTCTGTGGTCTGAAATGGCGATGGCATCGCTAGAAACTTATGCCGAGATCGAGCAAAAAAGCGGGATCAAGTTCTACCACAATGCCGGCGCCGTTCAGGTCGGCCCATCCCCCCGAAAAACAGACGATTACATTGCCCTGACAGCCTCGGCCGGTTTTGCCAATTTGGTTGACTTCCAAAACTACACGTCTGAGCAGTTTCAGACGATCTGCCCCCAGCTCAAATTTCCGGCCGACTACGCCGTTTTACACGAAGTGGCTCAGGGTGGGTACGTCAACCCCCGTGAGCTTGTGCAGGCGCAGTTAAAAATCGCCACAGATCAAGGTGCTACCCTGATCCGCGAACAGGTAAATCGGGTTGAATCCCAATCAAACGGGATGAAAGTGACAACGAGTAGCGGCACAGAGATAACGGCCAACAGGGTTTTGGTTTGCGCAGGGGCATGGAGCGACTATCTGCTAAATTCGGATCTAGGATTGGAAGTTCGACCGAGGACCATTTTGCTGGCTCGTCTTGGTCCCGCAGAAGCGGATCGGCTTAAAAACATCCCATCAGTTGTGTTTTATGCCGGTGTTAGCCATCCAGATC